>JAKURM010000031.1 GCA_022449945.1 Candidatus Thalassarchaeum sp. | reverse complement strand
CGTCTTCCCCCTCGATAATCCGCAGTATGCTACGAGGGGAGCCGGATACTTCGACAGTCTGAACTAGGATTGGGAACAGAGAGCTACCCCCGCATCGCTGTTCGGCCCCTTCATCGATGTCAATTGAGTCTCCGAAGTCGGCAATTGGAGTGGCTAACGAGTCAGTTCCGATTGAGTAGGACCCATAGACCCAGTTTACCGACGGCTCGATAATTGACATCAAGGTGCTGGAATTCGACGGATCATCATATCCAGCACCACCACTAGGATTGTGTTCTGGCACATTCGCATCCCTTGAACCCGTTCTGCCGAATTGCGGCCATGGTTGGCCTCCATCCGTCCAAACAGCGACGTTTTCTCCCGATGTCATCATGTTGGTGGAATTATCGGGATATTCTTTGTCCGTAGGAATCTCGTTGAAGACCATGTAACTAAGCGACATAGCAAGGAGAAGAGCAACGGAAACGACGCTTCGTAGCTTGCGGCGGGACGCGAGTCGAGAAGCGGCGGCTACCATCAGAATCGAAGATGCGATTCGGAATCCACTTGAACATTCGCACCAAACCCACATTCAGACCTACGGTCTGTCTGCTATTCCCTACCGCCGAGGGTTTCTGGCAATCCGCTGTGCTTATACAGGGGTGGAGGGTCGCCGGGCCGCACGGACTTCTCCTCCAGAGGCATGGCCGATGAGGGACGGGAGGCGACTCCCCCCCACGGCCGGCTTCGGGAAGGTCCGCAAAGGAGGGAGAAAATGTACACCCTTGAGACAAGAGAGGACACTATCAGAATACCCGCTGAGTATATCCGAAGGGGTCGAAGACTAGAGGATCACATCGACGAACTAGCTCACGATGCCTTCGAATGCCGATTCGACGAGAACGAGAACTTCACACTGCTTACGTTTGACCACGAGGCAGTTGGTAGGGGCAAGATTATTCATGGCGACGGGGCGATTTATCAGAACGTGAGATTCAAGGCCCTTGTTTTCACCATGGAAAGCAATGAGGTTGTTGACGGGGCAGTTTCTGAAGTCTCGGAATACGGAGCGTTCGTAAGGATTGGGCCGATGGAAGCCCTCCTCCACAAGTCCCAGATTCTAGAGGAGCCCATTCAGGTAAATCTGGGAGTAAAGAGGATCGAGGGGTCGCAGACCGGAAAGCACCTCGGAGAAGGGTCTTTTGTTAGGTCTCGAATCGTGTCCAAATCAATAAACCACAACGACCCCCGTTCCAGCAAGATCGGCCTAAATTGCAAGATGGACGGCTTGGGCTCCTTCGAATGGATCGGAGGCGATGAATAGTGGTCAAGCAACCGTTTGCCTGTGGCGAGTGCAACATGATCCTCCCCGACCCAGAGAAGAAATCTGATCCACCACAGTGCAAGAACTGTCCAAGCGCCCCAGTAACCACCGATTGGCAGGGTTTCGTTGTGATAATGCATCCAGATAGGTCCGAAGTAGCCAAGAGGTTGAATATTACCAGCCCGGGAAGCTACGCGCTTAAGGTAAACATACGGTAGGTGAAAAAATGGAGATAGTCGAAAGGCGGGAGAATCATCTGCTGGACCGAGTTGAACTCAATTTCCGCTGGGATCATCCCAAGGGACCTACTCCCTCGCGAACCGAGATGATTGACGCGGCAGCAAAGTCCGAACCAGGGGCCGACAAGAGCCTAGTCTTCGTCAAGAATGTGAACACTCGCTTTGGAATGTCGAGGACATCTGGGATTGCACTGGTTTACGGTTCGGCTGAATCAGCTTCAATAGAACCTGAACACATCGTAGAACGTCACAGGACATCTGAAGGCACCGAGAACCCTCCAACCACGGAAGAATCCACTACAGATGATGCAGAAGAAGAATCTCCAACCGAGCAAGGAGGGGATGAATGATGGGAGAAGGACCGAATCCCAATGCCAAGCATTCGAAATACTCTGTTGAGGACGGAGAACTGGTCCGCAAAGGAATTGCATGCCCCATCTGCGGACCTGGTGTTTTCCTAGGGGAGCATAGTGATAGGAAAGTCTGTGGAAAGTGCGGACACTCTCAGGCCGACCAATAATTTTCAGGCCCCGAACTCGCCCCAGAACCCATCATTGGTCAGTACCTTTTCCCCGATAATCCCCACGCCAATTCCATCTCTGCTGGAATAATTGGGCCTACCATCGGTAAGAATTCCATCGTGCCTCCAACCAGTCCATCTCCATTCGCCATCAACAATAACAGCATCCAAAGCAGGCCCGGGAGTCTTCACTATGGTCTCCTCTTCCTCAATCTTCTGAACTGTCAATAGTGAGCCGCCATGCATCATCATCATCCATCCGCTTACTTCCGAGTAGGAAACTCCAGCAATTTTGTCACTAATGTCCAGAACTTTCGAGAAGATCGTCGAACCGTTAGACGGATCGATGACAACCACCCCCCCTGCCTGAGACAGAATAACTACTCCTCCGGGAATGCCTTGCACACAGATAATTTTGTCAAATACCCCCATCCCCGAAATCTCTGGCCACAAAGGCAGCTCCTCTCTCCATATCTCATTGGCTTCTTTGTCAACCATATACATCCCAGAGGCCGTGGTGAAGACCAAGTCCTCCCCGGACCGCCCCATCTTCATTGGCTCGGCATCGAGTGTACGACTCCAAATTGATCCTGCAGGCCTCAAGTCGCCTCCAGAGGATGGCACTAGTCGCAACTCTTCCCTACTGGGGCCATCGAGCCATTCTCCATCGAGTGGTAGTGCAGCCATTCTGCATTCTCCAAATTCCCTATCGAGCCAAACACCCACCCACCTGTCATCCAGGCATACCCCATCCACGCATGGTGCAGGGAAAGGCTTGGCTGTAGTTCCAATTGGTGTCCCATTTCCATCAACCCTGAGCAGCTCACCTTGGGTGCCTGCCAAAATATTCGCATTCTCGCCCTTGTCGATTCTTAGGGGCGGGAAGCCGATGCCCTCGCGACTCACAAACCGGGTCCGTCGTTCAGGTATTGAAATAATGCCCGAGAATATTGAAATCTGCATCGCCATCACCAAACATGGGCATCTTATTGGTCGCATCCAGGGAAGACCCCGCTTCGATGAACATATTGCATGCATTAGTCTCCACTGGAGAATGGCAAAATCCGGAGAAATTCACTCACGGGGATGTCCGAATGAGCAAAAACACCGAAGCCCATATTGTGGAAATTGACGATCTCCACATTTGGTCGGATGGAATTGACGAAATCCACGAGACCGAAACTGGCTTGGAGGTCTCAGAAGTCCTAGTATTATCTCGGCACGTTTCTTCTAGCGCGGTTCCTGCTTTGACCCTTCATGCGATAGGAATTCCAGGGGAAACTCCTCACGGAGAGGCAGGCATTGCAGGCGGAATCAAGGGTCAGGTTGTCCCTCCTTCACCTCGGTTCGGGCCTCTATTTAGGGAAATGAGTAGAATTGCAATAGAACATGGAGTTGATGGGGAATACGATATCACACTCGAGGCCACTCATCACGGGCCGTTGCTTTCTCGTCCAACATTGTATTTGGAGATAGGATCAACTCCCGATAGATGGGTCGATGAAAGGGCGGCCGCCGTATGGGCCGAAGCAATCTCGAAATGCCTTGGCCTAAATGGGAACGAACAAATCGGACAATGGCAGGGAGAAGGCGATGTAATGATTGGTCTCGGGGGTGGGCACTACGCACCCCGGCACCGTGCAATAATTTCGGAGTCAGAGGTTTGGGTTGGTCACATATTGGCAGGCTACGCATTAGATTTTCAGCAACAGGATTTCCCTGACACACTCCCATCGGGAAATTGGAGGTACGCAGTTGAGACATCTATCGAATCAACGCGTTCGGCTTTTCCAGGAGGGCGTATATTCGTTCACCTGGATAAGAAGTCATTCAAGGGTTGGCAGCGGGAAGCACTGCGTCATCTATTAGCAGAAATAAAAGTCCCAATCCTAAGGGGGAGGGAGATACTTTGACCCCACAATCGTCAAGTCTTGCCTCTATCCCTGATGGGGCTGATGGGGATGGTGGGGAGGTCAATTGTTGGCTTGCTTCCACTGGCACCACGCTTCATTGTGAGATGGGTAGCTAAGCGCTATATGGCGGGAGAGAGCCTGGAACAGGCATTAGAGGTGATGAAGAGAATTTCTTCTGAGGGAGCCTGCTTCACAGTCGATGTTCTTGGTGAGGAGATAAGTACACTGGCCGAGACTTCATTTTTTATCGAAGAGTACGAAAGAGTTCTGGATGCTATTGTTTCAAATGGCATAGATGCAAATATTTCGATCAAACCAACTGCTTTCGGACTATTGATTGACCAAGTGGCTGCTATTGACAACATAGAGAGAATTGTTAGAAGGGCAGCTGAGAATGAAATTTTTGTAAGGTTAGATATGGAGGATAGCAGAGTCACGCAACCAACCATAGATGCATTATTTTCTATCCACGAACGAGGATTGACGAACATCGGCCTGGTAATTCAGGGTCGTTTGAACAGATCTATCTCTGACATAAACAGTATCTGTGACAGACTGGGGCCCGATTCAGATTTCAGAATATGCAAAGGAATCTACCTTGAACACGAAGAAATTGCGAGAACCGACTACAAGGGTATAGTCGACTCTACAAACGACGCTATCGACGCTGCAATTGAAAGAGGATCATACGTGGCCATTGCATCTCACGACGATCCAGTCATTGAGCACTCCCTTGATTCCTTAGTCTCGGCTGGTATGGGACCCGGGAAAACCGATCCTCGCCCCAATTCGCCCCCCTCTCGAACTGGCAAGGGTTCGGGGTACGAATTCCAGTTCTTACTGGGAGTCAGAGGGGATGTAAGGAGGTCACTAAGCTCAGAAGGGCACCTCACTAGGGTATACCTCCCATACGGTGCTCGTTGGTATGAGTATAGCATGAGGAGGCTAAGGGAGAATCCGGAAGTTGCAGTTCACGTTACAAAGGCGCTAGTGATGCCTTGGACCAATCGCCGATGACTAGCTGGGCTTGTGGAGATAAATCCTCCTTATCTGTCCGGCTCTCCTGCTTCCAGTAAGCGTCCTGCCCTTCCCAGTGTGGATTCCTCTGACTCTCCATTTCCTTCCTTCCACCATCATTATCGAACCACAAGAGAATAATCTTTCGGGCTCGCATTCAATTTTTGTCGACTCGCTGAATTCTCCATCCGTCATGGTAATGCCTATCGAAACGATGTCGCACCTAGTTGCCCACATTGAGAAAATCTCAGACGCAGTCATGACATTCCTTTCCTTGGAACCAGAGTCATCTATTCTGGTTATCTTCCATGAAACTCCATCTTGCTCGAAAATATCTCCAATTGATATTTCCTCATCCTCGTCCGACTCAATATCGGCTCGAAAGCTTCGTTTGCCATCCGAAAGGCTGGTCTTGATTTTTACTGCCTTCGGTGGCCTCAGCATCAGCTTGTGTACCGTCCCACAACTCTTGCACTTGACCAGTATATCTTTTCCTTTCCCCTTTGGGCTGCTTTTGATAATCTCGTGTTCGTGCTCGCCCGAGCAACCAGGGCAATCTGCGACGCCCGCCTCACCAATATCGGCGTCCTTCACAAATCGACGCCCCATCCTCACGTCTTGAAACCATCCGCCAAGCGATGATTCAAGACCCAAGAGCCCGAGACTGGGCCATGCAAGGAGGCGATACCACCTCGGGCCTTCCCCAAATGGATGATATGAACATCATGCAAAAACTCCTGAGCGAAGACCCCGGGATGGGAACCGAAGAGCCAGAGATAGCCGCAAACATCGGCGAGCAGATGCTGCACATGGACATGACTCCGCTGCCTAGATCAATGAGGAGACGAATAAGGGACATTTGCTCAAGAGTAAAACCCACGAACGCGATAATTGGCGGGGGGGGCATAGGCCATCTTTCTGCCTGGTTATTCGATATGTGGTGCGGAACCTCGGATAGTCCTAGAAACTCTGAATCTAGGCCCGGTTCACTAAGGATTATGGAGCAAGGAACCAGATTTGGAGTGATAATTGATAGGCTGGTCCGAAGATATAACGCTGAATCATGGTGCTCAGTCGTCTCTAGCCCATGGAATGAGGTTGTGGCTGAGTCGGCTTCAGCCATCGCAGCAAACGTGGCATTGCCCCCAGACTCACTCTCCGTAATCCTCCCACTCCCAGTAGATCTAGTCGTAATTGATTTGCCCGAGGACGAAAGGGCAGAAGCCGCCTCAATTGCATTCGACCTACTAGCCCCGGGTGGCTTAGTTCTCGTTCAAGAGCCAACGGTTCCAACTGGTGATGTCGGGACTCCGTCCGATGAAGATGAGCCCACGCCCGCCCAAGCAAAAGTGGAGTCATTCAATCGTTGGATAGGACTTGTGAAGAAGGTCAACACTGACCACTCACTTGGTTTCGCAGAGTTAACAGGCGGAACCCTGGTGGCACTGCTGAAGAGTGAATAGTGGGTCTCGGAATCATAAATTTTCTCCAAATTCCCCGCTTCGGAGTGAGTGGAATTTCCAGAGATATCCGAACCCTCCCCTACCAGTTGATCTATTCTGATTACCCCATAGCCGTAGTAATCATCATGCTCGGACTCCCCCTCCTTCATCTGCGACTTCTCCATGATTAATTGCTTGACACTTTGAATCGCAACCCTCCCCTCTGAGTTCTCCCTCTGGAGGCTTTCATCGTGTTCCAGGAGTAGAGCAAGTGCACCACTAACCCATGCTGTTGATGCCGAAGTGCCACTGGACCATCCCCACCAAGAATTTCCACTACTCCCTCCGATCATCAGAACCGGGACCTCTTGTCCAGGGGCAACGATTTCCGGTTTCTTATCCGGGTCTTCCCTGGGGAGGATGGGATTGGGCCAGAATCTTCCATTATTGTCTCCCTTGGAACTTCCTGACCAGATATCACCATTTCGCGAAATTCCACCGACGCAAATCACGTCTTCAACTGATCCCGGTGACTCGACATCTCCGTCATCGTCTTCTCCGTCATTTCCTGCAGCAGCTACTACGAACACCCCCTTGTCCATCGCATCTTCCACCGATTGCTCCAGGCCGTCTGTGGTGAAGATGCCTGAACCAAAGCCCTGCTCCCCGCCCAAGCTTAGTGAAATGACGTCAGCCCCTTCTTCGACGCACCAGTCTACCGATTCAGACACGGTTTGGTCACTTCCAACCCCTTCGTCATCTATGGCCTTGGAAACCAGCAACCCAACTCCTCTCGAAACTCCCTTTAGGCCTCCATTGGCGACAATAATTCCTGCCATTGCCGTACCATGGCCTTCGTCGTCATAGGGCTGTTCTAATTGGTTAACCGAGTCCTTCCAACCCATCAGCTGTAAATGATCCAAGTCAGGATGGCCGAGGTCGATACCCGAGTCCACCATACAAACAACTACTCCTCTTCCATCGAGATTGCCCACATCATCGATGCCAGTCATCTCTTTGTATTCCCAGTCCCAAGATACTAGGGCCGGTGAAGGACCGCCAAGGGTCAAGCCCTCCTCTCCCTTCCACAGGTAAAGTACTGCTACCGACGAGGCTAGTAGCAGTAGCAGGGCAGAACAAATAGCTACCAATGTTCCAAATGCATCATTTGGGAGGATCAGTGGTTCTCCAGTCCCACTTTGTTCTCTTCCCCTGCCCTCAGACTCGCTCACCAGATCTCAACTCTTCCGAAATGACTGCCAATTGGGGTGCTAGTTCCGCAGTTTACGCAAACCACTCTTGTTGGGATTCGGTTTTTGCATTTTCCACATTCCGAACCAGGCTCACCCTTGCCAGAACATCCATCCTTTGTGCAGGGCACCATTATCTTCCCATCATCTCCCCTCAATGCTGCAGTTTGTTGTTTACAAACCGGGCATTTCCCCTGTTCATCTCTTCTACTAGGCAGGCTCTCCCCAGAGACTTCCCTAGCCCGGTATGTTTGGATTCTCTCTTCTGAACCACCTAGCATGAATTGTGGAAGCCAGACAATTCCGAGTAGTAGTAAGATGCCCGCGGAACCAGTTATTACATGGGAGAAAATCAGGAAGTAACTGATGCTCATTTCACTCGGACTAGGGGCGACGGCGTGAGAACTACTCCATGAACTCGCATTAAGTAGGGCAATCCAGATCAGTATCCCTATGCTCCATGCCTTTAGGCTGTGATCCTCCCATGCCCTTTCGAAAACTCTGGGGTCGGGGTGCGAATGACGCTCCTGCACGTGGATGTCCCTAGTCTCCAGAACTGATCTTTTTACCACGAAGTTTGCAAGAAACAACGTTACCAAGTTGGAAACGATAACCCATGTCCAATCCAGAATTTCGGTTTCAAATGGAAATTCCGGAGAGTCTGCGTGAGCTTTGATGTAGCCGAACTGGATAACTCCCATTCCTATGATTAGGTAAACTAAATTCTCTCTCATAATGGGAAAACTAGTCCAAATCATGGCTAAAGAAACCATCCAACACAGGATGGAGAGGAGAGAAAGTATCAGAGATAGATCTCTGATATGCAGGAATCCACTGTTATCGCCAAGAATCCCTGCTCTAGTGTAGTCGCCCCCGCTAGAGATCTCCCCAATCCCAATATCCCAGGTTCCAAGAATGAATCCAACAACAGACAGTAGAATTACTGTAGTCTCCCTTGAACCCCAATATCTGCTTGCTAGAAATATATTGTATGCTGCCTCGGAAATAAACTGGTCGATTTTCCCCAGCCTAGGGTTAAATCCAGCAAAAACTTCTCGTTTTCCGAATCCGCTCAACCTCGGCATCCCAGAATCTCCCTCGTGCAAAGTCTGCGCATTGGTGCCGTCCTTGGCCCCTGAAACTGCTTCGCTCGGGTCTGACACAGGCGTCCAAGGAACAATTTCCCCAATAAGCCCCCCGCTAACTGGTAACCGAAATTACGCCACTATGGCCCAATTTGTTGGCGCCGAGGGCGAGATTTGAACTCGCGAGGGAAAGATCCCACGGGCTTTCCAGGCCCGCGCAATACCGGGCTATGCGACCTCGGCCGGACACTCGCAGATACATTGCCGTTTTCACAATGACGTTCCTTGAACCTGAATAGAATTCAACATTCCGCCACGATTAAACAGGCTATTCCGGTCGCATCTATACTGCCACTGTGGCTTAGAGGTATAGCGTCGCCTTGGTAAGGCGAAGGTCGGGGGTTCAATTCCCCCCAGTGGCTCCATTCGAATCGTCGTATTGGAGACGGCTGACAGATTAATTGATAACTCATTAGAGTCCCAGTTGTAACATGTCCGAAGGCCGAACTACACTTGCAATTGCATTGTCATTACTGATGATTGCTACTCCGCTATCCAGCGCAAACATCTCCTCTTGGGATGGCCCAGATGTGGTTAACAGCAATGGCAATCCAACTATTGTCTCTGGTTTTACCCTCCCAGGAAACTCCACCGTTATGGATGGATGGCTACATGTGACCAATAATCCGATGTCATCATCCGGTACTAGCCCAATCTTTTGGGACGAAGACGATTTCGAATCGGGATATTCCATAGGTGCCGAGATAAATGGGAACGGCGACTTGGTGCTGGAAGATGATGGCACCAGATCGAATATTAGCAACTTTGATGTGGGGGAAATAGAGGTGTCACTGAGCTCTTTATACACGTACTCCCCTGGGTGGAGGGTCGTATTTGAGAAGGCAGACTCCTCAAATCTATCAGGTTGCGGAGGAGGGGACGGCACATACCTCAGCTATGGGATGGATAACGACTTCAACGAGAATTTTGACTCCGACGAGTTGTTGGAAACCCTGTATTTTTGCGAGACCTTTGCTAATGATGATCAGGTAATCTCACTGACAATTGCCGATCAAGGTAGTGGATACATTGCAGGTAATCTCTCTGCTTCCGGCGGGAGTGGGTCTGGATTCTCCGGTACTTACACTGTTAGCTCTGGCATAGAGAGCATTTCCATAACCAATGGTGGTTCGGGCTACGATACTAGCAGTCAGGTTCAGATCAATACCAATGGAGATGGGACGGGCGCAGCAGCGTCGATAGGCTCGGTGGATGGCACCGGTTCCATTCTAACCATCTCAGTCGACAGTGCTGGTTCTGGCTACCAATCTACAGACAGCATCAATATCGGAGTTGCCGATGGCACTGGGGCTTCCCTGTCAGCGAATCTATACAGCACTGGCAAAATCCATTCAGCTTCTGTCACAGACACCGGCAGCAACTACACATCTGCACCGACCATTGTAATCAGCGATTCCGGTGGCTCTGGGGGGGACATAACTGCAAACATGGGTGACTACTACGAATACGAAGTAGACGTCACAACGGAACCAAGCGGTGCCAATTGCCCATTGTCAGGGAAAAAGATCGAGGCAGGACTCGACATGAATAGGAACAGGAACCTGGACTCGTCAGAGATTTCGAATACAACCTATATTTGCAATCAGCAGAAACTCTGGCAGGCTACTACATTCATGGACCTCAATGGAAGCACGTATGGGGACGAGCAGACCCTAGGTCACGGGGTTGTCCCCTCCTCCTCGTTCGAGGGAATCGTTTCTGCAGGAACTCTGCCTGGCCAACCCGTCCCTGCAGGCACCTCCGGTTACCTGCTGATACCCAAGTCCAATGTGCCCAGAGACATATACATCAATGGCTATTACCTTACCTTCAATCATTGGTATCACCTCGACAGTACCTCTTCGGGTGGTGGGGACGGCGCATGGGTGGAGTATAGGTTGAAATCCTCTGGAGATTGGGGAAACTGGACATATTTTGAGCCCCAGGGAGGGTACCCAAGCACCATGTCTACCGATGCACCACTGCCAAATGGAGCAACCTCACCAGTGCCAGTTTTCGCCTCTACTAGCCACAGTGGTTGGGTGGAAAACAACTTCTCACTTTCCGGGATAAGTGGAATTGGTAATTCCGAAGAAATAGAGTTCCGATTCCAGATTTGGACACATCCCAATGCATCAAGTGAGAGGCCAGGTTGGTTCTTGGACAATATTCGAGTAGCAAATGATGGTTTTAATGTGGGGTCGTGGCACCATGGGTGCTATACAACAACCTCCAACACATGCACTTATTCCGCGAACGCCATGGGTTCATTGGAGAGGACCATCGATCTTACGGGAACCAACTCTACTTCCAAGATTCAATTAAACATAGAGTGGGACTTGGAGGGTGGCAACTATGACAACGCCTGCGTTGAGATATCGTTGAATGGCAATACGTGGACAGATATCTCCTCTACAACAAGCAGCACCGCGTCTGATTGCTCGCTCAGGACCGGCGCAATTCCAGGCAATGGCTATACTGCCGACAATGGGGAGAGCTATGGGGACCAGAGTGGCGACTTCCGCAAGGTTTCACTTGACATCCCGTCCGGATTCCAAGGCCAGTCCACGGTGTACTTCAGAGTCGTTGTCGATACCAATGGGTACACCAACTATGGAGGGAGTTACCCTTCCGATTCACGAGAGGGGCTGACATTATCTGATCTCCGAGTTCTCGATTATTCCGGAAACACCCTCTTTGTCGACGAGATAAACTCCACGGCATCCATGACGCACTCCGGACTACCCGACTCCCAAGGAAACCCATCACCAGACGACTGGGCCTTCTTCACGGTATTGAAGGGCCACCAGTCGTTAGGGTTTACGTTCGAGGACGCAACGGCAAACTCACCGACTGTAAACGATGAAGAGGGCTGGACTCGTTCTAATTCAGGGTCATGTAGCACGGACAGGTGCAAGTTCACCCTTAACAGGGTTTCACCGAACTCTGGACCTCCCCTGGCCGCTTCATTCCCATATCTCTACGGAGTCGGTTTCTCCGGGAACTATGAAGCCGGCATCGACGAGGCAAGGCTAATCTCACCAGCGTACGAGGTCCCCCTCAATGGGACCTCTTTCTTCACCTTCGACCACTGGGCCTGCTCCGAGGCCTCGTGGGACGGCGGGGCGGTCTTCATCAAGCGCAACAACGGCAATTGGCAGCATTTCGATCCCGGTTGGTACTCGAGTACCGCCTATACATCCGCCGGGCATAATCTGGCAGGAATGGCTATCTTCTCAACAGACCACTGTACTGGAGTGGCTTCTAGCGGGAGCTGGTCGTCAAATAGCGAGATGACCACCCTTCGAGCAAATCTAGACTCATACAAGGGAGACACTGTCAAGTTCAAGTTCGCTTTCGGATCCGATGCAATATGGAACCTAGCGGGGTGGTGCATTGACAATGCCGGCGTCACTATCGCCAACTACGGAGCCACGGGTCACTGGCTCAGCCCTACAGTCTCTATGGACTCATCGAGGCATTTCAACCACGGCTTCGTAGACATAGAGGCA
>JAKURM010000030.1 GCA_022449945.1 Candidatus Thalassarchaeum sp. | reverse complement strand
CTCTAAGCAGGGCCTCCCAAGAAAGGCAGGCATGGCCGCTTCGGTAGGGACTGCAATTCACAACTCTGTCGAGGACCTGTGCAAACTAGACCTCGATGGGAGAGATGACGCGGAAACAGGTTGGCTGCCCGCTGCCGTAAAGGAGGCCCTCGACAGAAACTGGGAAGCAGAGAAGGAGATTTTCATGGCCACGCCTCGTCATCCGAGGTGGAAGGAAGAAAGGCTCCCAAAGGCAAGGGAGGGCCTTGAGGGCGCCTTGGGCATCCTGTTGGAAAGGACCAGGGCAGCGGAGAGAAGCATACCCAGCGTTTCCATTGGGGCATGGCGACTGGTGCAGAGCCACGTCCTCGAGACGGAGTCCAACCTAGTCTCTGATTGCGGAAGGCTGATCGGGAGGCTCGACCTGCTTCTCACGGAGGAGGACGAGAACGGGGAAGCTCGCTGGATAGTGGCCGACTTGAAGACTGGGAAGCCCCCCGAGGATAGCCTAGACGAGAAGGTCGACAGGCAGCTCCGGTTCTACCGGGACCTACTGAAACAGAACAAGCCAGATCACCCCCCGGTCCAAGCCGAGGGATGGTACTCGGCAGACCAGACCGTCCACATGACTGACGGCCCGCCCATACTCGATTCCGCGATAGCTGCATGGGAGCGAATGACCCCCACCCAGGAGCCACTGGTAGCGACTCCCAGCGAGATGGCCTGCGCATTCTGCGACTGGAAGGCATGGTGCCCCTCCTGGTGGGTGGCCCGCATGGAAGGAGACCTATTGCCCCAGGGCTCCTTCTCCGACGAGGTCGGCAGACTCGTCAGACTAGATGTCGAGTCTGGTGCCGCGCTCTTCGAGCGAACGCCCCCGGTCGGCCAAGACGGCGAACTTTCGGGCTCATCTCACCGATTCGGCGCTTTACTGAGTGACGGGGCACTGGACAGCATCAGGGAGATACACGAATCTGGTAGCGACGGCCCCCTGTTCCTGGGGAGCGCAATGGTGAGCAGCAGCACCATGCGCCTGGGACACTGGTCGGAGGTAATCCCCTGGACGCCATTGCTGAAGTCATCGCGATAGAGATTCCACGAAGTCCTCTATCGAGCCCTCGAACCTATTCGGATACGCTCCCATCAGCTTCCACAGAAGCAACAGAGTGGCACCCGCATCGGCATCTGCCCTGTGAGAACGCTCAAGCCTGATTCCGTACCTTTCACAGAGAGCTCCGAGCTTGTGCCTCCCCGGGACGCCGAACCTCCTTGCAATGACCAGGGTGTCCACAATCGCCAGGGGCTCAGGGACATCCCTCCCAATCCTTGAGCACTCCACTTCCATGAACCTCCAGTCGAACGCTAGGACGTTGTGCCCCACGATCACGGCCCCGTCTATGAGTTCGGAGATAGAGTCAATGTGGTCCCCAAAGCCCCCAGAACCTCTGACATCGCTGTCCTCGATGCCATGGACTCTTGTCGACTCCATGGGTATCGGGACCCCCGGGTCGATCAAGGCGTGCGGGTTCACGTGGGAACCGCCCGAATCGCTGCCCACCAGTGCGAATTGGACTATCCTGTCCGATCGCGGGTCGAAACCGGTCGTCTCCAAGTCAAAGCCCAGTACGCGATGCCCGTCTAGTAAACCAACCGCCACGCGTCACCCCCGGCGACACCGTCCATCAACTCTACCAATGGCTACCTGCAACGACCCAAACCCAACACTGCTATGAGTGACGGCTTCTTACTGGCTGTATGGGAAACCAGTCTAGCAGGGTTGCGAAGGCGCTAGCTCTGCTGCTATTGGCCCATTCGCTAGCAGGTTGCGGCGGGATCGGCCCAGGCAACCCCAATGCCAGTATTAGCGCCGACACGGTATCCATTAACGCAGGAGAGACGGTAAACTTCGACGCCCGAGACTCCACGACACCCAACCCGACCATCATCGACGAGTTCAGGTGGGAGTTCGGGGATGGTAACTCGAAGACCACGAAACAGGGGATAGTAAGCCACGCCTACGAGAATCCAGGGAACTACGATGCGAGGGTAATCGTGGTCAACGACGAAGGGGGGTCAGACTCTGCCAGCGTAGGAGTCTTCGTGAACGCACTACCAGACATCGACCTCCAGATCCCCGATTTCGTGAAGACCGGGGCGGCCGCTACGCTTGATGCCAGCGCTACCACAGACCGAGAGGGAGGCCCCCTCGAGTTCTCCTGGGACTTCGATGCCGACACGGACTCGAACGGCGACAGCGACCCACTGAATGACGATGACTACCAGGGGCCAGTTGCCGAGGTCACGTTTGCCACAGCGGGCAACATGACGGGAGCCGTCACGGTCTTCGACGACAGTGGCGGAAAGACGACCAAGCTCTGGACCCTCAGGGTGCTCTCGCGCTCGTTTCGGGTAGCGTGGGAGGAGGCCAGCTTCGACTACGACTGGTCAGGATACCTTGATCAGGGGGAATCTCACGAGATTCAGCACCTACCCGGTGAAGGCGTGAGGGTGATATCGGTGACTGCCACGCTCACTCTCTCCAGGGACCTGCTCCCCATACAGTGGCCGGAGGACAACTTCTCCCTGGAGCTAGACGTCCCGTCATCCGGATGGAGGACCTCCACCATTACGACCCACGAAAACATCACAGAGAATGCCTCGGCCACCATCGAGAGGACGGAGATGAACCCCTTTCCCGAGTCAGGGTACACCGTATACGCCGACTCGAAGGAGGAGCTCGAGCAGAGCTTGCTGAACGACCCAAACGGAAGGTTCGGCCAGGGTGACTGGATTTGGACAATCACCGCGATGCAGTGCGACCCCGACATGCCGGTGGACGGCGTCGACCCGGACCAAGGCAACGACTGGTCCTTCGATGCGAGCTTCGTCGTGCTAATCCTCCGAATTAGCGAAGTCGCAGTCTGAATCCCTCATCCCCGAGTGCGAAGGCCTTTCAACCAACTCTCGGTGGAGCAGGCGTGGTCAAGTCGATCGAGATTACGAGGGTGACCATACGAGAGCGGCTGGTGGTCGACGCTGAGGTCTGCATGCTGGACCCCCAGGACTTCGACTTCTCCCCCAGGGCAAGCCTCGATGGCTCTACACTGAGGATTGTGAACGAGGGAGGCGAGGACGCATCGACCTTCGACCTCGACTCGGATCAGATGACCACGGCAGAGCGGGATAGGATGCTAGAGCTGCGTGTGAAGTTCAGCGTGCAGGGGATGCACGGGGTCCTTACCCACAAGACCCCCATGCCGATGGACGGCCCAAATGCGAAGAAGCTGGCGGAGCCCCGATGGAAGACGCTGCTACCCCTTTCCATGTGATCGGCAAAACCGTCGGGATTAAGCGAGGCGATACCGTCCAAAAGCCGCTGGACCCATAGTGTAGCCTGGATATCACATGAGCTTGCGGAGCTTGTAACCCGTGTTCGAATCGCGGTGGGTCCGCCAACTAGCATCAGTGGAATCCGGGAATAATTCAATTAGGGTTCTCGTGTCTCGGGGCATCATGAATAGAGGAACGACCGTTCTGATAGTACTAATGATGATTGCAGTGCCCCTTGCAGGATGCGCCGGAGGCGATCTGGAAGAGCAGATATCCGATCTGGAGGCAGCAGCCGATGTCGACCAGGCCACGATAGAAGGACTCGAGTCCTCCGCAGAGGCCGACGCTTCCACTATCTCCGCTCTACAGGGGCAGGTGGCATCCCTAGAGGACCAGATCGCTGCCAACGGAGACGTCACAGAGCTCGAGCAGTACAACGCCCAGCTGATATCCGAGAATACTCAGTTGCAGCTAGATCTCGACAACAGCCCGACACAGGAAGACGTCGACACCGCATACCAACAGGGCCTGCTAGCCGGCAGTGACACCAGCACCCTGGACGTAATCCTCGCCAGGGGCACCATGAAGTGCGGGGTGAAGGAGTCCCAGTACGGAATGGGATACCTGGATGCGGCCACGGGCGTGCGCTCGGGACTGGACATCTCATACTGCCGAGCTGTAGCCGCGGCAATCGGACTCGACCCGGACACTGACGTGGAGTACATCCCCGCATCCGGATCGGACAGGTTCGAGAAGCTGGCTTCTGGAGTCATAGACGTGCTGATCCGCACCACGACCTGGACCACCAGCCGTGATGCTGACCTGAACGCCGACTTCGCTGGAATGAACTTCTTCGATGGACAGGGCATCCTGATCCGCGAGGACAGGTTCTCAGCCGCTGCCTCAGGCAACTCAGCCACTGCACTGGACAGCGCGAACATCTGCGTCGGAATCGGTACGACTACCGAGGGCAACATGCAGGACTGGTTCGCTTCCAGGGAGATCGCATTCACGTCCGTGCCCGTAGCCGACGCCGCTGAGGCGACTGCTAAGTTCATCGACGGATCATGCGACGCCTTCACCGGAGACATGTCGGCAATGGTTGCCAAGAAGTGGCAGCTGGACACCGACGGCTCGATGGGCGGCGTAGACATCTGGATCGCCTCCGAGCTGATGTCCAAGGAGCCCCTAGGCGCGGCAACCCGCGACATGGACTCCGACTTCAAGGACGTCGTGGCTTGGGTCTGGTACGGAATGGTCACCGCAGAGGAGATGGGCGTAACGTCCAGCAACCACGGTGCCATGGCCACTACGGCCTGCGCCGTCAACGACGCTGGCTCGGCCGCCGACCCAGGTATGTGCCGCCTACTGACCGAGAACCTCGGTCTGGGCACCGCAACCAACCCGCTCGCGGGAACCTGGATGGCAGCAGTCCTAGACGCCGCCGGAAACTACGGCGAGGCGTACGATGACGCCTTCTGCGCTGGTGACTACGACGGAACCAGCGGATCGGCAGCCATGAACGACTGCCTGATCTCGCGCGCTGGTACGCTGAACGCCCTCGTCTCAGAGGGTGGCATCCAGTACGCACCCCCAATGCGCTGATTGCCAGGGCCACCGTTCAACCGGGCGACCGGTTCAATAGTGGGCGTACCCGGGCGGATGCTGGACCCATAGTGTAGCCTGGATATCACTCTAGCCTCCGGAGCTGGAAACCCGTGTTCGAATCGCGGTGGGTCCGCCAGCACAGCGTTGAAGCGCCAGCACCCCGGCGAGCCCACATGGCATTCGTCTCAAAGAGGCGCATCGACTTCCCCATGGTTGATTTGGCCAAGATCGTGTACTACCCGCGGTTCTGGGATCTCGCGCACAGGTTCTACGAGGAGTCATGGGAGTTCTCCTGCGGCATGCACTACAACGAGATTCTCTCTGAAAAGCAGATCGCATTCCCGCTGGTTCACAGCGAGGCGAGCTTCCTACATCCGATTGCCTACGGGGACACCGTTGAGTGCAGTATCACCGTCCCGAGAATAGGAAACACCTCAATCTCGTGGCGCTACGAGTTCAGGAACCAGGAAGGAACCCTATGCTGGACGGCCGACCAAGTCACGGTCTGCACGGATATGGGGGAGGTCAAGCGGAAGGTCCCAGTACCAGACTGGATGAGGGACGGGTTGGCGAAGATTTCCCCAGAGTGACTACTAACCGTAAGAGAGATAGATGTACAGCATGTACAAGCCAAACCCAAAGGCCAGCAATGCTAGTAGATCCTGGATTCTGCGAACTACCCTGCGAATCAGTTTCCGGAACGTTTCAGCGAAGAATCTGCGAACGTCTCTTCCTTTCACGGGCTACCTAGTACTATCTTGGCCTTGAAGGATATGCATACTACTCTCTGGGCCACTTCTTTGTCAGCGACTTGGTTAGCGACTCGTCCATCGTCGCATCCCACCAGTTTGCTTTCCTCCAGACTGCGTACTTGCCCCTGATGCCCCTCATGTCCGCACCATCGAGCCTCGCTCCCTGGAGGTTCGAAAGGCCGAGCCGAGCCTTGACCATCCTAGCCCCGCGCATATCGGCCCCGTCTAGTGCGGCCTTCATCAGATTCGCACCCTTCAGGGATGCGTTCCGTAGGTCGGCACCGGAGAGGTTCGCCCCCTCGAGGTCGGCCCTGTCCAGAATCGCCCTCCTGAGGTTGGCCCCAGAAAGGTCCACACCGCGTAGGTCCTCCCCGACGTGAGATGTGAAAGACCAGTCCTTGCTCGTCCCCGCCATGGAATCACCTGTTCAGCGAGAGGCGATCCAGGTGGTCCCTCCCCGCCTCTGTGAGTACCACGAAACCGTTCTTCCTAGGCTTCCTCCGGGGGTACTCTAGGAAGGGCGAGCCGTCTTCCGCCCCACCTGCGAGCATCCTGCTGATGTATAGGGAGATGTTCCACTTGCCCACCGACCTCTTCCTCCACTTCCCGGCCTCTTCGATCAGTGACCTTAGCTCCCGGGGCTGAGTCCTTTCTTCCTTCTCGACGGACCTCAGGTACTGTATCGCAGCAAGGACGACGTCCGAGCGCTCCTCAATCCCATTGGACTCGAGGAGCCTACCGAAGGACGAACCCCTATCGGGGAAGCCGCTTATCCTGATGGCCTCCATGGTGCTCTCCAGTGCCTCCTGCCTCGCAATCCTGACTCTGGACAGGGAAGAGGACCAGGTGTCCTGGGTGGTGACCTTGAGCCACCTGTCGCTCGCCTCCCTGGTGTAGTCGGCTAGGTTGATATCCCTCGAGCCGAGTACGAGGTACATCCCTCCGATGTCCTTGGGTGAGTCGGCTGCCACGATACTCCCTGAGCATGGTGACTTATCAGGTTAATTTTCTCCTCATTTCCTTAACAGACGGAATTCAACTCCAGAAGCCGTGAGATTGAAAGAGCATCCCCACAGGGGGAGGCTGTGAGCGAAGATTCCAGCAGCGGTTACCCGTTAGTCCTGCACTCGGAGGCCGACCCGTCTCGCTTGGGGGGAACCGCGATATGCGGCTTCTCAACAGTCGGCTCAGTCGGCGTAATCGCAACCTCTCACCTGATCAGCTCTCTGGAGCTGAACCCAATGGGTACTGTGCTCCATCCCAATTTCCCAGCCATCGCCCTGATCCACGACTCGGTACCAAAGCACCCGGTTAGGGTCTACCAAGGAGAGGGAGTGGGGGTGTTCACTTCCGAGATTCAGTTCCCCAGCGAGCATGACGTGTACTTCGCCAACACAGTGCTGGAGTGGTTCACCAAGGGGGGATTCGACAGGCTAATCGTCATCGATGGCGTCGTCAGCAACGACCTTGGGATCAAGGAGGAGAGCGAGTTGTGGGGGGTCTCCTCTTCTGGAATCGGCCGCGAGCAGCTTGACAACTCCAGCATCCAGAGGATCCAACAGGGCGTTGTCGCGGGAATCGCTGGATACCTGATTGCCGAGGGGGAGAGGAGGGGGCTAGAAGTCACTGCACTCCTAGCAGAGTGCAATCCGATGTATCCAGACGCAAGAGCTGCGTTGATCGCTATAGAGGGGCTAAGCGATCTAGTGGGGATAGAGGTTCCCGTAGGAGGTCTTCTGGAGGACGCCAAGAACATCGAAGAGAGGGTCAGGGAGGCATTCGAGCGTGCACAGGCGACGGCCTTGCCTGCCCCCGGCTCTGATGACGACGAGGACGACGTCCCGATGGTCTACTGACTAGTAGAATGGATTGGTTCCTGCTGCGTGGTCTGTTACGTCTACCACGCCAGATACCCCTGGAACGCCCTCTGTGATCATTACCTCGACGCCCTGCTTGAGGGTGACGTCGACCATTCCGCATCCCTGGCATCCACCGCCGAAAGCGATTATCGCATTGCCATCGTCTACCCCAATCAGGTCGACGTGCCCACCATGTGTGGCCACTACAGGGTTCACCTTCTCGGCAATCACCTCTGCCACGGCCTTGGAGACGTCATCAATCCAGAGAGGGTTGGGGTTCTCGAAGCTGAATCCCCCTCCCATAAGCGTCTCTTTGTAATCGAGCACCGTCCCCTCTAGGTACGGTGCGCTGCGAGACCCGACGAACACGGCCAACCCGTCTACCTCGAATTCTACGTCGTCCTCCAGCGAGTCCCCTCTGCTGATTAGTTGGAGGTCGTACTGGAATCCCTTGGGCCCCCGTCCGATGATTTCCACCTTCAGGGAGATGTCATCGGACTCCTCCGCCTGCTCGGCGAATTGGTCCAGCATCTCCCTCGCCTTGGCCGTAATCTCCAGCATGTCCAGAATATGCCAGCATTCACCCTCTCTTCAACCTGTTCTCTCTCAGTCAAACTCTTCACCGTAAACCGAACCGTGGTATTGTGCTGCGCGACAGGATGGGAAGGGAGCTCAGGGACCTCCGCGTCTCTGTTACCGACAGGTGCAACTTCAGATGCCGGTATTGCATGCCTAGGGAGCGATTCGGTGAGGGCCACACGTTTCTACCCCGCAGGGCACTGCTGTCCTTCCCTGAGATTCATCGATTCGTGTTGGCCTGCTTGCCATTGGGCCTGAAGAAGGTCAGGATCACCGGCGGCGAGCCGCTTCTCCGTCCCGGCCTTGACGAACTCGTGTCTATGCTCTCCGAGACAGGCGTCGAGACAGCCCTCACCACGAACGCCTCACTGCTCTCTAGACATGCCCCGGAACTGGCAGCATCTGGCCTCGACAGGGTCACGGTGAGCCTAGACGCACTCGACCCAGAGATACACTCCAGAATGACGGACTGTTCGATACCGGTCGAGGACGTCCTGGAAGGGATCCAATCTGCCATAGACAACGATCTAGGTCCTGTGAAGGTCAATTGCGTGGTACAGAGGGGCGTAAACGAGTCCGAGGTCCCTGCACTGGTTAGAAAGTTCAGGGGCACCGGGGTCACGGTCCGCTTCATCGAGTACATGGATGTTGGAAGGACCAACGGTTGGAGCAGAGGTCAGGTTGTCAGCACAAATGACATGCTCGAGTACCTGATGGGCGAGTTCGAACTGGTCCCCGTAGAGCCCGAGTCCCCCAGTGACGTGGCCACAAGGTGGGCCCACTCCGACGGGTCGGGCGAGATTGGTTTCATCTCATCCGTGTCCTCGCCCTTCTGTGGTGACTGCGTGAGGGCCAGGCTGTCTGCAGACGGCCACCTCTTCACCTGCCTGTTCGCCTCAGGAGGCCACGACCTGAGGGCGATCATCCACGAGGATTCCGATACCCAGGTCCTTACCGACGCCATAGCGGCGGTTTGGAGGAGGAGGTCGGATAGGTACAGCGAACTGAGGTCTTCCGAGACGTCTTCATTACCTAGGATAGAGATGTCCTACATAGGCGGCTGAAGGGAGCCTGCTGCCTCCACAACCTCTTCCCACGGGGCATCCGTTCTGAATGACGGGTTCCCGTAGTGCGCCATGCCGGCCCTGTGCCCCGCATCCCTCAGGATTTGCACCATCTTGGAAGGACTGGGCGGAGCGCCCGTTCCCAGCCAAGAGGCCAAGTCGTCGACCACGATGTGGTGGTACGTGCCGATAACAGAGCCCTCCTCTGCTAGATTCCTGACGCTCCTGGCTACTCTCCTCCGTTCTAGCTCCAGCTCCCTAGGCTTCCAATCTAGTGCATCGCTGATATCTTCGGGACCACAGTAATCCATTGCCGCTTCTTCGGTCATCGACCTCATCGCAGAGCTGTCCCCTGTTGCTGAGACCCATAGAGGGCCCGAGATACGAGAGTCTGACCGGTCCACCTTCGAGCTCAGTGGGAGCATGCAGTGCATCGGCAGGAATTCGCAGGTGCTATCGTGGTGAAGTCCCGCCGCGATGGATTCCCTGACTTCCTCTTCGGCCGGGGAGAAAACCCTCCATCCGAGTTCGCTTTGTAGGTCGTTAGCCGATTTCACGCTCTTCTGAACCCTTACGGAGACTCTCAGGTGGTGAGAATCCCAAATCGAGACCAGTGGCCGAATCGACCTGTCATGCCTCGCAGCCGCCTTTGCCACGGTGGCCAGCAGAACCCTCAAACCCGAATCGTGGGATAGGCAATCTGTCCTTACTCGAGCCCCGTATCTCCTTAGAAGGGGGTTCTTGGAAGAGCCAGTGAGTGCAGCCGTGTCCGTTGCGCTTACCTCTAGAACGCTGCTCCGGGCCAGTGACTGCATTGCCGAGTCGATGAAAGGCACGGGAGAGCCATACGGATCGATGTCGACCCAGTGCCTCCCACTGCTGAGCACCTCGGTTCTGAGGTCACCCCGGACTGCGGATATTTCGCCCTTTCCGTGATGTGGGGGGAACGCCTCGTGCGATGCCCTGGCCCATCCAAGAGCCTCTTCGTTCAGATCGACGATTGTCGCCTTGATCCTGCTAGCCATCTCTGCGGGAAGCTCGTTCAACCATCTCCTGGCCCTTAGGCCCGATGCAGTGAGCCCATCAAGAGCGTAAATTTCGCCTTCTCCGAGGAAACCCGCCTCGATAGCGTGCCTCAATAGAAGGACGCTCCGGGTCCTGCTACCGGCCATCGCTGGATTGTAGAAAACCGTCTCTCTACCCTTTGACCCGGGACCTAGAACTCCCTTCTCAGGCCTTCCTGGCAAGAGCAAGGAGGTCCTGCCCTCCATGTGCGCGACTCCTCCGTCCACGGCTTCCGCAGGCCTTCTGCACAAAAGGCATTGACTCGCCCGTCAATATTCGGAGAAGGACACTTCGGGGTCCAGGTGCGTGACTATCCTGCCATTGTGAACTACCTCCCCCACCACCCTCGTTCCAGGCAGCCTTTGGGATAGCCACTCTTCGACCGAAGAGGATACTTCGGGGGAAACCGCAACTAGCATACCCATCCCCATGTTGAACGTTCGATGCATCTCCCGACTATCGATGGACCCCACTTCTGCTATCCAGCCGAACTCGGGTTGGGGGGATAGCGGATTCGAGATGTGCCATCCTAGGGAATCGTGAAGCCTCAGAAGGTTAGACAACCCACCTCCGGTGATGTGGGCCATTGCCTTGATGTCCCCATGATTGCACACTCCATCCCCGTTCATTGAATCCTTTACTAGATCCACAAGCGGATCTACGTAGATCCTTGTTGGGTTGAGTAGGACCTCGCCAAGGGAAACGCCTGCTTCGCCTCCGTGAAACCTTTCCACCTCTCTTGAGTGATGGCTCGGATCGAATGGGGGAGCCTCCTCCAGGGAGCAGCCCGACCTCTCTACGACGGCCCTTACCAGAGTGAACCCGTTAGAGTGGATTCCGCTGCTGGGCAACCCTATCAGGACGTCTCCCTCCCCCAGTCTCTCTCCAGTGATACCAGACCCTTTCGGGAACCATCCCAGGGCGGTCCCAGACAGATCCAGCTCCTTAACGATCCCAGGCAATGTGGCCGTCTCTCCTCCAGCTAGCGTCACCCTGGCCCTGGAGCACCCCTCCGATAGCGACTCCCCGAGAGCAGAGTGAACTTCTGGATCGGCTTCAGGAACTGCGATGTAGTCGACGAAGGCAAGGGGCTCAGCACCCACGCATATCAGGTCGTTGACATTCATCGCAATGCAATCCACCCCCACGCCCCCTAGCTCTCCCATCTCGGTTGCAATCTGCAGTTTCGAGCCCACCCCGTCAGTAGCCAGAGCTAGGCATGAGTCTCCGAACTCCACTACCCCACCAAAGCCACCAGGAAGGGGGACTGGGGCCCCTAGCTGTCCCGGACTCCTAGCCGAGGAGCCTAGTGAGCCAATCAGACTGGCTATGGCCCTACCCTCCAAATCTATGTCCACCCCACTGGAGGCATAGTCCATTGGCTCCGACATGGCCCAGCGGAGGAAATCAACGACTTCATCCTCTCGGAGGAAAAGCCTCTAGCATTCTGAAAGGCGCAACCAAAGCGACTCCCCCAAAATGCCTATTTTCCAGCATTAGGGTCTATTATTCGTACCTTGCTTATAAAGGGAATATCAAGAAGCTCTATAACTTAATCGTCTCACGCGGGGGCTACGGATAGTGAGAACACTATGAAAAGCAAGAAAATGATTGCAATGATGCTTACCCTGAGCATGCTAGCGGCTTCGCTCGCAGGCTGCGCAGGGGGAGATGATGACGAAGAACCAGAGCCAGTGGAAGTATTGGGTTGTACGGACGCAACTGCGAACAACTACAACGCTGACGCGACCGCTGACGATGATAGTTGCACGTACGACGAACCCGAGCCTGTGGCAGTACCTGGATGCATGGATATGGCAGCCCAGAACTACGACGCCGCAGCTACGGAGGACGACGGTTCGTGCACCTATTGGTCTCTGACCGCAGCCTCGGACATGAGCGCTGTATGGGTAGAGTCCGCCTGGGACCCGATCATCCCCAACCTGAATGCCGGCGAAATGTGCGATGCCATACTTTCGGCGATGACAAAGACTGATGCACGCGACCAAGTCGTTGACTTCACCAGGGCTTACTACACAAGTAGCCAGGGTGTAATCGGCGGCACTGGTTCAGCAGCCATCACCGCTGTCGCAGACCTAAACGCTGCAGGGACCACCATCGGTGTGCAGTCCGGGACAACCTCGGACATCTACGCCGCTGAGAACCTAGCATCCGCTACGGTCAGCGCGTACGAGGATTTCCCCTCGGTCATCACCGCTCTGGTGTATGGCGACGTTATGTTGGCAA
>JAKURM010000003.1 GCA_022449945.1 Candidatus Thalassarchaeum sp. | reverse complement strand
ATGAACGCGACTGCGATATCGTTCAAAAGGAGCGGGCGGACGGCCGCCCGATGCACCGGTCCTTTCTGATAGCATTTGCACTCATCTTAGTGGCTCCAACGGTCTCGATGGCAAACCCATCTGCTAAGGGAGTAATTTCATGCTCAAACTCCAGCTTAGACTCCCTCCCCTCAAACTGGAGTATTCCTGACCAGTCATGCATTCGAGTGGACCTAGGAGAGCTTCAGCCGGACGAGACCCTGTTCTTCGACGTCGATGCCGACCACGATGTCGACGTCCTCCTCTTCACGGCAAGCACCGTTTCGATTTACCAGAGCGAGCAAACCTACAGAATCGACTCCGTTTGGCAGCGCGAATCTGTCTTCGAGGGCTTCTCCGGGTCTGGTGAATGGCACTGGACTGTGCCAAGTGATAGAGAAGCCACAAGGTGGTACTTGGTGTTAGACAACATCGCCCACCCAAGCGACGCTGGACAAGGGTCCCAAGGCGGACAGGTCGTGGAGGCTTCTTTAGAAGCAGGGATAATCTCCCCCCAGGTATTCACACTTGCAGACTCAATACACCGTGTAGAAGCAGGAAGCTACTCTTCAGCCGCAGGACCATTTTCAGTAGACGAGGGTACCTTTCTGGAGATTTATGCAAGAACCATGCAAGGGTCTCCTGATATCTTCGTAATGACCGAGACAGCCTATTCTCTGTACTCCCCAAATGACAACTGGTCGTCCTCGTCCAGAATAGTCTCAGCAGACATGTTACTGGTCACTAACGAGAGATACCTGCCATGGGAAGTCACCGGCACGGAGGGAGAGGATCTGTATGTCGTAGTGGACAATAGGGCCGGACCCGGGGGAGGGGGAGCAGGAACTTCCCACGCAGCAGTAACCGTCACTGTTACACTTACGCCAGTACTCGATCCAACAATCTCCAGCGAGACAGATTTGGAATCAGTAGATGTAGGGGTACCCGTACTCCTTTCTGCCTTGGGTACTCCAAACAATTCGAATCAGATCCCGGAGCCAGGATTCTCTTGGGACATCAACGACGATGGAGTCTCAGATGCCTCGGGAACCTCGGTAACCCATTCCTGGGACTCCCCTGGAAACTACCCAGTTCGCCTATCAGTTACATCGATTGACTCGAGAAGTGCCAGCTCAACAAGAGAAATCTCGGTTGTCGACAAATCGGATCCAGTTGTCTCCATGAGCTCCAGTGAATCGATTATCAAGGGGTTTGGAGAGGCCTTGGAAATCAGCGGAACCTTCAGTGACAACTGGGGAATAGAGAGGATAGATTGGATGATAGACGGAAACGTTCTGGAGTCAAACTACTCTGTGGATGGAGGCTCTTCTTCCATATCTATTGAAGTTACAAACGACTACTCTCCTGGGACCCATATAGTCTCGCTTCTTGTAACCGACAAGTCTGGAAGAAGCACCCAGGGTGACACGGAAGTCTCCTTCGTTGACATCACCCCACCGGAAATATTGCCCTATAATTCCCAAGTGGATGTCACAGCTGGAGATCCAGTGATTTTCCAGATTTCTGCAATCGACAACCAATCCTCAGAAATCTCTTACACATGGATAATTAATCAGGGAACTGATGAAGAGATTCAATTCAATGGGCCCCAAGTAATCCACGAGTTCAGCGGAGAGGGTCCACAGAACGTCTACTGTCGAGTGGAAAACGATGCTGGCCTCGCCTCTTATGCAGATTTCCTAGTGGTAGTCCAGAGCGACGGAGGCGGAAGCGGCCTAGGTACCCTTTCCATGGTGATAATTGCCGCCTTTACTGCTGTAATGCTGGCTGTTGGGGGGTTCGTCGCGTTCAATCTCGCGGTCAAGAGAAAAATGTCCGAAATCACTGTAGAGGATGAGCAAGAGGAAGTGGAAGAAAAGGAGGAGATTTCTCAACAACCGCAGAGTCAGATTGGAATGTGGGAAAGTAGGCCCAACTCTCCTTTCCAGTCAGCCTACCAAAAAGAAGTACAGAATGAAGTTGAAATTGACATCAGCGATCTGATTGATGTAAACCCGGAATCGGAACCGAAGATGAACCCACTGGAAGACGAATTAGCATCTGAAATAGCTTACCTGGAAGTTGAAGAAAGAGTGCAAACCACTGAAGCAGACTCCTCAAGAAATGTCAGAAAGGACTGTTCATCTTGTTCGAAAGCATTCGAACTTGAATTACCAGAAGGAATCGATACAGCTTACACAATTTGCCCTCATTGCGGGTCTGAAGAGTTGGTCAGCCTCTGAGTACGTTGAAACAACGATACTGCATGGTACACGCAGGGCAATACCATATAGCGCACCTCTAGGAGGTGCGCCCAATATGGACGACCCAGTTGGTGATGGCAGGAATCCCGAACCCTCCGTAAAAATCGCCATAATCTGCCTAGCCTTGCTAATTATGCCACTTTTCTCGCCGTTGAACGCTGTGAGTGGAGAGGCCAGGGTCGAATCCAAAGATTTCGGGGTTCTTGATGAGCTAGACGAAATGCTCCAAGAGCGGAGTGAGATTCTCAATTCAAACTCAATTTCATCTATGGCGGAACCAAGAATACAGCAGGTCAGAGACTCGGTAAAGGAATCCGACACGGAGAGCCCAATTTCATTGGTCGGCTCGGCGATGGAGGGTGCCTCTATGACAAATACTTCCCCTCCTTCTCCTATCCATCCCGCTCCCTACGAAATGCTTCTGAACCCCGGAATGAGGCCTCCAGCGTTTGTTGAGAATATTTGGCAGACCCTGTTCAACATTACCGACTACGTAATTTGGACCCAATACACTGACAGCAATGGAGCCGTAGTAGAACAGATTGAGGTCGTCTCATTTAGTGCCTCATTGCTTTCAATCCTGAATCCTGAGACCGAAGCATTGCTTCATGCAGTGGATGTTGACAATGACGGTGACGATGACATCCAAGTAGGACTCAGAGTCGATGTCGAATTTATTGGTGGGTGGGGGATAGAAGGGGATACTCTCTGGATTGAGCCCGGAATAGAGTTCACCGTAAGGGAAATCGAAAACAGCGCATCAGATCCTGATTGGGACAATATGGAATCTTTGCAAGTATCCCTGATCAAGGCATTCTCATACTCAGACTCGGGGACCATTCTCAATCTGGGAGAGGGAGAGACATACATTTGGGTGATAGACTCGAGATTCACTACCCCTCCTGAATTCTTCAAATTCGAAGTGGGTATCGAGCGCTTCTACTTCGACCTGTCAGAAGCGGCCTTTGGATTCGGGGATGCACTATTTGCCCTTCTTACGCTGGGTATCGGGGGTGCCCCTTCCGAGTCAGGGATTACATTCGCAGCGATATCCTCTCCATACTCACTCAGGTTTGACAACGGGGGCCAGGACGAGTGCCCAGACAGGTACAACTCCACCGAACTAAAATCCAAGTTGTCCATCGATATTTCATGCGGAGTTTCTGCCGGTTTCGGCTACGTACACTTCTCCCCCCCTACGGACAATGGGAACAGGGACATGTGGGAACTAGCCTACATTGAAGTCAGGTTCCACCCGAATGGAAACTCCGAACTCCTGCCCAGAGAGGCCGAAGTAGTAATCAGAACGGATAGCGTACTCCCCACCTCAGTAGGGATGGAAGGGGAGAGGAGCTTAACGACCATAGAGTACTGGGCGGACAGAAGGTCCGATTTACACATCCATTTCTACGAGGACCGCTCAAACCTCCCCCAGTCAGAGTCAGATGGAAACCATGGAAACACTACCGACTCAATGGGGTGGTTCAGAGGAATGCCAGCGGGTTCATTGACTGACAACCAAATCGAGAGAGTATTCAGGTTGCTTGGTTCGGCGGACGAGCCGGAGCTGCCTGGGTCAATACCCGATAGGCTAGGTTTGATAATAGGGATCAAGAATTTCACCAGGGACAGTAGCCAGAACGTGGATGACCCAACTCTGCCAATTAACCCAGCCGATCCTCCTGAAAGCCTCATTGTCCTACGTTCAGTCCAACCGTTGGAATTGTTGGACTATACCTCGTGGTTCTCGAGGGGTGGGTCCGATGACGATCACAGGAGAATTCACATTCTTGCCTCTTCTATTCCAACCGCGGTAGCAGTATTCGGCTCATTCGGGCTGGGTAGCTCTCCGGATGCCAACAATTCACTTGACTCGGGAGACAATCTTGACTTCATTTCCAAGATAATGGACTCTGTAATACTCAACATCGTCGACGTGTTCTTGGATGTTGGTAACGTACTGAACGACGTCCCTTCGACGGTCGTCAACGTGATTAGCGGAGGAACCGGTGAAGGAGGGATTGCCGGTCGGGACATCAATCTCCTGATGACAGACAATTGGCTGGAGTCTAGAAGCCCTTCGTCATTAGAGTCCGTAACAATGCAGATAGGATCATCGAATCATCCGACCGTACCGGGTAATCACCTAATGCTTGCACAGGACCGTGGTTTAGGGCAAATTCAGACTGATGATGGTCTGAAGGATCCACTAGTTCCTGTGGCTGCCAGTATAAACTTCAGCGGCCTACAGGCCTTCTCATTCGCAGACTCCAATGAATCCCAGCAGCAGACTATGTCCCTCGACACATTTTCCTCAGAGCCAATAGCGTTTACTTTCGTAAACCACGACACTGGGAATCTTAGTGGTGCATACCATCAGTCGCTATGGCTATCTGACCTTCCCAATAGCATCTCAGTAATCGTCACTCCTGAAGGACAAGAGTACTCTGCATCGTCTCCAATCGAATCAATCGTATACACCGGCTCCGAGGGTTTCCAGAGGCAGGCCGCTAGGATTACGGGACTTCCTGACTCATTCTCCACCACTTCTGACGCCGTACTTTCATTTTCGTCTTCATTGCCAATAGGTAAGATAGAGGCCCAACTAAGCGATTCGAATAGCCCCCTTTCCATGAACGGTGACCACTTCTTGTTCCACCATGATCCAAGCAACCAGACTTCGTCACTATCCGCATCGATTTCTGGGATCAGCGAGGTCGGTTGGATACCTCCCTTGGAAGAGGGGGCGCAAGGGCCTTCAGGGATGGGAACGGCATTTGCAACATTCGAAGGGCGGGACCCCTTCTTGATCAATGTAGGAAATGCACCGACTTCGGAGCTTCTGCCTCTTTCCGTCTTAGCAGAGATAGACCCAATGCCTCCCAGGTTGTCATTGAAGATCCCGACGGGTTCGGGTTCAGGCCCATCTCTGGATATTCCCGAGTTGAATACGTCAAATGGGATTTCAGGATTGGCATTCTTCATCGGGGGCTTTGCAGACTTGGGCAGATCAGTGAACGGAGTTTTAGCGGGAATAACCACAGACATCTCCACTGGCTCTGCTTCTGGGGGGGAGGACTTCTCTTTCGGATTAGGACTGGATTCTGACTCAGAGTTCGATCTAACGGTCCAGTCTTCAATGGGAGAACCTTCAGTAGATGAGCCAGAATGGGTCCATGGAGTAGCCCTGAATTCTGCGCCTTCGGGAATTTCTGACGGATTCCACCTAAAGACGTGGATTCCAAATCTCCCTGCACAGGTAGATCTCTCGGTTTCTCGGACTGCAATAGAGGAAGGACAACTGTGGGATGTTAGCCTTGGTCTTGTTGGCTGGAAACCATTCAATTCCGAACTGGTCATATCATACAAGGGAGTGAATGGCCAGGATCTTTTCCTAACCCTTGAAGGCCTAGATGTAGGAGAAAACACCTCTGTAGTCCTCGATTCTGAATTCAGGATACAGACAATCGGAGGAGTAACCCAGACCTCCACATCTACATTGTATGGGATGTCAAACCGACTCGATTGGTTCCATGCGCTACTTCTCGACAGAGGGGCCGGAAGCAGGACCGAGATCATGGTGCAGGACATTCCGGAGTCGGTTGCAATCCAAGCCAGCATCGGAACTGCGATTTCGATGGATATGACGGTTCCCGAGGAGTTCAGGACCGATGGCATTGGAGTCGGCTCGATTATGCTCCAACAGATGCAATGGATGGAAGGAGCTTGGTGGCCCGCAACAATGTTCCTTACCCAGGTCCCAGGTTCGATGAACCTAACTACCGAGTCGGACATGGACTTCGACATTACTCAGAATCTCGCATTCCAAGGATTGCCAATTCTGGACTTCTCAGCATCTAAGGAGGGAATGTCGCTATACATCGAGGCCCAAGGGCGGGCGATTAACAGCAGGGGTGACATCGTACTGTTGGCAGAGGGCCTCTCGGACAGGCTCTCTGTAAAGCCTACCGAATCATATGGCCTTAACATTAGATCAGGTGGGGACGGAGTAAGTAAGCTGTACATCCGAGCAACAGACATTCCGATGGTTCCACCAGTGGTCCTGGAAGAGATGGAGGCACTTGGTGAGAACTTGAAGAGCGCCACAATCCACGTTAAGGAGATAGTCGGCCCCTACAGCATCATCCAAGTGAGGGATGTCCAGAGTGGCAGAATCATCGCCTCTGCAAGGGCTTCTGCAGATGTCGGTGGCACAAACTTCGACCTCAGAGGGGTAATGTTGGATGCACAGGCAACTGGGGGGGTGCCCACAGGAACAACACTCGGTGTAAACGGACTCGCTTCTGACCTATCTCTGTTGAATATGATACCCGGATTCTCTGGCTCGACCAGTCACATTATGGCGCCAGAGCCAGTATCCTCGGGAATACTCACTCTGATTGCTACATTCGGGGGTGGAAGCTGATGGGTTTCCTGGGAAGGCTTCGTACAGAAGCGAGCGAGCAAGATGTGGATACCGCGCATGTCATCCTCGAGAAGTTAGGAGACAGGGCTATTGATGTCGTGACTCCCGCACGAGTCGTAATTGCGTCCATTATCGCATTCTTGATAGCATCCTCCTCAATTTTCGTCCTGATTTGGATTGTACCGTATGACAATGTGGATATGGACGTGGCATACATGCAATCGGCATCCGGACATGTTGTTTTGGCCGAACTAGACAATAAGGGCAGCCGCGCAATCGAGGACGTCACAGTAACCATGAGGCTCCTTGACTCCGATGGGATCGAAGTTGGCCGCCACGACTTCTACATGGAAGAATTACCAGCACACAGCTCTATCTCGAATACTCCAAATGACGATTTGGAGATGGTTGTCCTTGGTCAGTCTGTCTGGGAACACTACACTGTCGAGATTTCTCTGGATTACCGCTTCTATGGAGGTAGAAACTCGGAGGTTTGGAATCATGACGTTGGAGAGTGGACGAGGGAGGTTTTCGTTGATGAAGCCCAATTCAAAATGTTCTAGGAAACATGACTAGATTGAATGACGACAAACCCATAGAATCAAATCGAATTCGAAAAGGGATTGAGGCAGATGGGAAAGAACGTACCTCTACTTATCCTAGTTCTCATGCTGTCTTCTCTATCGCCAATAGCGATGCAAGAGGAAGGGGTGGGCGAGGAAATCCACGATATGGGTGCGTCAACAAGCAGATTCGAGATTTCTCCCGATCCAGACAGCATTCGTGATTTGGGAAAGCCCGTAATTTCCACTGGAGAAGAAGGCTCTAGGGATCCATGGGCCGACTCTTCGATAGGCGTTTTCACAAACGGTGGCCTTATCCTCTCCGATGAAATTCCGGATGAACTACAGGAAGCCCGCTCAGATTTGCGAATTGTTGTTGTAGATGGTGAAACAGGTCTCTGGGAGGCCAGGAACGAAATCATTGAATCAACCGGTGCCACCATAAGATCCACAATTCCGCCTTCCGGATTTCTAATACAAGGTTCCGAAGGAGAACTACAGAAGGTCGCCTCCCTGCCCGTTATCGAATCAAGCCACGTCGTTCCCCTGGCCCTATTGGTCGACAAGCAGCTTTGGCTCGCCGAGCCACACTCACAAAAGGAGGGCGAACGAACCGGATGGAAGGACACGGAACTCAACAGGCTCGACACCACTGGTGTAGGAATCGGGGGGAAACTCTCGGAACTGGCGATTGAGTCGTTGGGGGGGCACTGGTCTCCAGGAACTGGGATTCACGTCGGGACCATTGGCCAAAATCAAATCTTTGAGATCGCGATGAATCCACAGGTTTCGTACATTTCACTGACTCCCGTTCTATCCACTTCGAACAACCTTGCTAGGAGCCATATGGAGATTAACACTGTAGAGACATTCTTCTTCACTGGTCTGAATGGAAGCGGCCAGACCGTAGGCGTCGCAGACACTGGCATTGACCACGATCACGGAGATTTCGGCAACAGAATCGTCCAGAGGGTGGATGTGGCAAATGACGGCTCGACAGCTGACACAAACGATGGCCACGGAACCCACGTGTCATGTACAGTTCTGGGCTCTGGTTCGAGAACTAGCAGCTATGAGGGAGTTGCACCGGAGGCCCAGCTCTACATGCAGGCGATGGAGAATGACAACACCGGGCAGCTTTCCGGTCCCGGAGTCTACTCACTGCTGAACTCTGCTTACAGTTCTGGTAGCGCCAGAATCCACACGAACAGCTGGGGCTCATTTGATTCGGGAGGGGACTACACCACCCAGTCCGAGGACGCGGACGACAGAACATCCACCTGGGATCAGTACTGGTTGTATGACGGAATGGCAGTTCTTTTTGCTGCCGGGAACGAGAGGGATGACGGGGTATCACCTCCTGGTACTGCAAAGAACGTAATCACAGTCGGGGCACATGTAAACAGATACAGCAACAACGCAGCCGACGAGATGTACTATTGGAGCAGCAGGGGGCCAACTGACGACGGCAGGATAAAGCCCGACATTGTTGCCCCGGGGGACTACATCAGATCTTGCAGGGCCCAGGAGGCAACCGAGGCTCCAAACAACATCAACGACCCTTGGTACGTCGAGTACAGTGGCACTTCAATGGCCACTCCGGCAGCCGCGGGAGCATCTGCACTTGTTCGAGAGTACCTGATGGAAATAGCCGAGAGACCGGCCCCCCAGGGCGCCCTTGTCAAGGCCCTACTAATCCTAGGGGCCGAGGACATGGGTACGCGGGACATCCCCAACAATGACGAGGGTTGGGGCAGGCTAAATCTAGTCAACACCCTCATTCCCGATAACGACGTTGGGATTTTCGTCGACGACCGATCTCGCCTATCAAGCGGTCAAGAGGCCTCTTACAACTTCGAAATTACTAGGGCGGGAGAGCCTCTGAAGGTAGTCCTGGCATGGTCAGATTACCCAGGGTCGACATTCTCAGGGACCCAACTCAGAAACGACCTGAATCTCGAAGTCACTTCCCCTAATGGAATGGTAACATACCTCGGCAATGACTTCGCCAACGGGAAGTCTACTACTGGTGGATCTAAGGATAACAAGAACAATGTCGAAGTGGTACTGATAGACTCCGCATCACTGGGAATCTGGAACGTCAAGGTAAAGGATTTCTCCCACGGAGGAAGCCGTTCACAACAGCCGTTCGCTATAGCCGTAAGGGGCGTCAACGTGAACGACCTAACCCCCGACCCGGCAATCCTACCAGAATCATTCGAGATTTCTACACCTATCCCACAGGTAGGAGAATTGACCCAGTTCTCAGTAACCGTAGTCAACCAAGGTTCTGGATCATTCCCAGAGGTTTTCGTTTCAGCATACATCAACAGTAACTTGCTGGGAACCCAGAGCCTCGGAATGTCCCCAGGCGAGGACATCCAACTAGAGTGGGATTGGACGCCCCAATTCGCCGTGGACACTGAGATTAGGATCGAGATAGATCCAAATGACCAGCTAGAGGAGCTATACGAAGACAACAACGTGTTGACTCAGAACATCCTGGTAAGCGCACCTGGGATCCAGGCTTCAACCGAGAATCCCTGGAGAACACTAGAGGACGCTTCTGATGCCACTACTTCTTGGGAGATTACGATGACCAACCTGGCCCTTTTCGAGACGAATGCGACTATCGACGTCTCGAGTCCGATACGGACGATCGATGGGACATCCTTTGACTGGTTCAAATCATTCGACAAGTACGAGGTTAACCTGGGCCCGGCAGCATCAACAACTGTGAATCTGACTCTCGTTCACCCGAGTCCACCAGATCCGGGAACATATGCAATGGTAGTGACATCGACAGACATCGAGTACGATGTGGAATCCCAACTAGAGATATTCTTTGACGTACCCGTCCTGGCCCAGCCAGGGGTCAGCCTGCCATCTGAGACGATACCCGTGGACACCTTCGAAATCACGAACATCTCCCTTGACATAACTAACCTTGGAAATGGCGCACAGACATATGACGTCGAACTTGTCTCACCAGCAGGTTGGGAGGTAGGATTCGACGAACTCGGGCCTTTCCCAGGCTCTGACCAAGGATCCACAGGGACCATGGCAAAGGATGCCACAATTTCAGCAGGAGGCTCCGTGACCCCCCCGGGAACGATGATCCAAGCCGGTTCCACATTCACAACGCAGCTCCTCGTCAAGTCAAGAGTGAGCTCAGAGGTTTGGACTTACGACCTTCCTCTGCTAGTCTCCGCATTCGACTCGATTGAGTTCACCCCACCATCGGGGGGCAATGATGCCGGAGTCCCAGCCGACTCGCTGCACCAAATCCCAATCCAGATTTCCAACCAAGGAAACCGAGATCTTACGATTACCCCGATTATCAGGTCTCTTCCAGGGGGCTGGTCGGTAGAAGCAGGCCTCCAGGAGCTGCAGGTCTCAAGGGGCACATCGTCACAATGGACATTCTCGATTCAGGGCAATGGTCTGGCTGCCGGAGGCCTTTTCGAAGTCAGATTCTTAGTCGAGGACGGTGACTACTTCGACTGGAACACCACTCTGGATGTGGTCTCTGGAGCAATTCCAAGTGTATCATTCCATGAGGTAGTGTTCCCTCTTGGCTCTAGCTTCGAATCATCTTCCAACCCACTCGGACTAGGGGCCCATCCTGTCGGAAGCCCGGGCTTCGAGTTGGGATGGAGAGTTGTGAACGAGGGCACTTCAAACTGGGATCCATCTGCAAGCATGGAACTCCCTGACCAGGACTGGTCGTCATCCTGCTTAGTCAACCCACCTAGGATAGGTCCAGGGGAGACATCAATGGTTTGGTGCACAATCGTGATTCCGGAGCACGAAGAGGCTGGTTCGGAGCCAGAAGTGGTGATGGTTCTGTCCGGGGAGGGGATAGAATCCAGGAGGACCATCTCTCTCCTGGTCGAGACAGTAAAGGAGGTTGAATGGAAGCTGGACAACTTCAACGAGGCAAACGAAGGATATTCAACCACTCTCTATTTCACTCTGACAAACACAGGAAACACAGTGATCTCAAACAGACTAGTCACCAATGGGCCATCTGGTTGGGGCATCAGGATCCTAGATGGTGTACTGGTAACCCTACAGCCCGGAGAGGCTAGGTCGGTACAGGTTGCATTCACCCCAAACACTGGTTCAGATGCCGAGATTTCCCTAATGCTGGCGGACGCAGATGACGTTTCGGGAATGGAATACTCGATGCAAATCGACGTCATTTCGGACTCATCGGGTGACGGCTCATCCGCATTCCTTTACATTCTGGGGCTATTCCTATTGATTTCCTCGGCTGCAGGAGCAGCCCTATTCGCATTCTCCAGATCGGGTGGAGACATCAGTAAGCTGTTGGGAGATATTACCGGATCCGAGAATTCAGGTGCCGAAATCGAACTTGAGTCTCACTCAGGGGGGACCATGGCCTCACCCCCGGTGGGAAACACAACCCACGAGGATGTCCAGGGCAACCTGGAGAGCTACTCAGACTACCCTGGATGGCTATGGGACTCATCCAAGGAGGAATGGGTCCCAGACCCAGATTATGATGAAGGGCCCCCCTGCCTCGCATTTCATTCGTACCTCATTAATCGTGATAATTGACGCACTATGAGCCCGAAGCCCTTAGAGGGGCGAATGGCTCGGTGGGACGATGAGAAGGTCCGTTTTGGCGAACTTATTCGTCGCCCTGTTGCTTGTCTCGGTGATTTCCCCTAGTGCCACTGCCGCAGCCTCAATAGCCATGTCAGCAGACTCCCTGGCCAAGGAGGCAACCACAGATGACCCTGCGGAGTACACGATTTTCATCACAAATGACGGGGATGAGGACCTTACCGTAACTCTCTCCACATCCCAGGAAACCGATGAATGCAATGGCTTCACCTCTACAGTAGACACTGCGCCTTTCTCATTGAACGAAGGAGATACAGAGGAGAAGACCCTGACAGTCAGCATCAATGACCAGGCCTCCGGAGACTGCCGCACTACTGTAAGAGCAACTGGAACCTATTTTGGAGGTCAAGCCCAGCAGGATATCGAAGTCACCACCTCGGCCGAAGGAGGAGGGCAGTACGCAGTAAAACTCAGTTACATCACGCCTGGGAATGGCAACATCAACTACGATGGAGATGACGACAACGAGGAGTGGACGGTCGACGTAAAAAACACAGGAGAGCAGGACAACTCGAACATCCAACTAAGCATCGCTTCTTCCAGTGACTGCGACTCCGATGGGCTCGAGGCAACGGTGGAGCCGCAGACAATGAACCTGAACTCCGACGAGTCTGAGACCGCGACTGTCAACGTCGACCTCCCCGATGGAAGCTCGACAGAGTCGGGTGAGCACTGCTTCATACTCGAGGCAACAGTCACCAACGATCCGAACACGTTGGACCAGGCGAATGACAGCATTGAACTAAAGTTGAACATCCCGGAGGTCAAGACTTGCGAGTCTTCACTACAGCACAACTCGCACACCCTACAACCTGGTGATTCTGCAACAAATTCGTTTTCACTGACAAACACCGGTAACACGGCCTGGACAGTAAGCTCCTTCGCAATGTCAGAGGGAATAGACGTGAGCGACTGGGTCGACTTCGACACTCCGACCAGCCGACTTCTCTCAGAGCCCGGAGGTTCCCAGGACTCAACAACATTCCAATTTGTAATCACCCCTGACGACTCAGTAGAGCCCGGTTCTGTAGATGTCTACATACAGGGCAGGGCGGGAAGCAACATAGGTTGCGAGTCATTACTCAGGGTCAACTTGGGCCAAGTAAGGGACGCTTCACTCAGCCTCTCTAACCCTTCCATGAACAACGTTGACCCGGGTGGCACCGGAGACACGGTTCTCCAGATAACTAATACAGGAAATGGGCAGGACACCTTCGCACTGGGTGTAAAGGACCTCACTCCAGGATGGCAGGTTCAGCTTACTCAGACGACCATTACCATCGACGGCAGACACTGCACATCAAGCACAAACTGCGACAGGGAAAACGTGGTTGTCGAAATTACAGTTCCAGCCGAAGCGAAAGCTGGAATAGAGTACGAGGTAACCTTCACAGTCGCCTCTCAGGGAACTACTCATGACGAGATTATTGCGACGGTCACCGTGACCCCAGTCCATGATGGTAGGATCCAGATCCCCTCGGATTCACAGACTGGCAGGTTCGGTCAGTGGGTGGCATTCCCGATACATCTGACTAACACGGGTAACATTCAGGACACATTCGCCCTAACGTCCTGTGATCCAGACATCGCTGACGACTGCGGGGAAACCAAGTGGGCCACTCGCTACAAGGACACTGAGGGCAACGAAGTCTCGATGATGGCCCTCGAATCAGATCAGGAGGTGCAGATTTTCCTAGAGGTACTGATCTCAGACAATATCAACAACAAGTCGGAGTCCTTCGAGGTTAGAATCGGAATTGTCGGTACCCAGGTCCTCCTTAAACACGTACTCACGTCCACCGTCTCCAACTTCAACTACAGTATGTCAGTAGCGTTCGAGAGCCCTGGGGAGGACCCCAACTCTATGGTAATGTCACTACCACCCGGGGGCTCTACCTCAGTCTCACTTTTGGTCACCAATACCGGAGACGGAGGAGCAGACGATGCTGTTTTCTCAATCACGGGACTAGACTCTTCTGTAGTCCGAACCATCAAGGTTGGAGGGATCGACGTAGACGGGGAGGTCTCCATTCCCTCCGAGGGTCAGACATTGGTCGTAGTGGAGTTCGAGGTATTGGAGGTAGAGAGCGGGGCTTCCGGCGTCATAACGATACGCGTCACCTCCAAGAAGAACACTGGACAACTTCCCTCTTACGTGGAAATCGCAATGGATATCCGAGCAATACACACCCAGCAGTTGGACATGGAGACCACCGAGTCCCTCAGTGCCAATTACCCGGAACACATGGAGTTCGAGATTTTCGTGACAAACCATGGCAATATCGAGGAGGAAATCGAGGTCCTTACCAGCGACTCACTCCGTGGTTGGACAGTCGATGTCATCGGAGACGAGTTCAAGCTCGATCCTGGACAGACCAGGGAAGTCAAGGTACGAGTTACCCCACCGAGCAATCTGATTTCCGACGACGAGTACACGTTCACTGTCACCGTACAGCCAAAGGGGATGCCAGTTGCAGGCGAACCAATCGACCTGACGGTCGAGTCCAGTGTGGGCGTCGGCTCAATTTCCAGTGATACCCAGAAGGCCATTGCAATTGCAGTAATCCTAGTTGGCTCGCTATCCGTAACCTACCTGTTCGCCCGTACCAGGGTCGAGAACAGGATGCTTTCAGATACACTCAGGGTAGAGTTAGACGAGTAGCCTCCCCAAGGCTCCCACTCGGATACGCTTATGTCCGGAATTTTCGTGGCGGTACTCATCGGTCCCTACGGGACCGAGGGTGATGCCATGTCTACTGTGACCGAGATGTACTTGCCCGTAGCCGTCATGACGCTCGTTGGAATCGGATTCCCCGTCTTCAGCTTCTTTGCAACGAGGTTCCTTAGGCCAACCACAAAAGGCTCGGACGTAAACAAAACCAGATCAATTCTACTACCTGGATATGAGGTAGACCACAGCCTGTACATCCGTAGGGATAGCACCTACGAATGCGGCGCTGATCCGGTGGGCGATGCAGACATCAACTTCCATTTCCAATACTATTGGTATGCGATCATTTTCCTAGTCTTCGATATTGCATTCATGTTCCTGGCGTTCGGGGGGGTTATGGCGATAGAGAAGGGCAAAGGATCCTTCCTCGACGAGGGGGCGATAACATCTGCTCTGCTAACGATGACGGCCTTCATGGTACTAATGTCGCTGGGAGTCTGGCATGTTTTCAGGAAGAGGGGAAGAATATACATCTGAGGTGCTGTAAATGACAGATGAAGGGCAGAACTACTCGGTTTTCAACAGCAGGATGCTTATTGATACGGTGGGAGACATAACCGATGAGGCCATGAGAGCCAGTCGCATAAAGGACGTAATCGGAGTCCTAGCAGGACGAGTTTTCAACTGGAGCCAACGAAAGTCCCTATTCCCTCTCCATCTGGGGATAAAGTGCTGCGCATTGGAGATGGCCGCTGCCGGGGCAAGTAGGTTCGACGCCGAAAGGTTCGGCGTCTTCTTCAGGTCTAGCCCCCGGCAGTGCGACGTTCTACTAGTAAACGGCCCGATAAGCAAGAAGTTCGCCGACCCCATCGTAAGGCTATGGGAACAGCTGCCTGAGCCGAAGTGGTGCATAGCGATGGGGGAATGCGCAATCTCTGGAGGCCCCTACTTCCAATCCTACAACATATTGGAGGGAGTAGATACGGTGATTCCCGTAGATGTCTACATTCCCGGTTGCCCTCCACGCCCAGAGGCCCTGATTGACGGCTTCGATAAGCTTAGGCAGAAGATAATCCGAATAGGCGCTCTTCCGAACGACGGAACTCCAGAATCACTCAATCCTATCATCATCGGGGACGATCAGGAGGACTGAGTATGGGCAAGGTCGTACCCACGTCCGTACAGAGGTCCGCTGCTGAGGACATGGCAACAGCCATTTCCTCAATAGAAGGCGTCTCTGCGGAGGTATCAGAGAGGAAAAGCGGCACTAGTCCTCGAAGCGTTGTATCAGTCGAGTGCCTCCCTGGTAGCTGGAGAAACCTGGCCGTGTGCCTATGCGACGAGCATGACGTGGACTACTGCTCCATGATTACAGGAATTCACTGGCCAGATGGAAGCCCAGAGAAGAATTGGGAGGTCGTATACCACTTCCTAAGGATGGCAATAAATGACCCACCCGTCACTGATGGAATGATAGAGCCGATAATAGTGGATCCAACCACAGTTAGCGGTAAGCAGGTCCCTCTAGAAATCGAGGTAAGCGTCCCAATCCCGGAAACTAGGGAACCCTCAGTCCCCACCGTCCAGGACATATGGATTGGTGCGGACTGGAACGAGAAGGAGACTTGGGACTTGGTCGGGATCGACTTCGAGGGTCACATCGGAATGAGAAGGGTCCTCCAGCCACATGAGACCCCCTCTGGATTCCATCCCCTTCAGAAGCAGCACAAGCTTCGATACCACGACTTCGAGGAGATGTACGATGATGCTCAAGGATTCCTGCGGAAGCCAGCAGATTCTGGCAAGATAAAGTGAGGAGAGAAAATGGCAGAAATGTGGATTTCAATGGGGCCACAGCACCCAATGACTCACGGCCTTTGGACATTGAAGGTGAAGGTCGACGGCGAGACGGTGGTCGACACAGAGCCCGACCTAGGGTATATCCATCGAGGCGTTGAGAAGATTTGCGAGGCGAGGGACTTCACCCAAATCACCACCTACTGCGACAGACTCTGCTATGCCAGTGCCAACACTTGGTCCCACTCCTACATTTACGCGGTTGAGGACCTCCTAGAGGTAGAGGTACCAGAGAGGGCAGAGTACATCCGACTTATCGCGATAGAGCTTCAGAGAATCGCATCCCACCTGATGTGGCTAGGTGCTTACGGCCCTGATATCGGGAACCTCTCAATCATGGTTTGGTGTCTGCGCGAGCGCGAGATGATGATGGATCTACTCCAGGAGTTGGGTGGTTCTAGGATGCACTACAATTTCCCCCGAGTCGGTGGGGTGAAGAGGGACCTCCCCCATGGATTCGCCCAACGCGCACGTGCCAAGGTTAGCCTGTTCCTAAGCAGAATCCAAGAGTACGAGGCCCTTTTCGACGAGAGCACCATCTTCCTGATCAGGACGCAGGGAGTAGGATACTCAAAGCCCGAGGAGATGGTCAACCACGGAGTTACCGGCCCAAACCTCCGTGCTGGAGGAGTCAACTACGATGTCAGGACAGCACACCCATACTCCGTGTACAGCGAACTCGACTGGGAGCCACCCGTCGAGCGACCATCGATCAAGGGTGCAGACTGCTACGACAGGTACAGAGTCAGGGTCGAGGAGATGCGAGTCAGTGCGACCATGGTTCTGGAGGCGTTGGACAAGATTCCAGGAGGCGCTGACACATACCACGAACCGGGAGATCCAGCAATTCTTGCCAAGGCTCCAAGCAGGGCTCCCGAGGGGACATCAGGATTCCATCACTTCGAAGACAGCAGAGGTGAATCGATGTTCTACATTGCTGGTGGCGGAGAGAGCCGAGGAAAGCAGCCATACAGAGTCTCGATCCGGTCTCCAATGTTCATCACCATACCTTATGCCTCGAAGTGCATGGTCGGGTACAAGGTCGCAGACATTCCAGCCATAATGGGCTCATTCGATCCTTGCATCGGGGAGACGGACAGGTGAAATCATGCCTAGCAGCGACTGGCTAGACCTAAGGGGCTGGATAGAGAGTGGTGTAGGCTGGTCGATGGACAATTTCCACGACTTTCTCCCATCAGGGGATGTAGATCTTCAGGCCACCATCACCCTACCAACTGGAATCTGGCCCGAGGACATCAACATAGGCCCAATTTTCAGCCCACAGGAGGAGTTCGCCGCAATTCAGCCGGCCTTGGAATCATTCTTCGTAGCAACAATGGTCTGCACCATCGTTTTCACAACATTGATGCTAACAATCCTGCCAATCCCGTACATCGAGCGCAAGTTCATCGGACGCCTCATGGACAGGCTTGGTGCCACTACGACCCTGAGGAGCCTATGGATAGGCGAGAGCGGCGTCACCGCTGGAGAGTGGTGGAACCAACTTCCATTTGGAATGGGTGCGCCTATAGGATTCCTCAATCGTACACTGAACTCAATTTGGGGCAATGATCACCCCCTAGAGTCCGTATCCCGGGTTAACAACAGGGGTTACCACGGATACTGGTTCCTCCTTCCAGGTTTCTTCCAGGCCTTCGCGGACTTCACCAAGTTCGCCGGAAAGGAACACATCGTTCCAAAGAACGCAGACAAGGCGGTCTACGAGGTAGCACCCGTGATTATCATCTCAACGACTGTCCTCGTTTTCGCGTTCGTCCCCTTTGGCCCTCACTTCTACATCTCGAGCCCGGAGCTCTCAGCAATATTCATGATGGCTATTTTCGGCGTGGCTCCCCTCGGGGTATTCTTCGCAGGTTGGGCCTCGAACAACAAGTACACCCTGATTGGAGGCATGCGATCGGCCGCACAGCTGACCGCCTACGAGATACCTCTTCTCATCACAGTCCTAGGGGTATGCGTGATGAGCGGATCATTCAACATCATCGAGATAGTCGACTTCCAGATGATTGAATCGAACATTTGGAACCTATTCATGATGCCCCTGGGGGCAGCCCTCTTCTTTGTCACAATGATTGCCGAGGTTGAGAGGATCCCATTCGATATGCCCGAGGCCGAGGCAGAGCTCGTGGAAGGGTGGTGGACAGAGTATGGCGGCTTGAGGTGGGGATTCATGTTCATGGCCGAGTACATGCGCTGCTATGCCGCCTGCCTCCTATTCGCGCTTTTCTTCTTGGGCGGGTGGGAGGCTCCATTCCAGGGCACCCTCGAGGCTGCCCCGGTGGTGGGAGGAATCCTTGAGTTCGTATTCTCACTCATTCCAGGAATTGCCTGGGTACTGTTCAAGGCGTGGCTAATATTCGGGGTCTTCGTATGGATTCGTGCTTCTCTCCACAGGGTTCGAACAGACCAGATCCTTGAGTTCGGCTGGCAATGGCTTCTGCCTCTCTCGATAGTCAACCTTGCAATCGCAATCATACTCAGGATGTGGGTGTGGGACGACGGTTGGGGCATAGTGGCTCCAGTCTCAATGATTCTGCTGGGAGTGCTTGGACTGGCCATCTTGGCAATGGACGAGGACAAGGAGGCGATTGAGACAATGCGTAGGCCATACAGCACCTACGCCGTCGTCAAGGCCTCTCCAGGGAGCCGTGCAGACATGGAGGCCCGCTCATGAGTTACCACCCACACGGGACACCAAGTTTCCGTAACCTCGTAGTCAGACCGATGTGGATTACGCTGAAGACCGCACTCAGGACAGTACCATTCCTAGGAAAGCTCCGCTTCCTGAAGAACGACTACCACGGTCAGGCCGCTGACATGGTCGACCCCGAGACTGCGAGAAGAGTGGGGAAGGATCACCCTAGCAACCGCCAGAAGTTCTCTGCTGATAGGGAGACAAGCCAGATCATGCCTTTCGTGGAAAGGCCCGTGACTGTGATGTACCCCTACGAGAGGCTAGAGGACCTAGAGCCATGGCTATTCGTTCCTGGCAACTACAATGGAAGAATCGGAGTGATATGGGAGACTTGCACGGCGTGCAAGGCTTGCGTGAGAGCGTGCCCCAACGACTGCCTGCATATGACCTCAGAGGTACGCGTCAACGTCCTAGACACCGTCGACGATGAGCACCACTGGCATGGATACGGAAGCGAGGTCGAATCTGGAGGACTGGCTGCCAGGCCTAAGCAGGATTTCGACGACATACCCACCGGCTTCGATCTGGTGAACGACCACTTCGACGCCCCGCAACAATACGACTTCGCGGAAGTAATCGATATCACCGGAGAAATCGCCACTGTTCGATGGTCAGACGGCTCAGGAATTGAGGATGTCGAGCTAGGAACGCTGAAGCCAGCCGAGCAGGACATAGTATCTGGGCGCATCGACCTCGGTAGGTGCATGTTCTGCGGTCTTTGCATGGAGGCGTGCCCATTCGAGTCATTCTTCATGACCAACGAGTACGACGGCATGTCGGGATTCTCCAGGGAAGACCTTTGGATGGACGCAGGACGAACCAGAGTCCTACCGGCGGTCCACCAGGAGAGGGTCGACATGGAACTCGCCAAGAGGGCCAAGAAGGAGAAGGAAAAGATAGCCAGAAAGGCTGCAAGGGCGGAGGCCTGATCAATTGGCCATCGACTTCGAAACGCTAGTATTCGTTATCGTTTCGGGAGCTGCCGTCGCGGGAGCGATTGGATGCGTTTTCGCCAGTAGGGTTGCCCATTCACTCCTATGGCTCATGTTGACGTTCTTCGCCGTTGCTGCCGTCTTCCTGATGGCCAGTGCGGAGATGCTAGGCGCAATTCAGATTCTAGTCTACCTTGGTTCGGTTATGCTGGTCGTCCAATTCGGGGTAATGCTGACTAGGAGGAGGATTCAGGGGGCGGAGTCCCTACCGACACTGAACTTCATTTCCGCAGTGACAGGTGTTGGCCTCTTCGCCCTAATGCTGGCATTGCTAAGAGAGGTGATGGAACATCCGATGTGGGACTCTGAGGTCGCTGGGGCTCCGACTACGCTAGAATTCGCAGACGCACTCTTCAATGAATGGACCATTGCTACCATAGTTCTGGGAGCCCTCCTAGCGATGGCTATGATAGGGGCATCATATCTGGTCCGAGACGAGCGCCTGATCAACCTCGTGTGGGACACCGGACAAGAAACGGTGACTGCCTCCCCAGGAGTTGGGATGCCGACCAGGAGGACCTTTCCCGATGCATCTACAGGTGAACAGGATGGGGGCGAGGAGGAATGATCGATCCAAGCTGGATTGCAGCCCTGGGCGTCATTCTTTTCGGAATTGGCCTACTTGGGACATTCTACCACAAGAACGCGATAGTCGTGCTAATGTGCATAGAGCTCATGCTAAATGCGGCAAACCTCAACTTCGTCGCAGCCGCTTCACACTACGGGGACGTTAGCGGCTGGGTTTTCACTGCCATAGCCATAGCCATCGCCGCAGCCGAGGTTGCGATAGGACTGGCCATACTGCTCTCGATGTACTCGACCCAGCAAACGATATCACTGGATGCAGCGAGCAAGCTTAGGAACTAGTGATAAAATGGTAAATTCAGGAAACGAGTACAACCTGCTACTCCCGCTCATCCCAGCCCTGCTTGTCGTTCCAATTCTCTGGGTCTCCGGAATGGAGTCTTACGAGGCCGCCTATCTGATCGTACTAGCCCCCTTCGTGGCATCCCCAATCATCCTGATATCAGGACAGATATACAACGGAAACAAGACATGGAAGCACACTCTGAAAGAGGGCGGAACCATCGGCCTTGCCGCGCTCTTAGTCTCACTCTCTGTGGCAATCTGGATAATTGTCGACTACCTGAATCAGACTCACCACTTCGAGAGCCAATCGGTCGATGGCTGGATGGATTGGATTTCATTCCAGGTACTACAACCGGACTACTCGTTGACATCAGAGAGGACAATTGGAGTGGGCGTATGGATAGACTCTGTCACACTGATGCTACTTTTCGTAGCCACCTTCCTCTGCTTCCTGATTTGCTGGTTCAGCCTCGGATACATGAACACCGACCCGATAAACGAGGACCGCAACCATCGATTCTACGCAGAGTTCGTTCTATTCGCAATGGGCATGTTTGGAATGGTCCTGGCTGACAACTTCCTTTCGCTCTTCATCTTCTGGGAGATAATGGGACTCTGCTCCTACCTGCTTATAGGATTCTACTTCTGGAAGGACAGCGCCGCATATGCAGCCAAGAAGGCCTTCCTAACCACCAGAGTGGGAGACGTCTTCCTGATGATCGGCCTGCTGATGCTCTACGATATATACGGGTCGCTGGAGTTCTCGGTTATTTTCGCTGACCCCTCAATGCACGGCTCAGTTGACTCTGACGAACTGTTCTGGGCCCTTCTGATGCTTTTCATCGGGGCTGTAGGCAAATCCGCCCAGTTTCCCCTTCACGTTTGGCTTCCGGATGCCATGGAGGGTCCCACGCCAGTCTCCGCGCTAATTCACGCGGCCACAATGGTGAACGCGGGCCTGTACCTCGTGGCTAGGATGGTGCCATTCGTCGACATCGGGCACCATGGAGTACCGGGACTTGAGGAGCTGGGCCTAATTGTGGCCTATATCGGTGGAATCACCGCTTTCATGGCTGCGTCAATTGCATTCGTCCAGAATGACATCAAGAAAGTACTCGCATACTCCACAATGAGTCAACTGGCCTACATCTTCACGGGTCTCGGAGCAGCTCTGTGGTTCTACAACCACGGTGACCACCACGCAGCCGCATTCGTGTTCGGGGCATCCATGTTCCATCTGTTCAACCACGCGATGGCCAAGGGAATGCTGTTCATGGCCAGCGGCTCGGTGATACACGAAGTTCATCACGCACACGACCACCTCCATCACGGCTCAGATCACGGGCACCACGATTTCGATCCACAGGACATGCGAAACATGGGAGGCCTGGCCTCCAAGATGCCAGTGACATCAACGGCAATGATGATTGGTTCGATGTCAATCATCGGAATTCCGCTCATCGGCGGCTTCTGGTCCAAGGAGGGGATTATTGCCGAGACGTGGAAGGCCTGCTTGGATGAAGAGCCTCTGATGTTCGGGCCGGCAATACTGGTCCTACTCACCGCTGGGATGACTGGCTTCTACATGTCGAGGATGTGGCTCATGACCTTTGCAGGAGAGCCAAGGAACGAGGCCGTGGAGCACGTACACGAGTCGACGCCCTGGATCAAGGAGCCCTTGATCATCCTAACCATAATCAGCGCACTGGGTGGATTTCTACTATCCGTTTTCGGAATGATAGACTACCTCTCCGCAGAGACTGACCACTTGGCGATGCACGGAGTCATGGAAACGGTGGAGCACGCATTCCTCCCAGACGACCAGAATCTTCGGATAGTCGGTTGGACCACGATTTTCCTCTCCCTGGTAGTCGGGCCTATCATCGCAGCAAGGGTCCACGGAGGACCTCTCCGAGAGGGCCAAGGTGCCAACCCCCTGGTTTCCTGGCTGGTCTGGATTTCCGGGCGCTTCGGCACCCAGGACGTGAAAGAGATGTCCGAGTCAAGCCTTGCCGAGGCCCTAAGGAACCGCCTATACTTCGACCACTACTACGAGAAGGCATTGGGTTTGACGGTCATTCCCCTCGCTGCATTCGCAGCCTGGTTCGACAGGAATGTCATTGACGGTGCAGTAAAGCAGGTCGAGTCGAACTCGGTCCTAGGCTCCTTTCAGATTAGGAGGATTACCACCGGAAGGGCACGAGACTACATCATGATGACAGCGGTCGGAATGCTCTCTATTTTCGCTCTAGCTTGGGGGGTGAGCTGATGATTCTGACTATCCTGGCCCTATCGCCAATTGCCGTGGGCGCGCTTCTTCTGGTACTGCCGAGCCTGCTGCCATCACAGGCGGGGAAACATATCAGGAGGTTCAGTAGGAACATCTGCATGGGAGTCTCTCTGGCACTCCTTGCTATCTCAACATGGGCTGCAGCGACCTCCCTAAGCGAACTTGACTGGATGGCTATAGGATTCGGGAGCTACGAGCTAGAGAACACGCCATTGGACCTGATTCCGTACATCGGTGTCTCGTGGCATGTGGGTGCGGACGCACTGTCTCTCCCTATGATATGGCTCACGGCACTAGTCGTTCCGATCTCGATGCTAGTTGAATGGGACGCGAAGAGGGGCCACCTCTTCCACCCTCTTCTGCTACTGATGCAGGGGGCCATGGTAGGGGTTTACGAATGACTCGATCTGTTGGTCTTCTACGTCTTCTGGGAATTGACACTGATTCCTATGTTCTTCCTCATTTTGATGTGGGGCGGGGCAGACAGGAGATACGCCGCGATGAAGTTCTTCATCTACACATTCACAGCAAGCGTGGTCATGCTGATCGGAATCCTAGTGATGTATTTCAACACCGGAACCACGGTCTCTGAAAGGTCATTCGACCTCGAAGTAATTCTGGCCAGCGGGAGTCTAATGAGTGAGGGGCTGAGACACATAGTCTGGCTCCTGCTGCTCATTGGATTCGCCACAAAGATGCCCAGCGTACCCGTTCACACATGGCTCCCAGATGCACACGTGCAAGCACCGACGGCCGGTTCGATGATACTGGCAGGGGTGATGCTGAAGATGGGCGCATACGGATTCCTCAGGGTCGCAGTCACCGCCTTCCCCGGATCCACGGTAGTATTCACCCCCCTCCTCGTCGCACTCGGAATGGCTAGCCTGGTCTACGGTGCATGGGTATGCATGGGGCAGACCAACCTCAAGAGGATGGTCGCGTACTCATCCGTGTCCCACATGGGCCTTATCTTCCTGGGAATCGCTACTATGCAGCCACTGGGCATAGCAGGGGCACTGTTCATGATGTTCGCTCATGGAATAATCAGCCCGCTCCTCTTCGCCGTCGCTGGGGCCTTCAAGCACCACTATCACACCCTTGAGATAGGATCTATGCGAGGGATAGCCCATCACAGTCCGTGGCTGTCCGGGCACATGATGCTTGGCTGGATGGCCAGCCTGGGCCTTCCAATGATGGCTGGATTCGTAGCCGAAGTGGCAGTCCTGATCGCGTTCTGGATGACTTTCGGATGGCTTGTTATCCTACCCGCACTGACTCTCATCATTACTGCAGTGTACTACCTGACTTCTATGCAGCGCACCATCTTTGAATCCAACGACCCCCACAACGGGATTCTTCCAGATACCCTTCATGGCGAGCCGCGCGATATCACATGGCACGAGAATGCTGGCATGACGGTCCTTGGCGCCCTGACTATCCTCTTTGGGATTCTCCCCTTCTTCTTCTGGGACATGATGTCGTTCTGGAGCAGCGAACTGATCGAGACCACTCTAGCAGTAGCCATGGAATCAGAGGGGGCCAAGCCATGAGCTCAGAGGTTTCCGGAATCTCGCCCGAGCTCCTCCTCCCCGAGCTAATTATGCTAGCGGGCCTGGTCGCGCTCATCATAGTTCCAAATATTGGAGACGCCAGATTCAGAATCCCACTCACATCTCTGAGGATCCCAACCCTCCTCGGAGGGAAGAGGTTCGAGTTCTCTAGGGACCCCAGGATACCCAACAGGATTACCATAGCAACACTCCTCGCATCCCTAGTTGCCGCCCAGCAGGGCCTCCTCAGTCCTGGTGACTGGTCCGGCGAGGTGGGAAATGTCCTGCTCGTTGACGAGTTCTCCATACTATTGACGAACATCTTCGTCTCAGTCCTTTTCCTTTGCACGGTTGCCACCACACATAGGATCCCAGCAGATCCAAGGGCAACTGCGCCTCAGCCTATCTCTGCTGAACCTTCGGCAGCTTGGCTTGCACGCAAGACCGACGCTCTCTACGACAACAGGAGACAGGTAGACTTCCACATTCTTCTCCTTACGACTGGCATCGGAATGTCCCTGATGGCCAAGTCCACCCACCTGTTCATGCTGTTCGTCTGCATGGAGTTAGCCTCGCTCTCGTCCTACGTACTGGTTGGATTCCACAAGGAGACCGTGGAAGGGGGGGAGGCTGGAACCAAGTACTTCGTGGTGGGCTCCGTGGCTTCCGCGGTCGGAATATATGGGATGTCCCTGCTGTATCTTTGGAACGGCGATCTCAGCGTTTCCGGACTATCCGAATCATGGCAGTCCATGGACGGTCTGGACCCCCTAGCCACTGCAGGGATCGGGATGATGCTAGTCGCTTTCGGCTTCAAGGTCGGCGCCGCACCCTTCCACCTTGCCATCCCAGACGCCTATTCCGGGGCCTCCTCGATAGTGGCTGGAATGCTGGCAACTGCCTCGAAGGCAATGGGATTCGTGGCCCTGTTCAGGGTCATGCTGCTTGTCTCCATGCCGGCCTCTGGCGAGGCATTCTGGTTCGTTGCAATGGCCGCAATAGCCCTGATCACCATGACATGGGGGAATCTAGCAGCCCTTTCCAGCGACAATCCGAAGAGGGTCCTAGCATACTCTAGCGTCGCCCATGCTGGCTACATGCTCGCTGCCGTAGCCGCAATCGGCTCCGGTCTGGCAGATGGCGAGGTCAAGTCCCTGATAGTCACAGCAGTGCTCTTCCACCTCAGCGTCCTGGTGGTGTTCAAGCTAGGTGCATTCCTAGTTCTCTCGACCATCGAAAACGAAGGCGGCAGCCACCGGATGGAGGGCTTGAATGGCCTAGCTCGCAGAGACCCCTTGATAGCCGGATCAATGTTCGTGTTCATGCTCTCGCTGGCCGGAGTCCCCCCGTTCTCCGGATTCCTCTCAAAGCTCCTGATGATCAACGGTATCGTCACCGTCTCAGCTGGGACCGGGGGAGCCTCGAGCATCGTCTCGTGGGCGGCCAGTGTGGAACCAGTATTCTGGCTAGCTGTGGCGATTGTCCTTAACAGCGCCCTCTCCCTATTCTACTACCTTCGGATCGGGTTGGTCATGTTCTTTGATTCACCCGAGGAAGAGGCACTGGCATGCAAAACCCCCCTACGAGTCTTCATCATAGCCCTTGCCGCCCTCTCTCTAGCCTTCGGGATTGGACCCGGAAGCGAGTTCCTTGTGGACCTCGCCCATGACGCTGCAGAAGCCCTGCTTCCATGAGGGACAGGCTCAACTTCACATAGGTGCCCCTTGACCGCAACGCGTGGCCCGAAGGGAAGAATCCGTAGACACCGAACTCCTAGCTCAGATGGAGTCAGGCGGCGGAGACAGGATCAGAGTTCCCCTGCCGAAACGTAAGGTGAACGAGATGTTCGCCATAGCAGACCAGATTCTAGGTGGTCGTAGGGTCCGCGCAGTCTGCGAGGACGGAGAGACTAGACTCTCCAGAATTCCAGGAAAGATGAGGCGCAGGCAGTGGGTCAGGGAGGGCGATCTTATTGTCATCCAGCCGTGGGAGTTCCAAGACGAGAAGGCCAACGTAGTGATGCGCTACACCAAGACCCAGTCTCTATACCTGTCTAGAAAGGGCGTCCTTCCAGAGATTGTCGACCTGTTTGGAATGAGCCAGGACGAAGACATTACCGAGACGGAAGAACAGGAACCCACAGAGGAGGAGTCTCCAGTGGGGGAAGAGGACACAGAGGAGTCAGAAGCTCCGGAAACGGTCGTCGAGGACGATGGGGACGACATTGACTCCTTCTTCGGGTGAGAAGATGCCTCGGGAAGGGGAATGGGACGAGGAGCCCGATATGGACAGGCTTCTGAAGTCGGAGAGGAAGCACGAATGGATATCAGAGCCCAAGTACAAGCGAATGTTCGACGACATCGAAGACTCCCTCCAGGGAGTTATGGGGAAGGGACGCTTCGAATGGGTCGACAGGCGGGTCTTCGACCAGGTCTTCGATAGATCCACCCTGCTTGCACTCCACAAGCTAATGCAGCAGGGAGACATAGAAACGATCGACTATCCCATAGCCAGGGGAAAGGAGGCACACGTCTTCCGGGCCACTTCGAAGAGTGGACCTCTGGCAGTAAAGATCTTCCACACCACAAACGCGGTTTTCAAGGGACTAGCGAAGTACATCGACGGGGACCCCAGGTTCTCTGGCCTTTCCAGGAGGCACAGAGAACTGGTCAACATCTGGGTAAGGAAGGAGTTCAGGAACCTCAAGAGGTTGCGGAAGCACGGAATCAGGGTCCCCCAGCCAATGTTCAGCCTGAAGAATGTGCTAGTGATGGAATTCATCGGCGACGAAGAGTCAGCGAGTCCGAGGCTGAAGGACATTAAGATAGAGGAACCCCAAGAAGTATTCAACGAGCTTCTGGAGACATTAGCAATTATCTGGCAGACCTGCGATCTGGTACATGCCGATTTCAGCGAGTACAACATCCTCTGGCGTGAAGGGAAGCCATGGGTGATAGATGTGGGACAGGCAGTAACAACAAGGCACCCCAGTGCGAACGAGTTCCTGGTCAGAGACGTCACGAGGCTTACAGAGTGGCTAAGACGACAAGGGCTCGAGGCGAATGTAGCCGATAGCCTAGTCAGGGTTCTTGACGGCCCAGTGCCAAAACTCCCACCAAGAGTGGATTAAAGCGGGACGGCGGGCCGGCCGCAGACATGGAGCACCTGTGTAGGGTCCCAAGGGACAGGATTGCCGTTCTGATAGGCAAGTCAGGCGAGACGAGGAGACTGATTGGCGAAGCCTGCGGAGGAGAGATATCCATCGACTCGCAGACAGGGGACGTTTCCATAGATTGGAATGACGAGCCCGACCCAGTAAGGAGGATGAAAGCCCCGGACGTCATCACGGCGATTGGAAGGGGAATAGCACCATCCAGGGCCGTCCAACTTCTCGAGGACGAGGTATTTTTGCGGCTTTACGACATAAGAGAATGGGTCGGAAAGCAACCCAACCAGACTCGCAGGATGAGAAGCAGGCTCATTGGCACAAATGGCCGAATAAGGACTCTGATCGAGGAACTGACTAGTTGTGAGATATCGATATATGGATCAACAGTCGCTGTGATTGGGGACAACGAAGGACTTGCTCTGGCCACACCTGCGATAGAGGGGATATTGGGAGGTTCGGAACACGGCACTGTCCTATACGGTCTCGAGCAGGACAGGAAGAAGCAACGACTAAGATCGAAAAACCTTGACTCATTCCAAGATCGGACTTCTGAACGACCAGGCTCCTTCGAAGCGATGGTTCCAGGTTTCTCAGAGGCACGCGAGAGGAGGATGAAGAGCGAACCCCTGGAGCTGGAAGATGGCGAGAGTGTTTCCTACGGCGAGGAGTAGGTCATACCGTCATGCATAAGCGAGGCACGCCCTTCGCCGAATCGTGTACAATCCGCTAGAAGAACTGCACCCATATGAGAAATGGGCCATTAACGCCCTTGTGACGGTCTTCGCGCTAATTTTCGCCGGCCTCAGCCTGCATTTTCTAGGAATCTCAAACCCACTTTCCGAAGCGCTCTTCCAATATTTCGTTGACCCGATCAGAGGGGAGTCTACGGGAGATTCGGGCTACAACAACTACAACACGATGACCTATGCCCTGGTACTGGGACTCTTCGTCCTCGCGATGTCCGCCTGGCTGAGGGGCCTTGGTGTAGACCCCAGCGATGCGAGTGTAGTCGCCCTGCTTCCCTTCGTGACTTGGGCCGCCTTCGGAGAGGTGGTAGAGGACGCAGAGATGTTCGGACCCGCTCTTTCTCCCTACTTCGTCAGCCCCGGAATCCACTTCCAAGCGGCATTTTGGGTAATCTTGGCAGGAGCAATTGCCATGACAAACGAGCGATTGAGAGGGGATGACGACCAGTCGAGAGAGAATCTAGAGTCCATGGCTCTAATCCTTGTTTTCGCTCAGTTCGCCCTATACGGAACATCGATTTCGGCTAGTGGCAAGGTTGCACTTTTCGACATAGACATGGCCCCCATGTTCCTCTCAACAGCTCTAGGGATAGTCTTCATCAGGATTTCTAGAGACTCAACTATGGACTTCACCCCAGTGCAGAGGATGGTCTACCTCGTTGGAATCGGAGGCTCGATGATTTTCCTTGGTGCACTCGCCTCTTATGCCTTCGAAAGACCTCCCGAGCCAGAGAGGATTTGGCCTCTGTTCGCTGTGATAGTCATACCTACCTGGTTCGCATACAACATGTACTCCTACGGAAAGGAAGCATCAGATGAACTATCGAGCCATGGCCTGGTGGCAGGTATTCTCCCACCTGGGATGACAGACGAGGAATACACGAAACTCACAGATTCCGAGGACAAGGATATGATCGAGAGCCTTAGAGCTAGAGCGACAATGGCACAACCACTCGTTTTCCTCGCTGTTGCCGGGCAGCTGATGGACGGAATCGCGACATGGATCGGCATCGATGGGTTCCCAGGACTTTCCGAGAAGCATGTCGTCTCTCAGAAGGTGATTGACGCAGGACTATGGCTCAACGGAGAGCTCGGTATTGACCACTGGATATTGGACGAAGGAGTCTGGTTATTCGCTCTTGTAAAAGCCGGGCTGGCAGGACTGATCTACTACCTCTTCTCAATTCTGAATTTCGAGTACAGAGAGAGGCACCTCCGCTTGTTGGTAGGTGTGGCGATGCTTGTGGTAGGGATGGCCCCGGGACTCCGGGACGTCGGCCGTCTGACTCTGGGCGTCTAACCCGCCTATGGTTAACTGCCAATCCACTCAATTGAAGGCTAGTCTGCCTCACGGATGCGTCGAGCGACATGGACAGGCTGCCAACTAGGGTCGACCGAGCTAGTAGCGATTTCGAGTCAGGCAGGGACAAGAACCTAGCTCTAGTAGATGAGTTGAGGGAGAAACTGGACGCAGTTAGGCGTGGTGGAGAAGATAGGCACGTTCAGAGGCACAGGGAAAGGGGAAAGAGCCTACCGAGGGAGAGGATACAAGACGTCTGCGATCCCGGAACTCCCTTCTTGGAGGCATCCTCGCTAGCCGCACACGGACTGTACGACGGGAGGGCCCACTCAGCGGGAATCGTTACTGGAGTGGGAGTCGTACATGGAAAGGAGTGTATGTTCGTAGCCAACGACGCCACAATAAAGGGAGGCTCCTACTATCCGATGACCGTCAAGAAGCACATTCGCGCACAGGAGATAGCCGAGCAGAACAACCTACCTTGCATCTACCTAGTCGACTCCGGAGGAGCGTTTCTTCCAATGCAGGACGAGGTCTTCCCAGACAAGCTGCACTTCGGACGAATTTTCAGGAACCAGGCCATCCTGTCCAGCAAGGGAATCCCACAGGTAGCCGCCGTTCTCGGTTCTTGTACCGCAGGCGGCGCCTACATCCCTGCTATGTCCGACGAGTCGATAATCGTCAAGGGTAACGGGACTATTTTCCTTGCCGGACCTCCTCTGGTGAAGGCAGCAACGGGAGAAGAGGTTACTTCACAGGAACTCGGAGGGGCCGAGTTGCATACCACCGAGTCCGGAGTCGCTGATCACTACGCAGAGGACGAGGCCGAGGCTCTCCGCATGGTGCGCAACATCGTCGAGAATCTGAACGTCTCACCAAAGCACAGATTGGACTCCTCTGAGCCAGAGGAACCCCACCACGACGTCGAGGACCTAATGGGAATCATCCCTGTCGACAACCGGACGCCCTACGACGTTCGAGAGGTAATCTCTCGAATCACCGACGGTTCCAGGTTCCACGAGTTCAAGCAAAGGTACGGGAACACCTTGGTCTGTGGGTTTGCGAGGATTCACGGCTACCCCGTGGGAATAGTCGCGAACAATGGAATCCTTTTCTCCGAGTCTTCCCTAAAGGGAGCACACTTCGTTGAACTATGCGGTCAGCGAGGAGTCCCCCTAGTCTTCCTGCAGAACATTACTGGCTTCATGGTCGGAAGGGACGCCGAAGCGGGAGGAATAGCCAAGGACGGCGCCAAGCTAGTCACTGCAGTATCATGTGTACCTGTTCCCAAGTTCACAGTGATCATAGGAGGATCCCATGGGGCCGGAAACTACGGCATGTGCGGCCGTGCCTACGACCCGCGGTTCCTGTTCATGTGGCCCAACGCAAGAATCAGCGTGATGGGCGGCGAGCAGGCTGCAAGCGTGCTCTCAGCAGTCGGTAACGCAAATCCAGACGATATCCGGGAGAAGTACGAGAGCGAGAGCAACCCGTACTACTCTACAGCACGTCTCTGGGACGACGGGGTCATAGACCCAAGGGACACAAGAGACGTGCTTGGGCTATGTATTTCCGCGAGCCTCAACTCCCCGATGCCGGACACGGGATACGGCGTGTTCAGGATGTGATTGATTGCTGATGACCGACGATACCCCAGAAACAGAGCTTTGCTCCCTAGAGATCGATGGCCCCATGGCCACAATTTCACTTACGAGAACGGACGTTCACAACGCCCTTAATGTGCAACTGATAAGAGAACTCACCTACCTTCTGGAGTGGACATCCCTTAGGTCAGTAGGCGAGAGATCAGAATTGGTCGACAAGAACGGCTCAAAGTACCTCAGAACCCTACTATTGAGGTCTGATGGGAGGCACTTCTGCGCTGGTGCCGACATCAACATGATGAGGGAAGGGGGCAGTAAGAGCCCAGAGGAGAATCGGGCCGACGCAGAGAGACTTGACAGCCTCTTCCACGGCCTTTGGTCTCACCCGTGCTTCACCATTGCCTGTGTCCAGGGAGTTGCCCTCGGAGGAGGGGCTGGATTAGTGGCGTGCGTAGACCACGTCATCGGGGAACCCCGAACCCAGATAGCCCTCTCCGAGGCCAAGCTTGGAATCTCGGCAGCCGTAATCGGCCCCTACGTTCATCGAAGGCTGGGTAGCGCCCAGTTCCGAAGGCTAGCGATGCTCGCTTCCAGGATAGACGCAGAGGAGGCTCTCAGGGTTGGATTCATCGACGAGATTGCTGATTCGACAGAGTCGATGCACAATTCAGCTGACTCAGTAGCTGCAGACGTTCTGACTTCGGGCCCAATGTCTGTTACTTCAGCCAAGAGAATGGTTGCAGAACTAGACCGGTGGGAAGGGGACGATGAGTCCCTCAGACTATGGACACTCGATCTAACAAGCAGGATGCGAGGCTCTTCAGAGGGCCAGGAGGGACTATCTGCGTTCCTCGAGGGAAGGAAGCCCGCATGGTCCCCTGAGGACGGGGAAGTCTGAGCATGCCTCCAGAATGGATGGAGGGCTCGCCCAGGCCGTTTTCCAAGGTCCTAGTGGCAAACAGGGGAGAGATAGCAGTTAGAATCCTCAGGGCAGCCCGAGAGTCTGGTTTAGTCGGCGTTGCCATGTATAGCGATTCAGATGCATCCTCGCTCCACGTCGAGGTAGCAGATGAGGCCGTTCGAATTGTTGGAGACACCCTCGACCAGACATACCTGAACGGGAGTGCGATTATCGAGGCCGCCAAGTCATGTGAGGCGGACGCGATACACCCTGGCTATGGTTTCCTGTCTGAGAGGGCCGGCTTCGCCAGGGAGGTCGAATCCTCGGGAATCGTGTGGATTGGGCCTCCTGCAGAGGCGATAGAGACAATGGGAGACAAGATTTCCGCTCGAAGGCTAATGATCGACTCGGGAGTACCCGTTATCCCCGGAGAGGAAGTACCGGTGGAGGATGGTGCTGACCACCTCGGCAACCTGGCCATCTCGGCAGCCAGGGTTGGCTACCCCCTTCTCCTCAAAGCAAGCGCAGGAGGCGGAGGAAAGGGGATGCGAGCAGTCAGCGAGCCTAAGTCGCTACGCTCAGAGTACGAGGCGGCAGCGAGAGAGGCCTCCGCGGCATTCGGCGATGGAACGGTGTACGTCGAGAGGTTGTTACGAAACGCGAAACACGTTGAGATTCAGGTACTCTGCGACAGCCATGGAAAGGCAGTCCACCTCAATGAGAGGGACTGCTCACTTCAGAGGAGGTACCAGAAGGTGATAGAGGAGGCTCCCTCGCCTGCGGTCTCTGGCAGCAAGAGGGAGGAGATGGGGCAAGCTGCAGTAACCGCTGCTATGTCCGTCGGATACGTCGGAGCCGGAACCGTCGAGTTCCTTCTCGCTAGCAATGGGGATTTCTACTTCCTGGAGATGAACACCCGACTACAGGTCGAGCACCCCGTGACGGAGATGACAACAGGGGTGGATCTTGTTCAGAAGCAGTTCGAGGTTGCCGCTGGTCTAGGCATAGGATTCGAGCAACATGAGGTGAGCCAGAACGGACACTCAATCGAGGCGAGGATATACGCAGAGGACCCCAGAAGCGGCTTCCTTCCTTCCACTGGGAAGCTATCTATGTGGCGCCAGCCATCGGGACCAGGAATCAGAGTCGACTCAGGAGTGAGGGAGGGAGACGAGGTCACGATTGACTTCGACCCAATGCTAGCTAAGCTGATAGTTCATGCCCCTAACAGAGGGGCAGCGATACGGAGGATGGACGCTGCACTGAGCGAATTTGTAGCCCTTGGGGTCACAACCAACATAGAATTCCTTCGAAATGCCCTCAACCATGCCTCGTTCCGTGACGGTAGCATCGACACTGACTTCCTCGACAACTCCGACCCCAGAGAGTTAGATGGAGAAGAATATGACGAGGGCACGCTAGTCGCTATCGCCGCTGCGGCCCAGAGGCTGGGACTTGGGAGCGCTAGAAATGATTCAGGCGAGGCAGTGGACGAACACACTGGCCACCAGGGAGACCCATTCAGGACACTTAGGAGGACGTTCCCCTGAGGTGATATTATGGAGTGGAGCGTCTCATCTGGAAACTCTAGGTACAAACCCACCCTTGAGGATAGGGACGGCAGCATCCATGTTTCCTCAATGTCCAGGGACGGCATGGAAGTGCATCCTCCCGACGCAGCAATTTCTGCAGACTCGCAACAAGGTCGACTGTCCGTTGAGGTCGATGGCAACCAGATGATCGCTCACGTTGCCCGTGATGGCGACTCTTGGTGGATTCACATCGATGGCAGGGCCCATGTCGTCAACTTACTCGAGCAAGGCAGCGGAAGCGCTTCGAAAGACGAGGGGGCGCTGACTGCCCCTATGCCTGGAACGATACTGGATTTGATGGTCAAGGAGGGACAGAGGGTACGCGAGGGACAAGCCCTCATGGTCCTGGAGGCGATGAAGATGGAACACAGGATTACCTCTCCCAAGTCTGGCGAGATAACCAGACTTCACTATGGAAAGGGTGATCGAGTCGACATGGGAAGCGTACTGGTCGAGATAGGGGACTAGCAAAACTGGGAAATCTAGAGCGATTCGAGGATTTCCTTCCCCATATAGGGCCTCAGTACTTCAGGCACGGCCACTGTCCCGTCTTCGTTCTGGTACTGCTCCATGATAGCAACCAGGGCCCTGCTTGTTGCAATCGCAGTGGAGTTGAGGGTGTGGACAGCCGAGTTTCCTTCAGACGTCCTGTACCTCATCCTAAGTCGATTGGCTTGGTAGTCCGTGCAGTTTGAGCAGGAGACGACTTCCTTGTATGACCCTGCACCTGGCAGCCAAGCCTCTAGGTCGTACTTCCTAGAGGCTACAGTACCCATATCGCCAGTGCAAATATTGACTACCCTATAGTGCAGTCCAAGACTGTCCCATAGGTCGATTGCATTGGTCAGAAGATCCTCGTGATGATCCCATGATTCATCCGGGTTGCAGATTACGATCTGCTCCACCTTGGTGAACTGATGCACCCTCCATATCCCCCTGTCCGATAGGCCGTGTGCACCAACCTCTCTCCTGAAGCAGGGAGAGACTCCGACGAGCTTGATTGGCAACTCGGATGGCTCGATAATCTCGTCCATCCGCATGGCCGTTAGAGGATGCTCGCTGGTTGCTATCAGGTAGTATTCGTCCGGCTTTATCCCATACATCACAGTCTCGAAATCACTCAGGTCCGTGACTCCCTCGTACGCCTCTCGATTCATCATCAGCGGTGGTTGAACCAGAGTGTATCCTCTCTCTATCAGGAAGTCTGAGCCATATTGCTGCAAGGCCATATCCAACCTAGCAAGGTCTCCTTGCATGAAGTAGAACCGACTACCGGCAACCTTTGCTCCCCTTGAAAGGTCTACCCAACCATTCAACTCGATCAGGTCATTGTGGTTTCGTGGCTCGAATTTCATCTCTGACTTCTCACCATGAAGGCTGAGCAACGTGTTCTTCTGGTCGTCTTCACCCACTGGTACGTCATCATGTAGGATGTTGGGAATCCCCATTCTTAGGGAATCCCTCTTCGATAGACACTCATCGGAGTACAAGGAAAGCTCGTCGATCTTCGCCCCTATGTCCGTAACCCGCTCCAGTATTTCATTCGCAGCAGACTCATCTCCAGACTTCTTGGCCTCTGCAATGCCCCTAGCCGCTTCGTTACGCTGCTTCCGTAACTGGTCTGCATCGTATCGTGATCTACGCCATTCGTCGTCCAGTCGGATGACCTCGTCAATCGAGTCATGGGATAGCCCTCTACGGTCGTGGTCGGCTCGAATAACGTCCGCATGGTCCCTGAACATGGACATGTCAAGCATCGCGACCGACCTTGTGGCCCCGCTTCCGACCTTCAACTCATTGGGCAGAACTCACAGGAACGAGATGTCCTGCCATAGATTGCTGGGACCGAGGGCTATAGTTCCAGAGATGATGTATCCTAGAATGCTGCCACCGTTCAGCAGTGGTAGTCCTGCCTGGGGCTTACCTCTTGCGACCTGGGTCATTAGGGCCAAGTAGCCCAGAAGGCCCCCTCCTAGAGTCCCTAGTCCCACTAGCATCGGTCCAAGGTAGATAGGAGCAGTCGCCCCTCCCCAGAAGTCGAAGACAACGGGGCCCATTTCCGGTAGGAACGTGATAGAAGAAATTACGAGCATGCCAGGGAAGATTACGTCCCCCAATCCCATGAAAAGAGCATCCCTGCTCTTTTTCTGGGTTGGTCCACCTTCCAGTGGCCTCTCCCAGTCGATATTTTCTCCCTTATCCTTCCTCATCGTATTCGATTCCTGATCTAGGAAGGAGTAACTGGCATCCTTTGGTGCTACTAGTAGGACTGGCAGCTTCAGGTCAATCATAGTGTCAGCCAGCTCGAGCATGTGCTTACTGCCATTTACAGCCCAGTGGTCATAGATGGCTGCTAGAACCATGAAGAGGATAATCAGTACCGGTACGAAGGCAATTCCCAGCATCACAATCACTCCCGAACCAACCAGCAATCCAACAGTATTGACTACGTACCATTCTGGGAACTTGTGTAGGGTGTACATCATAGCGCAGGTGACTCCGATAGTAATTGCAAATACTACTAAATCGTCAATTTCTACTCCGAATATCCAAAGCAATATTGCGAGAATAGGCAAAATCGCCATCATCAGGCTGTACCCGAGAGCAAGGAAAACAACTCCCTTGATCACTACTTCAAGACCCTTCCTTGCAAGCCAAATTATCGCAATCGTGAACACGAAAATCATAACCAACTCAAGAATGATGTTTCCAGCCTCTGTTGTCCCCTCTTCTCCGAAAGCCCTCAGCTCCTCGAAATTGTAGAAGGGTTGGATGAAAATCCCAAAACCAATCGATGCGATGAACATGGCTGCCATTCCCGTCATCGAGACCCACTGGTCCCTAATCGCCGATAGAACCCGAGCAAGTTCCGTATCCGCCATGCTCCCACGACCTTCAAGACGCATTTCACCTTGACCCAGCCATGCCCCTCCCCGGCGAAGCCAATATCAGGGACTGGTTGGATAGCAGGATTGGCTCAGGGATGAGGCTTGGCCTCTCTACCTGCGCGCAGATGCTGGAGAGGCTTGGCAATCCTGAGAGGGACTTCCCAAGCGTCCACGTTGCTGGGACCAACGGCAAGGGCTCCTTGTGCGCCCACTTGTCGGCATTGGGGGCTAAGAACGGCCGACTCATCGGCTTGTTCACCTCTCCTCATTTGGTAACAGTTGAAGAGAGGGCTAGGGTCGATGGGACACCAGTTCTGCCCAGCGATTTCGACCGTATTCTCCAGGAAGTCAGAGCAGCCAGTGAAATTGAGCCTGAGATCAGACCAACCTACTTCGAGATAACCTTCCTGGCCTCGATGTTGGCCTTCTCCGAAGCAGGGGTGGATCGGGCCATTGTGGAGACCGGTCTAGGCGGACGCTTAGACTCAACCAGGCTAGTCGAAGCTGACATATGCGCGATTACCACCATATCGATGGATCATACTGAGGTTCTGGGGGAAACCCTGAGGGAGATAGCCTCAGAGAAGGCGGGAATTCACAGACAGGGCGTCCCTCTGTTTTGCCTATACCACGAGGATAGCGATGTCAGAGAAGCCATCGAGTCAGTCGGCGGCGTTGATGTAGAGTGGATGGATGATTTGGGACTAGATGCCCAGTCCACGGCAAGGGCGATTTCACAAGAGATAGGGAGAAGACTTGGTTGGAGTGAATTGGAGGCCGAGGTTAGCTGGCCCGGTCGAACGGATGACACAATCAATTGGAATGGAGTGGAATGCAGACTGAGCGCTGCACATAACGAAGAGAGCATTGTACACGACTTCGTGCAAATCTCGGACGACGAGCACGTCATGGTAATTGGGATGACCCAGAAGGAAGAACTAGCCTCCTCAATCGAGCCCCTTCGGGGTTCTGCAAGTACGATTCACACGATTGTGACCATGGTCGAGGGCGGGCGAAAACCATCAGCCCCCATTGGCGAAGTAGCAGACCTGTTAGACGTGGGGGGAGAGATTGAGGTAATTTCCGACAATTCCAAGGCCATGGAAAGAGCAGTTAGGATTGCATCTGAGAATGGCTGCATCGTCTATGTCACGGGAAGTGTGTATCTCGTTGGAAGTCTGTTTTCTGAGTACCTGAGGATGAGTGACTCCAACCTTTGGGACTATCTCGAAATCCATCCTCCAAGATATCAAACCGAAGGATGATTACCCAGTCACCTGACACGGGGAACGTGAGCGATAAGTGGGATCGGCGTTTTCTGGAACTCGCCAAACACATTTCGGGCTGGAGCAAGGACCCTTCGACCAAGGTAGGTTGCGTGGTTGTTGGCGAGGACAGGGAGATCAGGTCTACTGGATTCAATGGATTCCCTAGGGGAATCGAGGACGACTCAGGTAGACTAGAGGACCGCGAGCAGAAGTACCCATTGATTTGCCATGCAGAAGAGAATGCAATAATGCATGCAGCTAGGATCGGAGTCTCGCTGAAGGGAAACTCTGCCTACGTAACCTGGCCCCCATGCTCACGATGTTCACGGTCGCTAATTCAGGCTGGTGTGAATGAGGTGGTCTATCCGAAGGATCTAGACATTCCAGAACGATGGAAGGAAGATTTTGACATCGCAATGGGAATGATGAAGGAAGCCGGAATCAACGTTAGAGAGGCCTAGGACAGTCCCTTCCAGAAACTCTCTAGTTTCATCTCCAGATCCTCTATTGATCCGTCATTTCCTATCTTAACGTCTGCCATATTGCCAGTGGCGACTAGTGCCTGCCCAGCCTCGTCCTCGGCATGGGATTCTGCTGCCTCCTGTTCAAGGAAGACGCTCTTTTCACCTGGATCGCCTGTTCTGCCCCTCCCAACCATTCTTTCCCACCTAGAATCCTCAGATGCACTGACTTCGATTAGGATGAAGTCGCCCCTTGAACGAAGTGCCTCAACTTCTGCAGGGGTCCTAATGGAATCCACCACGGCATCTTCACCGTCAAGGGTTTCCAACAGCATCTCAGCAAGAATCCCGGGACCTCCACGTCTCCGAAGCTCCCTTCCCCCTTCAATCAAGGCCTCTCTGGTCGAGTCAACCCCTTGGTCATGCAGCCATTTTCGAATCGAATCGGAGCAGGAAACGCTCCTGAGTCCCTTCGATGAGAACCACTCAACTAGTGTCGACTTTCCCGAAGCGTTCCTTCCCGTGAGTCCAACCAGCACGATGCCTCCTACGAGAGGCCGTGAATATTGGTTGCGCCGGTTGCGGCCAGAATAATATGCCAATAATTGGCTTTAATCGGGGGACCCATCGAACGAAAGGCACTAACCGTATGAGTGCGGCGCGGGAGCCGGTAGAGATGGCGCGAGCGGCAAGGAGAAAGCCCAACCCGTTGAAGGCATGGTGGCGCTCGAAGAGTGAAATACACTTCCAGGCATACACTGTAATGACCGCAGTCTCTTTCGCAGTACTACTCTACTGCTTCCTCCTTCTTTTCTTCATGGATGGCGTAGCAACCCTTACAGAAGACGGGAATGAGAACCTGATACCTCTTGTTTGGATTGGGTTGGTTGGAGGGTCCATCGCACTGTTTATCGTGGCACCTGAGTTCTTCTACTTCTATAGAAAGAAGGACCAACTCAGCGAGATTATTCAATTGGACTCCAGGGCCGAGGTAATGAGACTAAGAAAGGAGGCAGAGACCGCTGCAGATCTTTTGGGGCCATCTTACCAAGCAATGCTGAAGGGTCGATACGAGGAACTTGGCATCAATGTCCCTAAGAGGTACTCGTCACTGTCTTCTAAGCCAAGTGAACAAGAAGACGTGACCGACTCGAACTCCGGAGAGGAGGAATGAGGTGTCTGAAGAGGCCCCCATCCTACTCACTAGCACCCCCGGACCGAGAGACACAGGTGCAGGTTGGCTGGTCCGTGAGGCGATACTAGCCGGTGGTTTAGTAGTCCTGATTCTTAGCTCGATGTGGCTGGCCACAGGGACATTTCCCCCTATGGTGGTAGTCGAGTCAAAGTCAATGATGCACGACGAAGAGGATGGATCAGTCGGAGCCATAGATCCAGGTGACCTGGTTCTTGTGATGAGTATGGAGAGGACGAATATTGTTACACTTGTCGAAGCCACCCAGGAGGGAAACGAAAACTACGGGTACGAGTCCCATGGAATGCCCGGTGACGTGATTATCTACAAGAAGAATGGGGGCTCCGAGACTCCGGTGATTCACCGAGCACTCCTCGAGGTTAGGTTGAACGAATCTGGAGGTTGGGACGTCCCAGGGACAACTCTAGTGAATGTTGAGAATGTAACCTGGACTTTGGATATCGAATGCTCCTCATACCATGGTGGGACCTATCAGATGCAAGTCGAACAGTGGACGCCACCAAACGAGGGATACCTGACCGCTGGGGACAATAACGACTGCATGATCGATCAGCCATCAGCAAACTCACAGGGAAAAAGTGGTCTTTTCACATTTCCAGAAGGGAACCCAGTCCTCCCTGTTGAGGACGAATGGGTTGTTGGGGTCGCTTCCTCCGAGATACCATGGATTGGGGCGATAAAGCTCCTAACTTCTGGAAACCATGGTTCTGTAACAAGCAGCTCATGGAACTACCTATCATTGACAATTCTACTAATTCTAGCATCACCGCTAATCATCGATTACTTCTCAAACCCGCAAAATCGCTCCGAAGAAGAAGAGTAACTCGCCTAAACTTCACGTTCGTAAGGATGAGCTCCTTTCGTTTGGTTTAAAATAGACTTGAAATTGCGAGCCTTGCAAACAAGGAGTTGCTCTTTCATGGGAATAGGAATAGAACCGATTGGAGAAATGGTGCTGATAGCAATGGAGAACGCCCCTGAGAAGACCGATTCAGGCCTTCTTCTACCCGAGGAGGCACGCGAGAAGATGAATGTGGGACTGGTCGAGGCAGTCGGCCCAGACGCAAAAAGCATCTCAGTAGGAGACCGCGTGATATACAGGCAGTACAGCGGAACGAAGATTGAATGGATGGGAATGGATTACCTGCTAATTCAGGAAGAGGACATCCAGGCTAGGGTAATGGGGTGATCAAGTGGGAGCAAAGAAGATCATTTACGGCGCAGAGGCGCGAGAAAAGCTGCTTGAGGGAATAGACACAGTTGCTAATGCGATCAAAGTTACCCTTGGGCCTGCCGCGAGAACAGTAGTACTGGAGAAGTCCTGGGGAAGCCCTTCGATAATCAACGACGGCGTAACCATTGCAAAGGACATCGAATTGGGAGATCCCTTTGCTGACATGGGTGCCAAACTTGTGAAGGAAGTAGCCTCAAAAACACAGGACAACGCTGGAGATGGGACATCTACCGCGTCTATACTAGCCCAGAGCCTGTGCCACCATGGACTAGAGAACATGGAGTCGGGCTCGAGTCCTGTCGAACTCAAGGCTGGATTTGACGCGGCCATCGAAGCGGTCGTAGAGTCTCTGAAGGAACGAGCGGTCCCCGTCGAGACCGGAGAGACGATCAAACAAGTAGCGACAATTGCTTCTAACAATGACGAAGAGATAGGGTCCCTTATTGCGGAAGCAGTAGATGCCGTTGGAAGAGAGGGAGTTATCACTGTCGAGGAAGCAAAGTCAATCGAGACTTCTCTGAACGTCGTAGAGGGTATGGAATTCAACAAGGGCTACGTTAGCCCTTACATGATTACTGACCGTGAGAAGAGGGAAGCCGTCCACGAGAGCCCCTTAGTTTTACTCACCGATCACACAATCAACTCAGCTCAGGACCTGCTTCCCTCATTGGAGGCAAGCGTCCAGCAGAAGAGGCCCCTGCTGATAGTCGCAAAAGACATTGAGGGAGAGGCTCTAGCTACACTTGTCCTGAACGTGGTTAGTAAGGTCGTAAAGGCAGTCGCGGTAAAGGCACCAGGATTCGGAGACGAGATAGCCGAACAACTGGAAGATATCGCAGTATTGACGGGTGCAAATCCATTGTTCAAGGACCAGGGGGCAGACCTAAAGGCCCAGGGTCCAACAAGCTTAGGAAGCGCTGACCGGGTGATAGTAGGAAAGAGCAAGACAACCATTGTTGGAGGGGGTGGAGATGCTAAGGCGACAGAGGAGCGCGCAGAGTTACTGCGTGGGCAGGCGAAGCTCGCCACGAGCAAGTGGGACCGAGAGAAGATTGAGAAGAGAGTTGGCAAACTCACGGGAGGAGTAGCGGTTCTCAAGATAGGTGCGGCCACAGAGACTGAGGTCAAGGAAACAAAGGCACGCGTAGACGACGCGCTGAATGCAACCAGGGCGGCTATGGCGGAAGGCGTCGTAGCCGGAGGGGGAGTGACACTTCTCAGGGCCCGCGATTGCCTGAAAGACCTCGCGAAATCCGCTGACGGAGATAGAGCTGTAGGGATCAACCTGGTCCACGCGGCACTGTCAGCACCTACCTGGCAGATTTCCGAGAACGCAGGCGCCGACGGCGATGACGTAATCGCGAACATTCTGTCGAGCGATGATGACAACTACGGATACAATGCAAGAACCGGCGAGTATGTGGACATGATGGAGGCAGGAATACTGGATCCTGCCAAGGTGACCAGGAACGCTCTACAATCGGCAGGGTCTATCGCAGGGCTGGTACTAACAACAGAGACCCTGATTGCTGATGACCCGGAACAGAAGGAAAACACCCCTGCGATGCCCGACATGGGCGGAGGCATGGGTGGAATGGGCGGAATGGGATTCTAGGAAATCGCAGAACATTCATCTCTCAAACACTCTTTCACCGGATTGCCTCAATGACGACGAAGGGCTACTGAGCATTTGCGCTGACGTTCCCTATGAGTACCGAGAGGCACCAATTAGCAAACGAGTTGAAGATGTCCTATTGACTCCGGAGTCCATGAGCCGTACCCGTAGGGCACTATGCCTGGCATCCATAATGATGCTCTCTTCCCTATCCAGTGGGTGTCTGGCACTCACCATCCAGAGAGAGATAATGGAGAGTTGGCGGGATGCTCCCGAGCACACATCGGAGACCATCACAGTGGGGTGGTCCGTGACCTTTGACACCGGGGCTGAACTGAACTCAGTACTCTACGAGAACGAGACTGACCTAGTTTTCGATGAGACCGTATCAAAACTGGTAATCACCTTCACGGCGCAGATCCCCTACTCAAGTACTATCGAGGATATCATTGGGAACGAGACGAACGAGTTACGGTACATCGAGGCGCGACTCTGGGCCCCTGGCACCCAGTCGTCCGGAGGTGACCCTTTCTGGGAGGTAAGGGCCACCCAGGGTGCAGAACATCGTAAGGAGTGGACGGACTCAACATTGGACTTCATCGAAGGAACCTGGACCCTAGAGGTAGAGGCCAGGGGATATGGAATGACTACTCCCATCGAACAGCTCTCATTCCATGACCACTTTGACCTATATGCCACCGTTACAAAGCCCTGCGTTCACTTCCCCCAGGCACATGACGACGGCGAGTGTACCTTCCTTTCGGAGCTTGAAGACTGAGGTTTTGGTCGAATACTCACCTGCGTAGCGCTTATCAATCACTGGTAGGTCGCCGCGCTGCTGAGGAAACCGAATGGCGGAGAGCATGTCACCACTTGTCCCGTACGACGTGTACGAGCGTCACGCCGTTCACATCGGAACCAACCAGAAGTCTGCGGACATGCGAGGTTTCCTGGATCTCATTCAGCAAGACAGCAGTGGCCTTCACCTAATCGATGTAAACCAGACCGATGCTAGGATCCGGGTTGTCGCAAACTTCCTCTCTAATTACGAGTCAGAACGAATTCTGATAGTCAGTGCCCGCCAGTACGGACAGAGGCCAGCTAGGAAGTTCGCCCGGGCAATCGGAGCCAGACACATCGTCGGCCGCTTCATCCCAGGGACTCTGACAAACCCACGGCTCAGGACTTACATAGAGCCCGAAGTAATCTTGGTTACAGATCCGGCTGCAGACTCCCAGGCACTTTCTGAAGCTGTCAAATCGGGACTCCCCGTGGTCGCTATATGCGATGCCAACAATAGGCTGAGGAACGTTGATCTTGCCCTCCCGGCAAACAACAAGGGAAGAAGGTCTCTGGCACTGGTTTACTGGTTGCTCGCCCGGGAGATGCTGAAGGCCGACGGCACCGTGAAGAATGACATGGAGTGGGAATTGGCCGAGGAAGTCGCAGACTGGGAATCTACCTTCTGAGTTCACGACGCACTCAAAGGAGAGCACCTAGGGCGATAATCGTGGATGGCGAGGCTAAGCCAATATTCCTAGCGCCAATGGCAGGGGTTACCGATCTCGCATACAGAATTTTAGCGAGGGAGTGCGGAGCAGACGTAACAGTCACCGAGTTCACCGCAGCCTCGGGACTAACCAGGAGAAACACATACTCATGGCTAAAAGTCGAGACGGATCCTAGAGAAGAACCGTTCATCCCACAGATATTCGGGGGAATTACCGAAGAGATGGTTCAGACGGTTGAGATGCTGCAGGACCGGGCCGATGTCATTGACATCAACTTCGGATGTCCTGCTCCGAAGGTCTGTCGAAATGATGCGGGAGCGGCCTTGCTAAGGGATCCCGACAGAGTTGTCGACATGGTCAGGAAGTGTATCGCGGTCGCCAGAGTCCCCATCACCGTGAAGATGAGGCTCGGCACCGGTTCGGGCCCCAACACTGCCTTGGAGATATGCAAGAGGTTGGAGTCAGAGGGCGTAGAGAGGATTTGCGTACACGGCAGGACCCTGAAGCAGCGCTACTCTGGGATAGCCGATTGGTCACAGATACGAGAAATTGCACATTCTGTCCAGATTCCCGTGATAGCAAACGGGGATGTGGTAGATGCGAAAACAGCAGAGGCATGTCTGGAAGCGACGGGAGCGGATGGACTAATGATTGGACGGGGGGCAATAGGGCGGCCTACGATTTTCTACGAAATCAAGAGAGATCTCGGTTGGGAAACCGGAGAGCCTCCTTGGGGGATAGATGACGACTCTGTAGCCAGGCATTGGTGCTGGAATAGGTACCTAGAACTGTGTGAGGAACTCTACGGCGGGATTAGGAACAAGAATCTCAAACGTCATGCTGTCTCGTTCACAAAGGGCCTTTCTGGGGCTTCTTCTATGAGGGTCGAGCTGCACCGCGAGGCAGATCAGGCAATACTCGGGCAAATGGTATCCGATTATCTGGCAGACCTGTCGACACCGAAAAATCATGCCTGAAATTAGTCCCTTCAAATACTCCCAATCACAATCATTCGGTCATGCCGTCTTCATGCAATGGGTGGTGTGGTTCTAGCGCACCCGATGGACACGAGAGATGCGCTGGGTGTCAGTCTCTCCAAGAGCCATTCTTCGGCCTCCATCATTCGCAGAGGCCGGATTCTAAGCAGCGAGAACACTCTAGTTCAATCTTTGACCCTGCCAGGGGGCTAAGCCCGGAGCAGAAGATGCTAAGTCTTGCTGGGGCATTTCCCGAGAGCAATCTTCCACCAGGATTCAGATCGTCTAGGGGCCCCAATGGGGTAAGTTCGCAAGGATTCTCCGGAATCTGGAAGTCCGCACTTGAGTCATTCAGGATTTATGGGTACCTTCCTAGGGGATTATACTCCCTTCCAGACTGCCTTCTAGAGATAGATCATCAAGACAGGATTTCCATCGATGGGATACGGTTGGAAGGGCCATTGCCTATGCTGGACATTTGCGAGTGGCTGGCAAATCCGGACAGAGTTACCGCCATCAGGTCTTGGAAACACTTCCTACTCGCCCTCAGTTGCTGCTGTAGAAGCATATCCAGTTTGGAAGACCGTGAATGGTCACCATGGCTAAGGCAAAATGGGTGGCAGGGAATCGACGTTCCCGACCCATCGATAGATATGGAGTTCCGAGGTGTAAATCTTCACCCTTTCCTTTCACTGATTGCCCTCATTTCGGGAAGAAGAGCAACAGCCGAGAAGTCGATGGGTAGCATTGCAAGAGACTCCTTATCATTAATTTCGGAATTCGGAGGAGAAGCCTCGGAGGCTTGGAGCGGGATTATCCGCAAAGGGAAAGAAGAGGAATTCTGCAGGCTGTTTTCCATAAGGATACATCCCAGGCTAGTAGTGGAAAGGGGAAGACTCAGTCTAATTGTTCTAAAGTCGGGAACACCGACTACGACTCCGGTGGTTGTCGATGCGAAGGTATGGAGAGTCCTGGTGAACTCCATTCTTTACCCTCCAGAGGAAGACGGAGCAGAGCTCTCGAAGAACATCTTTTGGGTTTGGGACTCGCGAGATTCAGAATGGAGGCCAACAATCCAGCAGGAGAGGTCTTCCCGCTTCCTTCGAGAGACTATTGACTCGCTGGGCATCTACTCGACCACCCTTCCAGTAAAGCACATGCCCGACGAGAGTACGGGTATACTTGTAGTGGGGGAATCTGGAATAGTATACGTAATCAACCCGTCTGAACATTCTGGAAAGTTCATGGTTTTCGCGCTTCCAAATTCAACTCACATAGGAAAACCACATGTCCACATCCAACTTTGCATCGATCCTAACCAGATATCTGCAAACAAGAACCTGTGCGCTGGCGACATCTGCGCCTCATACGTACTTGCTCTCCGGAACGACATATCTTCAAGGAATCAGATTTTCACTCTCAACATTCTTCTCTCTGCTTGTGAACATGTAAATGAGAAATACGACCTAGGTGGGGATCTGGACAGTTGGTGGTCAGCTGTTGAGGGGCACTATGAGATGTGGGAGGATGGGGAATTCCATGATCCGGGATACGATCCAGACTACGAACCAGACTACGAACCAGAGCCGGAGCCCGAGCCGGAGCCCGAGCCGGAGCCCGATCCATTTGCCGAATCAGACCCAGAATTCTCGATCGACAACGGGAATGGATGGAGGATAGAAGCAATAGAAGAAATGCTAGAGAGCATTCGGCGAATGCCTCAATCGGGGCCGAGGGATAACGATGAATGACCCCAATCTTCGTAAGTGCGAATGTTGCAAAGGCGAAGTTGAAGGAAACCAGGAGAAATGTCAGGTTTGTACTCTCCTCTCTCCTCACATAACTGGTCAGAACGTAGGCCTTGTCCAGGACAAAGAGACGATACTGAGAGTGAGGAGCCAACTTGGAAAACCAGGATTGAGGCCAGCTCAGATTTGGTCGAGGATAAGATCGATTCAGGATGATGAGTACGATTGGGCATTTCAGTTGGGAGAGAGTTCCCAGGACAGAATTTCTGTCCCTCCGCCTGATTGGAGTATTTCTGAGGACGATATAACCAGTGTAATATCGAACAGGTCTATTGGTTCGCAGCACGAAGCAATACTACGAAAGCTTGCACGCGGAGGACTACTCCCCGATGGGAGTCACCTTTGCCATGCACACGGGTACTGGTTCCTAGATGGGCGGCCTTGCAAGATCCCCTACAGAGGTCTGATGAAGGTACTTTCCAGGCATCCAGGGGTTTCCAAAGGGGTGAATTGGAAGCTATTGCTCAGATCGATAGACCTGGCTTGCTCGAAGTTGCCTACAGACGTGGGCATGTCCCCGGAGACATCCCCTCTATTCCACCCCGCATCTCTGATTATCACCACTAACTCGATGCGAGAGTACAGGATAATGGAAATGCTCCAGAGGCACAGGATCCCTGGTAGCAGAACACCCAGGGCACAGAGATGGATGTTCAAGGGAACTGAGTGGCTGAGGAGATGGGACAATTCCCAAATCAGCATGGATTGGACAACTGATCCTCCAGATGAAGACCTAAAGGTCCCACCGACACTGAGAATTCATCGAGGAAGGCTCCAACTAAGGGTCAGGAGAAATAGCGGATGGAAGAGACTCGAACTCGACAGTTGCCCCAGGGTCTGGTCTAGAATAGTAACTTGGGTTATGAGCCCGCCCGACCACTTTGACCACCGACGGGTTCGCACTCTGCAGCAGCACATCTTTGCCGACACCCCAATGAGGGTAGTGGAAGGCAAGGACGTCAATGGGATAAACTTCCTCAGAAACGTTCTGGAGGCAAACCAGAGGGCGGAGATAACTGAAGACTCTACCGAGATACATGTACGTGGAACTAGCGGACTGAGATACGCAGTTAGACCTGGAAGGGGAGGCCACTCAACCAGGTTCGTAGTTAGTCCAATTACGGGCGATGCTGAACCAGCAAGAGGCCATCAGCATGGATGGCCCCAATTCCGTCAGAGGATTGCATTCCGAGATCGGGCAATCTGCATAGTCGAGAGACCGGAACTTAGGAGGCTTGTACTTGGCGATGCGATCGGTACGATCGTACTTTCATTGCTAGATGACCTGTCTAGTCAGAATCACATCGACACTCTGAGGTCTCACATCAGAAGGCATAGGCCGAGACAGGCCCAGAACCCAGATGTTACAGCCCACAATCGAGCCGAAGAGCTTCGGTACCAACTTGCAAGGAACCGAATAGCACGGACCCAGACTAGGTGCACAGAATCATTCCCTCGTCTATGGGGGGTCCTTCTTCGAATGCCCCTCGGTTCTAGGATGACGTTCACTGCAATGAACAGGAATGGGCCACCAAACGTCTCATTCGACGACTGCGAGACCACTTTCAGGACATACAACATGGAGGACAGGCAGGTCTTGTATCGCATGCTACAGGCATCTGGTTGGATCAGAGACAAGGTTGAAGAGGGAGTCAGAGGGTCTCTGAGAATCTACATCAGGACCGGAACCGGTGAGGCAGATCTGGGGAACGATGTGGAGGAAATCGCCGGGATGCTTGAGCACAGGCTGGTTGTCAATGGCCGAATCCGAGTCATTGCAGCACCACTTTGGAGTATGTTCGAACGAGTAAACCCCGGAACTGCTGCTCTATTGCCAGGATCCGATCAGCACATCCCTTGATCACTCTTCTTCGCCGCCTTCGGAAAGCGCACCAGAACGCCTCTCCGTGAAGTTCTTTGTCGAAGAGAGTGGTAGTTCCTTCCTCAGACCTCTAACCTTGGAATCGGAGAAACCCATCTCCTTCATTCCAGCGACAAACGCCTCCCAGGCCGCCCGATGTTCCACCATGTTGCAGAAGTTCCCCACTACCTTCTTGTCGCAGGAGTTGTCAGGAGGCAAAGGCTCATTCTGGCTCTTCAGAATCTCGATTGCTCTGGCATAAACTTCGTTTGCAACTTCCCATCCTTCCGTTTGGGCGAAGAACTCCCTGATCTTTTCCAGATTGTACAGCAGCATTGCCGACCTCTGCCTCATCCATTCGTCTTCATCTACGTCTTCTCTACAGCCTCTCCTTGACAGTATCTTCTTGAACATCTTAGCGACGTCCATTAGGTCTGAGTGATTTATACCCCATCTTTCGGCAACCTGTGGTGCCTGATTGGGCCTACCCGAGTCGTTCAGAGCCTTCATGGCCCCAGATAGATACAGTCTCTGTCTGTATGCCCTTCTTTCTCCTCCTTCGAGGTCTCTAAGGCCCTGTCTCTTCTTTCGGTTATCTGCAAGAGAAGACTCATCTTCGTCTTCTCCTAGGTCCCTTAGAAGGCGCATCACGTCTTGCTTTGTCCGTTCCCCTTCTATCGTGTTCTCGGCTAGCTCCTCTATCTCTCTAAGGAATGTCGACCTCTCCCGGTCCTCCCTCTTCCTAGTCCTCTCAAGTTTCCTGGCATCACGGTCCTTTCCTCTGATTGCCGCAGAACCTAGTTTCCTAGATGGCGTGTTTTGGGATTCTTCCCCCCTGGATATCTCCACGCCATCCTCGGCGGTGATTCGGTCTAGTTCCACGGATCCACATTTGGGGCATAATATCTCGCCACGCCTTGAATCTTCTATTAGATCATGATAGCCACATGAGCTACATTTTCTATCGTCATCTTGACGACTATTACTCTCTTCTTCTGATGTCATTTCTCCCACCTTTTCTCTTTCCCTTGCTACAAAATAAATTTCCATAATTCCCCTATATCATCGGGGAAACGACCTGGCATCCATGCGGCTATTGAACATTGCCGAATCATGTAGATTCAGCATGTCCTTTTGCCAACAAGGGCCCCTTTCGCTAGGCTCTAGTTATTGCCCGGTTCCGGCCGTCTTAGGTTTGGCATGGCGGGTATTTAATCATGTGTTTTCCAGTCACAAGCGTGAGGCTTTGCTCAATCAGGAATGACTGTATCTCCAGTCTTCCAATGACAGAATCCCCTTTGCTATCTCGTCAAGGCTCATCCCGCTTTCACTGGCCCTGAGTGCCATGGATACAAGGCCCGCAAGCTCGTCATCGTAGCCGGGCCCGACCACTGCCTCGATCATTGAGGAAATAGATAGTCCACTTGTTCCTTCTTCGGTTCCTTCTGCTAGCCTCCTTAGCCTCTTGGTGGCTTGCTCTAGCTTATCTGTCATAGTAGTCCTCCTTGAGGCTGGAGTAGAGCACAATGTCTTCATCTGAGGTCCAAGTAGACAAGGGTCCATAGTCTTCCAGGGACCTGCCAATTCCTGCCGGCTTTCTCTGAAGCCTGACCATGTGATCATGTCCAAGAACTATGGCCTCATGAAGAATCATGGAACACCCCGCTAGGGTGCCTCTATCCGTCTGACTCGCATAGGCCTCGTGGGGATGTGTGTGAAGCCAGAGCCTGTATGGGATTACTGAACCCTGGGCAGGAGATAATCTCACGCTGCTCTTCGTTCCTATGTCTACCCAGACCCTTCCTTCTGCGTCAACTAGTACACTGACCTCTTTAGACATGCTATCGGCTATTTTCCAGAGCTCCTCGAACCTCCCTAGTTTGGTTAGGGCGGCTATGGTCTCACATATGATGAGAGACGAGTGCCTGCCCTCTTCTATGGCAATATTAACTGCCTCTCGATCATGCAGAATTTCTTCTACTGGAGGGCTTGGTAATAAGGGTCTATCCGCCATTCACATTTCCTCCGACATAGGCAGTTTCCCAAGGGTCCCGAACGTCACGCTTGTGGATCTGGGCTCCGGAAGAACCGCCCTTTCGAAACCGCTTAACTGCCTCATAATAGCGATAAGCCACTGGTATCCATGTGCAGCAGCTGCTAAGAATCCTGCCTGCAGGAAGCCCGATTCCCATCCTTCCAATTGGCAAGAGTGGGAATGAACCGAGTCATTTGACAGGCTCGAAACTACTGATGCCTCCACTCTGTGGTCTATTGCGACGTAACCGTCACCAGAGCACCGAAGGTCTAGCCATGGGACATCGAGAGAGTGCACAATCCTCCTTGCATGCATGTTGTCCACGCAAACTACCACAACGTCGGACTTCTGGATATCGCCAGCCCCCCTGATGTCATGCTCGTATGCCACTACGCTCAACAGGTCTCCTTCGAACGCAAGAATCGACCTCTTTATCGCTTCGACTTTGGATAGGCCAAGGTCGCCATGTCCGAACCTCTGCCCTAGTCTCAGGTTTTTCTCCTCAACCGAGTCAGAGTCGAAAATCATTAGATTAGCCCCTCCCAGTGATTCGACAAGGGAGCCAGTAGAAATTGCAGGTGCTACGCTTCGAACAAAGTTCGAGCCTATGCCGCCCGCCCCGATTACTGATATGTCCATTTTCTCATCTCTTTCATTTCTCTGTTAATTGTTGGCCCCCGCTGGAGAGTCCCCAGCGGGGGTTTACGTAGTTCCGATGGTGGTTTTTCTCTGTGTCACAGTCCGCCTACCAGACCTGGCACGATGCGCACGGTCCCAATGGTGCTGAAGTCTGCTTCAGCCAGCTGAGCCGGCTGGACCATCTGTCCCTCACCATTGAAAACCCAGGCGCCATTGTTCTCCGCTACGGCTTCGAGAGTTTCTTCTCTCGTCATCATCGCGGAGGTGTGACCATTCTGATCAGCGATCTGGACTAGTGTCTTGATATCTGTCATTGCCTAAACCTCCTTTCCTGATTGATTGCCTTCCAACCTATATGAAGGGACGAGCAATTCTCTGGCCCGCTCGAATCATGTCGGACCAGAAACGCTCTAGGAAAGGGTCTAATATTTTACGAGCATCGTGATTTCATGCCTGAGGGGCAAGTCCCAGTCCGTCAGGTTGTATCGGAGAGTAGTGAATTTCACATCACTCGTCATGAGGGGCGGACCTGTGGCATCGTCATCCCATATCCCGAGAATCACGAGGAGAGGGCAGCAAAGTATGGGAAGATAAAATGTGGAATGGAGTATGGCCCCAATCCAGATGATATTTGGTTCTTCCAGTGCACCAAATGCCGGTCGAAGAAATACTAGTTTGAGATTCCCTTGGCTACTCCCATAATTCTCATGGCAGCAACGTTCAGTACTGACATCGAACCACTTCTCAGGATGACAATCCTAAACGCTCCATTAGTTGGACCATTACGAAATATCCGACGATTGTAGATGAAAGACCAGCGGCCAGAGCAGGGTAGAATTCCCAGCCCTTGCTCTCTATCAGCCAGGGCATGACTATGAAAATCAGCAGAGATGGAATTAGGAGCCATACTATGTCCCGAGCGAATGCGGAAATCTCCAATGCGGTCTGACCCTCGTGGAACATCAGCATCATCGAAAGTACGCTGACTATGGGAATTGAGGCTAGAACTGCAGCCATTATGGTGCTCCTCTCTGAAACCTGTGCAACTGAGAAGATTATCAGTGCTGTAAGCAGAATCTTACCTACATCTATTGCCCAGGCCATGGCATTGCGAGCAGGCGGCTACTCTCAATCATTACCATCCGGCTGTTCCGGTTCGCTCAGTGTTGTAATGATGGCCGTGATTAGAAGAATTGCTGTCGCTCCAGCTGCAGGACTCCATTCAGAAAGACGGTCAAGAAATATTACCAATCCGAAGAACGAGGTCTGGACTACCAGTAGAGCGAGGTAGATCAGGGGTGCCCCCCTCTTCCTGTAGTCCATAAAGTCGTAAATGAAGACTCCAGAGATGAAATTGGCATATACGGCTGCCCAGGCCACGTATGCCACCCCGAAAACAATCGGGAAGGCAAAGTATCGCCAGTCGACATCCATCCCATTGATCACCAGTGCTATTCCCAGTAGAGCTACATTGGCATTGTGCATCACCAACTCATACCACTTGAATAGGTGATTGACTGAATGCCCCTTCCCAATCTCGTCCCAGATTATGTGGAACGAGATTACGCATGTGACCAGTAAAGCGCATGTGTAGCTAGATGCGAACAACACTGGAGAGGCAACTAACGCCCATTCTGGCACCACTCCTCCAGAGATGTTGATCCAGGACGCGAAAGCAGAAACCGCAAAGCTGAACCCGAAAAGTGCGAAGTGCCACATCGTATAGGGTGCGAGTCTAGTCGGGCCCGAGACATCTCTTCTTCTGACTACCCTTTCCTCGAAGTAAAGAGGATAGTCATGGGAGCCCTTGGGGTCAATTGCCACCCAGGCAAGCGTAACCAGACTCAGGCCCGCGCAGAAGAATCTGAAGAAAAGTAAGGCTTCGTCACTGACCAGTGTAGACTCTGCCACCTGTTCCTGGCTTTGATGGTCCCCGATTACTCCGGAAAGAGAGATGAATGCTAGGGATGAGAACAGGAAAATGGACGTGATTAGGGCCGTGTCCGGCCCCTTGTCCCTTTCACCATAATCCATCAACCTGTCCAGCATGGCACAAGGAAGTGTAAGCCCTTGATTATCCTTAGTAGGCGGACTGATTGGCCGCATCCACTCTCATCATTGCAGAACGAGCAAGCAGAATCACTAGTACTGCTGAAATCAGAAGAGTGCCCCCCAATACGTATGAGGTTCTCATCAGCATCAGGCAGAAACCAGTAATGCCGCAAGAGTAGCTAACAATTTCGCATCGGGAAGCCAGACTCATTATTGGTTGGGGTACCAGGACAGAGTCTGAGTACTCCCTCACCATCCTCGCAAGAAGGATGTACAGTCCTTGGAACGGAAGAGCCAAGCAGAACAGCCCCAGAGCGACCAGAAGCATCTTGTCCGGGTCGTCTGGATTCAGCTCAGTTCCCTTCCAGAATAGGTTGCTAAGGCCTACGCTGAGTAGGCCAGTATGGATCAGGGCCGAGGTGGTATTGCCCGCACTCACTTCTCCCGGGTCAGGTACCATGCCCGATTTCGCCATCGTGACACTATTGAGAATTGCGCTACTCAGGCATCACTCAAGGCTCGTTATCGGGCAGTCTACTGCTCATCGCTCGCTTCCAAATCGGAGGAACTAGGCAGGGCCACCATGAGCCGTAGTAACCCCATCTAAGCTCAGGAGTTCCCTCATGCGGCCTGAGCTTCCAGAATGGAACGCTGGCACGAAGGTGATGATCAGAGTGGCGTGTGAGCTCTATCAGACTCCACCTCGACCAGCGAGCCTCGGTGTTCCATGCTTGACCTGCTTCGAACCTTCCACTTTCTCCCCTCCTAAGTCCCCAGTGCCTTATGTAGTTGACATACTCGAGTGTAAGAATCGCTATTGTTGAAAGAATTATCCAGCCTATGGCCAATGGTGCTCCGTCGAACCAATCCATGCTACCGGGGACTAGCGCTAGGGAAGAGATCGCAACTATCTGGAGGAAAAGTCCCCTATAGGAAGGGTTCCTGAAACCAGTCCTTCCTTTCTTGTTGTGAATTCTCACCGAGGACGCGAACTGTCCAGGAATCGTGCTTATCCAGAAAGACCAGAGCCCCTGCTCTGCTGTTGCACTTGCTGGATCACTGTTTAGCCCGACGTTCTTGTGATGGTTCACGTTGTGCTCCGTAGTGAAGTGGGTGTAGTGAATCGAAAACAGAAGAACTCTTGCTAGCCTCCATCCAGGACTCTTTGGCCTCTTGTGCCCCAATTCGTGTGCAGTGACGATTGCCGATGCTGCGGCACTGAGTCCGGTCGACAATGCAGCCACCACTAGCCACACTGTCATCCCTTCGTAGAATGCGAAGACGAAGAATGATCCAAGAACCACAAGATGAAGAATCCCATGAACCCAGAGAAGGACTTCGAATGGAGTACCAGACTCCCTAGGGGGCCTTGGCACCTTGGTCTCACCCATTATGAAGTCAAGAATGGGACAAACTCCCCATACGAAAACCACCCCCATGGCTACGAACATCGGTTCCTCTATGCCAAGGAGATTCCCCAAGATTACGAGAATTGGGGTGATGAGTCCCAGCAGGTGAACCGGCCACGGCTCTGGGCCAAGCGCGACTTCATCTCTCATACAGCTCTGCGTAACTGTCCCTAGCCTTAGCGATTTTCGGTGCCACTACAGCGATACAGTACGGATTCGTGCTTCCATTCCTGGAGAAGTAGTCATGATGGTACTCCTCTGCCTCCCAGAATACTTCCAGCGGAACGACTTCCGTCACCACAGGGCCTTCGTAGTACTCCGAAACCTGCTCTATGACTGCAAGGGCATCTTTCTTCTGACTCTCGTCCGAATATAGCACTATGCTCCTGTACTGCGGCCCCACGTCGTTGCCTTGCCTATTCAACTGAGTTGGGTCGAAGAGAGTGTGGAAAACCCTAAGCAGAGTAATCCTGGAAATCACCTCCGGGTCGAAGGTTACCCTGACGACCTCTGCATGACCCGTCATCTTCCCGCATACTTGCTCGTAAGTGGGGTTTTCGACGTGCCCACCGGAGTATCCTGGAACAACCTCCGAGACTCCTATGAGCCCAAGCAATCCACCTTCTATGCACCAGAAGCAGCCTCCTCCAAGGTGTATTTGCTCCATAGCAACTACCTCCTGTAGTTTGGAGCCTCTCGCGTGATTTCGACGTTGTGTACGTGACTCTCGGAAAGTCCTGCATTGGTGATTCTGACGAACTTGCAGTTCTTCTTCATATGATTTATACTGCTATTTCCGGTGTAACCCATTGAGCTCCTTAGCCCCCCCATCAGCTGGTAAAGGACGTTGTCAACTGGTCCCCTGGCCGGGACCCTACCCTCTATCCCTTCTGGGACGTACTTACTTGTGTCGCCCTGCTCGGATTGGAAATACCGGTCGGATGATCCCTTGCTCATGGCTCCTAGTGACCCCATCCCCCTGTATTGCTTGTATGACCTGCCTTGGTATAGGATGGTCTCCCCTGGAGATTCGTCCGTACCTGCAAGAAGAGAGCCGACCATTACACAGTCTGCTCCCGATGCTATTGCCTTGGCGATGTCACCGCTGTACTTTATCCCGCCATCGGCAATTACCGGGACACCGTGCTTTGAGCAGGCCTCGACTGCCCCCATTACGGCGGTGAACTGCGGAACTCCGACACCGGTCACTATCCTAGTTGTGCAAATCGAGCCGGGACCTATCCCGACTTTGATAGCATTTGCACCACATTCTATCAGAGCTTCAGCCGCTTCCGGAGTACCTACGTTACCAGCGATAATCTGGGCATCGGGACCGGCTTGATCTCTAATTGCACCCACCGTCTGGAGAACTCCCCGCGAGTGCCCATGGGCCGTGTCAACCGCAACCGCATCTGCACCGGCTTCGAACATCGCCAGAGCCCGAAGCACTCCCTTTTCTCCCGTCCCGGTTCCTGCCACAACTCGCAGCCTCCCCCTGTCGTCCTTGCAAGACAGTGGGTTGTCCTTCGAGCGATTGATATCCCTGACAGTGATAAGTCCTGAGAAACCTCCCTCGGAGTCGACAACTACCAACTTCTCTATGCGATGCTGGTGGAGGAGTCGCTTGGCGTCATCGAGATCAACGTGCTCTGGAACAGTGACTAGGTCAGTGGTCATCACATCCGAGACAGTAGTGGACTCTTCCTCTACGAAGCGGATGTCGCGGTTCGTAACCATCCCGACAATCCCTCCTTTGCCATTAATGACCGGGAAGCCGGAGAATCCGTAATGTTCCTTGAGATCTCTAAGCTCGCCAACTGTCATGCTTGGTTCTACTGTTATCGGCTCGAGGACCAGACCAGACTCGAACCTCTTGACTTTGTCAACTTCCTCGGCCTGATCCTCAATTCCCATGTTCCGGTGAATTACCCCGATACCTCCGCATTGGGCCATTGCAATGGCCATCTCGGCCTCTGTAACCGTATCCATAGCTGCCGAAACTATTGGTGCATTCAGAGTGATCCCAGTGGTAAGCCGGGTTGTCAGATCAACTTCTGCAGGAAGAACTGCCGATTCAGCAGGTAGCAGTAGAACATCGTCGTAACTCAGAGCAGTCTCAATCTGCGCCATTAGGGATACGCGTGGAGACTCGTACTTCAACGATTCCATGTGAGTATATTGTTTCCCAATCCGACTCCCCCAAAAACACAATAATTGCGTTGGATTCAAGAATGTCCGTTATCCCGAGAAGCCGGTGCACGCATGATTAGGCCAGCTATTATTGGATGGAGGGAGTGGGTGGGCCTCCCTGAACTTCAGAAACCGCCCTTGCTGGCAAAGGTCGACACTGGCGCCTGGTCGAACACCCTGCACGCATCCGAGATTGAGATTATCGAGGGGCAGCCCGAGACTCGGGTCAGATTCAGGCTCGATGAGGGTGGTGACTGGGTGGAGAGGCCGCTGTTCAATTGGAGACGAATCCGTGACACCGGTGGTCACGAGTCGCTGAGGCCCGTGATTAGGACCTCGCTGGAGATAGCATCCCGAGACTTCGACGTCGAGGTCTGCCTGGCAGATAGGGCTAAGCTCAAGCACAGGATGATCCTCGGCAGGAACTTCCTCAGACAAGGCTTCATCGTCAACCCATCCAGGCAGTGCATACACACGATGATGCGTTCGGACGAAAGGCTAGAGATGCGTTATATCGACTGACACATCTTTGGCGTCCGACCTCTTCCGGTGGCCGTGGCCGATTCACTCTACGTCCCCCAGACGGATCCAAGCGGACCCTCCCCTTGGTGGCTGAAGGGAGGATCTATTTTCATCGTAATTCTAGGACTCTTATCACTAATCAATGCAATTGCCATGGGTGTTGCAGGTCTTCTGATGGCCGAGGCGGTTTCTGGAATGGTCCCAGAAGAGATATGCGCATCCGACGATGAATCGGGGGAATTAGATGGGGTTGAATTTGAAGAATGCGTGTCCCTGATCGAAGAACTGATTCTGCTTGGTGAATCGAGAATCTGGGATGTAGCTGCCGCTGCCTCGGCACTGCTCTTCCTGATGTCCATTCCAACTGCTTTAGTGATGTGGAACGCCGAAGACAGGAGTACCGCGCTCAAACTCGCCTGGGGGTGGTTGGGTGTGCACGCTGCCTCCCAGCTGTACGTTACCCATGAATTGGTTTCATGGTCTACTAGATTCTACACCGAGATGCCCTCTGATGGACTAGACATGGGGTTCATTTCCACGTTCAACCAAATCGCCTCATATGGGGGGGTACTGATGTGCGAGCTCACTATGGCGGCAGGACTTGCCATGATTGCGTACCAGACCAGGCCGCCCACTAAGGTAGAGCTGCCCTCCGCTTTCCACATGAGTTCAACGAGCCAGGAAGAATAGCGAGAATTGAATAACTACTTTGCCCACCAGTTAGCATGCAGCACATAAGAGACGGAATAATGGTTGTCAACACCGAGACAATTGCAGGGAAGGTAATAACTCAGAACCTAGGAGTCGTAGGAGGCTCCACAGTCAGGGCGAAGAACGTCGGCAGAGACATCACCCAGGCCCTGAGAAACATCATGGGCGGTGAGCTAGTGAAGTACACCGAGCTTCTCGAGGAGTCCAGGAGCGAGGCTATCGCACGGATGGTCGCCGACGCAGCGGCTCGTGGAGCAAATGCGATAGTCAATGTCCGCTTTGCTACGAGCGCTGTTACCTCTGGTGCCGCCGAACTGTTCGCATATGGGACCGCAGTAAAGGTCGAGTAGCGAGGTGGTCTCATGGACTACCGTTCGAATAGGGTGAGGACGCTAACTATAGCGCTGCTATCAGTGTTAGCATTCTCCGTGGTAGTCTCAGCCCAGGGCGTGGTAGAAGAACCGCAAAAAGAAGACCCCCCATTGGTTCTGTTTGTAGTGGGATGCTGCGTACTCCCCTGGATTCTGTTTGCTCTTGCTTGGGTTGTTTTCGGTGCAGCTTATCCGTTCATGTTCCTATTTGGTGCCTTATTCAGCGGGCGAAACCTCGAGAGGAGGGTCAACGCAGTAGTGCTCAGGGAACAAGCCTCGATAGAGCACTTCGGGAAGGATCCACTCTCGACCCTCAAGGGCTCCCACATAGTTGGAGGCGTGAATAACTCCGGACTAGTCTACTCGAGCATCGTTTACGCGCCCAGTCACTGGATGCTGCTGATCGTATGGTTCAACAACCTAATCGGCGGAAGGATCAACATTCTTCAGAAAGTCATAGCTGCTGCTAGGTCCGAGGCTAAGCAGCTGCTGAGGGAAAGGGCAATGGAAGAGGGATGGGACGAGGTTCTGAATGTCAGGATAGATACTGCGGAGATGACACCAGCCTCAGCGAAGAATGGACCTCGGGCCGTAGAGATATTTGCATACGGAACTGGAGTGAAGTACGGCTAGTCGTATATCGGCGACTCGTCGAGAACCATCGCGGCCGTGAACATCCACCATGATATCAGGTCGAACGACTCCACCAGGTTCTGCTGCCCTGTTCCGTTGTCCGTGACCATCATGTCAATCATGGTGTCGAGGGTGTCGCACGGAGCGTGATAGCAGTCAGAACCTCCAGTCAGGCTCCCCCAGTCCACGCTGACCACTCCAAGTTGGTCTGCGAACCTCTCGTAGTCGGACCTCCCGCGGTCGCTGTCGTGGACTGAGATGGACTGCCTCTTCTGGTCAGAGGAGTCCACGTCCTTCATCGAGGCGTACCCCTCATCGTGGAAGATCTCCCTCCCTAGCTGAAGCGCACCAGATATGTCGTTGTTCTGGGAGCCGACCCACTCCAGCATCCGAATCATCTCCCATTGGTCTCCGATGTTCTCGTTGTCGTAGTTGGGGATGCAGTCTACCACCAGCGTGTAGTATCCCGGCCAGTTAGTGCCAACCGCATCGGCGTTCAGGTAGTTGGTCACAGTTACCCCTTGGGGGATGTTTGCTATCCAACTGTCAACCCCGTCGTATCCGTTTTCCTCGTTGCTCCAGAAGCAGACAGCTATCGTCCTCCTATGATCGAACTCAACCAATCCCCTGCTGGCTTCTAGAACCAGGGCAACTCCTGCACCGTTGTCGTGAGCACCGATATGGGACCCACCTCCTGGTGGGCTACCCGGCTCTGCAATGTCCAAGTGCGCCCCGAGGACAAGCCACTCGTCAGGGTACAACGTCCCAGTCTTGTAGCCGCACACATTGACGGCGTAGGAGAAGTCAGAGATCCAGTACCTGTGAACCTGGGCGTCGAAACCAATCCCCTGGAGATATCCCTGCATGTACTCAACGGCCCTCATGTACGTCGGGTCGTTGAGGGTGAATGGCCCCCATCTCTCGTTGTAACCGGAGTCCGGGTCTGCGAATGCCTCCAACCACTCGTATGCGCTCAGGCCATCGATAATCCCAGTCCCGTGCAGAGAACCCTCTTCGGGCGAGAAGCCAGATCGATTCTCACGCAGCACGGGATGCTCCACCCAGGAGTACGGCTCGTCCAGGAATTCCTCGGAGTCGAACCACTCCTGCCAAGACTGGTTGGAGGATCTAATGGGCCAATCTCCGTCATTAGGGAAGGCCCCGCCCCCTGCAAGAAGGAAGAAAGCACTCTGGATGTTTGGCGGTGCAATCATCTCTATGGTCTGCGAGCCAGAACCACCAAAGTGGATATTGGTCCCATTGGTGAACAGGCCAGTTTCCCGGTCCAATACCAAGTAGGGCACGTGGACCATCATCGGGCTAGAAGCAGCGAACTCAACTGACTGCAGTTGGGCACCAACCAGCTGTGAGGGTGAGACCGTGAGGTCTCCGGCCGGCACCAGTTCAACCTCTCCATCATCCGAGAAGCACCCTGAGGATTGAGCCGATAGAAGAATCAGGGCTAAGCACACTGCCGCAACGCGCTGCATCGACGTGGAATACGGCCTCCAGTTTAAGGAATCATTCAAGGCGAATAGTCTTCCCTGAGCCATTGGGGAAAATGGTCCAGGGCCCGATAACGAAGATCGAACCTCGCATAGCCAGCAGGCTATCCAAGCAGAGGTATCAGCTGGTAGGTGAGCATGGAGGGGGCAAGGTTTGCCACTGGACAAAGCAGTCATTGATTGCCGACAGGTCTTGCTACAAGGGTACCTTCTACGGTATCGAGAGCCACGGCTGCATGCAAATGGCGCCTAATGTGGATACTTGCAATCTCGGATGCACATACTGCTGGAGGGAACCCAACTGGGGCGCCCGTCTGGCGGTAGGCGCCGACCGCTGCGCGGTGTGCCGGGGGTGGGGCGGGGGGCGGAGGAGGGTTGGGGCCGGTGG
>JAKURM010000029.1 GCA_022449945.1 Candidatus Thalassarchaeum sp. | reverse complement strand
GATCCATTCCTCTTCTGATGAGAAGAACCTCAGTACCTGAATTTGAGACTCTAAGAGCCATTGCATCTACTGCCAGTGCAGGGTTCCTGTGATTATCATCCACCAAATCTCCTCCTTCTGGCCTGGAATGTCTCAATTGCATCGAATAGGTCCCCCTTGGTGAATGACGGCCAGTGCACATCAGTGAAGTATAGCTCCGAGTAGGCAATCTGCCAAAGAAGGAAGTTGGAGACCCTTTCCTCTCCACTTGTTCTGATAACTAGGTCAGGGTCGGGAATGTGGGCATCATAAAGCCTCTTTGATATCTCTTCGGTGTCAATATCCCCCAGTGACAAACGTCCTGCTGAATGATCCTCAGCAACCCCCTTTACCGCATCAACAATTTCCTCCCTCCCCCCATATGCAAGACATACCGTGAAAGTGAAGTCCGAGTAACTACTGGTCCTACTCTCTGCTCTGTCAATTGCATCACGAACCCTCTGAGGGAGCATTTCAGTTCTGCCAGCGACTCTTACCTTGACTTTCTTTGCGTGTATGCGCGGGTCCTCTGCAATTTCGTCTAGTCCGGTAACATAGAGGTCGTATAGAGAATCTAGCTCCTGGCCCTTCCTTCCTGAGATGTTCTCCGTCGAAAGAGCGTAAACGGTCAGATATGGAATTCCCAATTCTAGAATCCAATCCATTACGTCCTTGAGCTTCTCCTTACCATACTTGTGTCCTATTTCCGTCCCTAGGCTTCTGTTCCAGGCAAACCTGCGGTTGCCATCCATGATAATTGAAACGTGATTGGGAAGGTCAAAGGCTGAAATCCTATCTTTCTGCCTTCTGACCCTAACTCGGTCAACTCGGGAAATCATGCTCCATGCAATTCTTGAGTTAGAGACAATGCTTGCAGGAATCGAGAATATCCTGAAACGAAGAAGCCATTTTGCAAGGCTGTCTAACCTACTGCCAAAGCCTCTTCCGCGACCTCCCATGTATTCACCCGATGCGACTACATGTTATGACAACTGACTTGATGTGCTTTATTCGAAAATAATGTCCGCTTCATCCCCGATTCTGGTTAGGAGCCCCCTCTCCGGATTTACGACGATAACCTCTCCGGAATGCTTCCAGACGTCAATGTCGTGCTTGCTATTTCCGGCATATGCGAAACCCCCCTCTCCATATCTGGAGACTAGAGCTTCAGCCTTCTTCCCTCCTCTGAGATTGAATGACATGTCAGATGCCATAACATCTGAGAACAACCCCACATGGCCAGCAATCTGCTCTGCAACTAGCCTATCTGAGGCGGTGGCTAGAATCAGCTCCCTTCCCTTGGCGTGCTCACCCGTTATCCAATCAAGGAAACCAGAATGATATTCTAGATCAGAAGGAGCGAAATCTAGCCTTTCTGCTAGATCTCTCTTCCACTCCGCCCTCCTTCCAGAGAACTCCTTAAGCAGCATTCCTGGGAGCATCCACGGTCTTCTAATGATGACCTTCCTGAAACTCACCCAACTCATGTCGGTGAGTATCAATGTTCCATCCAAGTCCACTGCCAGCGGCAGTCCGGGCAAGTCAACGTTCACGGCCCTCGCTAGGGCTGTGATGATTCAAGCCTTTGCAGACCGATTGAATGAAGCCATGCACCCTTTCCTAGTTACCGCAAGATGTCGGAGTGGGAGGGTAAATGGAGGCCTGCAGCAATGGCCCGGGTCAACAATTACGACAAGGTGCCTGCAGGATTCGAGACATCGGGTTTCGCGGGTATAGGATTGTCATGCAAGATGATGGAGCCATCTTCTCTTTCCTCTCCTTCAGACTGGGAATTGCTAATTTCGGAACTGAGTAGTTGGGGTGTAGTGCCACAACCCGAGGAAATCGAGGTCGTTTCACTAGGGGAGGACGAGAGAGGACCAAGTGCAGTCCTGAGTGGTGAAAAAGAATGGATTGCTGAGTTCTTACCATGGGGTTCGGATGGGTTGATCAGAAAGCGCATCTCTTCATCTGACAATACTTCAATTTCACCTTGTGGGGGCTACTATTGGAAAGGAATCGACGTTATTCTCTTGTGGGAATCACAAGAAATCCCGACCAATTCAAGAGTGAAAATATCAGAGGCTATGAAATCTGGGGATATTGATTTGGCCAAAGAACTCCTCTGGAGTTGCGGTGAAGTCCTAGCCAAGTACCATAGAGAAGTGAAGGATGCACGCACAACCCCTCCTGATCCAAGAAGATGGAATGAGCGCCTTTCCCGAATGGAAGAGAGCCTTCGTGCAGACTTAATCTGGCGAGCCCAGCATTCCAGGGACACCGAGTGCATGCTCAGTCTTGGGGATGTTAGGCTTGATTACATAATCGACAATAGAATCAGGATTGGAAGGCCAAGGAGATCCGACGCACTCGTTCCGGCAGATTGCGAGTACCCTGCAATCAAGGACCTGGCATCTCTTGCACACGATCTTTCTAGGCTTCACTACGAACTAAGTTCTGATTTGGATATAGTTGAACTCAGAATCCCATTGATCCAGGGATGGAGGAGCGGGGCTCCAGAGAAATGGTGCTCTGACAGGGTTTTCTACTCCCATCGAGGAGGTTTGGCTATTTGGGAGTATGAACAGTGTCTTCTTGATGTGTTGGAGGCCGTATCCGACCAGTCTGGCTCGCCAGAGCCAGCAGTTGGGCTGATTCGATATGTCAAGAGGTATCAGAAGAAGATGTTCAATAGTCGCATCATCGGATCACTATCAATGATGGCTGGATTCTTTGGAGTCGTTACGATAATTCGAGAATTCCCGACTTCTATCGGCACGCTCGCGATGCCCGTTGCCTTCATCTCTGCAAGCTACTTGCTCATGCGGTTCTACAGATCTCTTTCTCCCCCACCAGAGATACCTCTCAATCGCATCGTTTGATTTCCCCTTCCTCGAAATCATAGTGCATCGGTACTCCTGTTGGGATTTCCAAATTGACAATCTCATCGGGACTAATTCCCTCGATGTGCATCACTATCGACCTTAGCGAGTTTCCATGTGCCGAAACTAGGACGTTCTTCCCGGATTCTAGATCGGGCAAAACCTCCTCGATAAAATAGGGAATGGTCCTGCTGGCTGTCATCTCTAGGCTTTCTCCATCCGGAGGGGCCACATCATAGGACCTTCTCCAGATATGCACTTGTTCGGCACCGTGCTTCTCTGCCGTCTCCGCCTTGTTCAGTCCCTGTAGAGAACCGTAGTTTCTCTCGTTCAGCCTCCAGTCGTACCTAGTCTCGACTCCCTCTGAGCACTCGTTGATGCCCATGATGATCTCAGCAGTCCTCTGTGCCCTTACTAGATCGCTGGTATGCACGACGTCAATCCTCTGCGTGCCGAGGTCTCGTCCAGCTTTCTCTGCCTCTAGGACTCCCTTCTCAGATAGGTCCACGTCAGTCCACCCAGTGAAGCGGTTGGAAGCGTTCCAAACTGACTGTCCGTGACGAATTAGAATGAGATTCGCCATCCAGCTCCCCCTAGAGTTGGCGCCTTTGCCTTGGCTCATGGAAACTCAGTTTGCATTCAGCTCCCCTAGTTCTGCCCATTAGGAGTATGTCTTCTGTGAACTCCCTCTGGATCTTCGCACTGGACTGGCAGTAGAAGTTGCAAGAGACAGTTATCTTCGAAGGGAGGCTATCTGTGATTCTGACCCAGGAGTCTTCGGGTTTTGTTGCTCTTGGGTCAGCAAGAACCTGCTCACAGAGAGACTCACAGAACTTCTTCAGGGACGACACGTCACTGTCCTCCTCGAAATCGAAAGAAGGCCTGATCCTCCTAAACCTCCTCATTGTGAAGTTCTCCACAGCGGAGTTCGTAATATTGGAGTTCGGCATCGTGACAATTGTGTCATTGCCTGTCCTGATCATTGTTGTCCTCAGGCCAATTGTAATTACTTCTCCCTCTACTCCATCTACGATAATCCAGTCACCTACGTTGAAAGGCTGATCTATGATTATTGAAATCGCGCCAAATATATTGGCCACGGAGTCCTTAGCTGCCAGAGCCAGAGCCAGACCGGTAATCCCTAGTCCGGCAATCAACCCATTGAGGTTCAAGCCAATCAGCCCCGCAATCACGAAGACCCCCAATACCACGACGGCTAGCCTTCCGATTGCCTCTGCTACGCTAGCAAGAGATCTTCGAGCAGCCATATTATCGCCCTCCACAACGATGAATGCATCTAGGTAATCGACCAATTTGTAGGCTGCAAGCAGCATCAGAATGATGAAAGCGGCCCTGGATAGCTCTGCAATGTCCTCCATCCACCCAATTCTCCAGATAGCCCCTCCATCTGCGGCAATGACATTTTCAAGAACCCACTCCAGTGACTGCCACATAACCAGTAGCCCAATCATCCATCCTAGGGACTTCGGCGCCAACAGGGTCCTTCCGTCAATTCTCTCGGACTTAGATAGCAGGTCCATGATCCTTGGAAAGAGCACTCTACGGGAGAAAAGGCCCGAAACATAACTCACGACGAAAAGTAATGCGAGAAACATTATCCCATTCACAGAGAAGCCGTACCAAACGTTCTCTCCAGTTACTATTTCTTCAATGACGGAACCGGTTGACATGGTTTTCCGACGACGCCCCACTCAAAAAGGAAACCCGGTCCTACGGACCGCTCTCCGTGCTATTCAATATGTAGAGGTGGCCCGGCAACAACGTTAGCATGCCTAGGCAGGGCCACCATAGACCCGGGGTGAAACCCCTCGCAAATAGAGGAGCCCCAGTAGCAGCCATGCTTCTCCCACTCATGCTGAGCTTGCTTTCCCCTGTCGCAATCGCACCTGTCGCCGAAGCTCAGGAAGAAGACTCTGGATCATCTCCAGAGGATATCTGGTCCGTTGAATATGCAAACCAGATTTTTCCATGGGGACCACACGGGGACTCCGACCAACTTCAGTTCAGGTCATACCATGATTACTTCTCATTGAAGCAGAGGATGCAGACGCTAGCCGCGTACTACCCTGACTTTCTCCAGTTCCATGAAGGGCTTCTTGGAGGGATAAACGCCAGAGGAGATCCAATGACTTCAGACGAGTACAAGGGCTGGTACTACAACCATGCCAGCCCATGGATGAAGATCACAGGAAACGTCCAGGGTGGAGAGTACAACGACTTCAATGGGGATGATGGGAACTACGAAGACCGTCCGGATGTAATGCTCGTAGGGAACCACCATGCTAGGGAGTGGATGTCCTATGAGGTCCCAATGTTCTTCTTGGAAACAATTGCCTTCTACTACGGCAAGGCAGGAGTGGACAACGACGGCGACGGATTGATTGACGAAGACGGTTGGGACGGCATAGACAATGATGGCGACTGCCTGATGCTGAACTCGTCTTTCCAGGACAGCAATGGTGACGGAAATCCCTGCGGCCCTGGGGATCTCGGGGTTGACGAGGACTTCAGCGAGCAGTTCATTACGGACATGGTAAATACCCGAGAGATATACCTCATTCCCCTACTAAATGTAGATGGAAACCGGTACGACAGGGAGGAATACTGTGGAGAGACCGCTTGGGAGAATTGCTACCAGAGCGGATGGAGGAAAAACCTGCGAGACAACACACATACGGGGGTAACTCCAATTCCTGACATCGACGAGGAAGTTGACGAGGGGTGCGATGGAGTTGATCTAAATCGCAACTATCAGTTTGAATGGGGGGCTCCACTAGGTGCTACAGGGCCTCTTTTTCCGGGCTTTTGCTATGCGGATGGGCCCAATAACGACGTCTACAACGGACCAGTGAACTACGAGGACAACGACGGCGACGGGCTAGTGAACGAAGATCACGTCGACGGCAAGGACGATGATGCGGACGGACAGACAGATGAGGACTGGCTAGGGGGTAACACCGAGCCTGAGACCAAGTTCATTCAGGATTTGACAGAGATGAATGACGACGACTTGGACGGCGCCTCAGACTTCAAGTCCACACTTACTTGGCACTCATTCTCGGAACTGGTTCTCTGGCCTTGGGGGCATTGCACTAACTGCTACTCCCCAGACGACGAGTATCTGGTTTATCACGGGCAGGTGATGGGGCAGATGACAGATTACGCACCAATGCAGTCTTCAGAGCTCTACCCCACTACCGGAGACTTCTGCGACTGGCATTATGGTGTTCACAACTCTTACTGCTATACAATTGAGATTGGAAATGCGTTTCACGAGAACCCGGAAGATATCGCTCACATCGCTGTGAGGAACCTAGGAGTACCCTTCTACATGGTTGAGATGGCCGATGACCCCAGATACAGGGCCATTGTGGGAATAGAGAACACCACGTCAACACAGTGGCTGGAACCTCCAAACGATGTGGCCGTTCCATCAAAGGGCGACATTCCGATCGGACTCTGTTTGGATCCGACCTTTCCTTTCAGCCCGGACGAGGAAATTACACATCTCATGTGGCGGTTCGTAGAGCCCACTAGGCAACAGAACGACTTCGGTCCGACTGAATGGGTAAAGGTTCCATGGGAGATGTCCGGGTTTAACGAGACATTCGAGGATTGCGCGCTCCTAGACGGCTCCAATGGGACTCGGCTGGTCAGCCACATTCCTTTACCAGACACTTCAGTGGGGAAAATCCAGTACAAGGCGATGCTAGGTACCACCAATGGTGCATTCCCGTTCACCTACCCATCCGTGGAAGATGGAGGTAACTACTACGAGTTGTCAATACCATACAGGGCCGGATTCGGGGACGCAATTCTGAGCATTCTGATGTTCCTCGTGATTGCTAGCTTCGTCTGGGGAGGCCTGGGGTTCTCTCTCAGGGAGATGTTTTCGGAGGACGAAAGAATACTGGGAATGCCCTTGGAAGAGGCTCCAACATCTGTTCTGAAAAATCCCGGAAAGGGAAATTGAGGGGATAGGATGGATTCCGAGACTAAGCAGTCAAGCGACCAGTTCAGTGGTAGGCTGGGACTTATCTTCGCAACTATTGGAGCAGCGATTGGCACCGGGAACATCTGGAGATTCCCTAGGATGGTCGGAGCGAATGGAGGGGGGTCTTTCCTGATTCCATGGCTAATCTTCCTTTTCCTTTGGTCGGTTCCACTGATTATCGCAGAATTCGCTCTCGGCAAGAGGAGCAGGGTAGGCACGGTTGGGACATTCAGGATCTTTGCTGGAAGGAGATTCGCTTGGATGGGTTTGTGGACGGCTTGGATAAATGTAGCAATAGGTTTCTACTATGCTGTTGTAACTGGATGGTGCCTGAACTACTTCCAAATAGCGATTAGAGGGGGTCTTTCGGAAGGTGTAGACACAATAGAGGTATGGAACACTTTCCTAGAGAACCCTATGCAGGTCATCTTCTTCCAGTGGATTACAGTCCTCATCACTCTGGCTGCCATTTGGGGAGGGGCAAAGGCGATTGAGAAGGCAAACGTGACACTGCTGCCTTCACTGTTCGCCCTCCTATTCATAGCACTCTTCCTCGCCTTCGTGATGGACGTGAAGGACGGATCTCTTGACGGATTCATCTACATGTTCAGCATCCAACCGGAGTACCTAGTCCAGCCCGAGACATGGATAAACGGCCTGTCCCAGTCTGCATGGTCATGCTCAGCCGGCATGGGCATGGCAATCACCTACTCAGTATACATGAGGAAGGACGAGGACACGACTCTTAACGCGGCTACTATGTGTCTAGCTAACAACAGCATCAGCATCATCGCCGGACTTACGGTAATGATGGCGGTCTTCTCCGTTTCAGCAGACCCACTAGGATCCGTGAGCGGAGGCAGCTCTGCTATCACTTTCCTAGTACTGCCCGAGGTTTTCGCTCAGGCACCAGGAGGGCCAGTCGTGCAGCTTGTAATGGTCGCAGTTTTCTTCCTGGCTCTTTCGTTCGCTGCTCTTACCTCGATGATATCCACCGTGGAGCTATGCGTTAGGAACTTCGTTGATCACGGATTCGAACGTTCGCGCTCAGTCGCACTAACTGGGCTTGCAATCTTCCTATTCGGGCTCCCTAGTGCCGTACTATGGATCAAGATGGACCCGACCACTGGGGTGCGTTTCCCACAGTTCCTAGAGGTCCAGGACCACATATGGGGCTATGGTCTCATGTTCAGCGGATTGTTCATGGCGTACACGATCTGGAAATATGGGTGGTCTAGGTACAAGTATTGGCAGGAACAGAATGATCTGGAGGGATTCGACTTCATGGACTACATCAACCACGGCGTTTCTGCATTCCGTGACGACTTCATCAATACGGGAGACAACGACTGGTGGATAGGAAGGTGGTGGGACATAGTGATGTATCTTGGATTCCCCATTATGTTCACCGTTCTGATGCTATCATACTTCGTCGACTTACTAGCCAACGTCGACGACCCGTGGAATCCCGCCAATCCCCATGGGATTTCCATCATCTTTTTGTTCTGGGGAGTCACTGCAGCACTATTCATCGGTTTCAACAAGCTACTGATATCCCGGCCCGTTTTCAGAAACGTCCCTGAGGGAGCCGATGTCCCAATCGACATGCTTCCAGGTGGGGACGATCCGTTCGTTCTGATTGCTGGCGAGGAGATCCCCGAGATTCCCTATGCCGATGGGAAAACAAGAGGCGGAAAGACAGCCATCGACGCTGAGATCGCCTAGGTACGTTGGTGACGATGACGGACCGCTCTCGCTGGGTAATGCACTGGGAAGAGGTCGCTGTATTCGACAAGAACGCCACCATCATTGGTATAGACGAGATCGAGCTAATGAAGGCGGCAGGGGAGAGCCTAGCACGAGCAGTCTCTGAAATGGCGGGGAGTGGGAGGGTACTGTTCCTGTGCGGACCGGGAAACAATGGGGGGGATGGCTTCGTCGCGTCTTGCTCTGGCTCCCTTTCCGCGAGGGCAACCGTATTAGCAAGCCACCGCAATTCCAAGACAGAACCTTCGTCATATGCAAGAGGAATGGCTGACAAATCAGTAGTAATCCACGTCTGGCCCTCGGTCCCAGAGGGAGACTGGGACTTGGTCGTGGACTGCCTCCTAGGGGCTGGGGGAGGAGGTCCGGGTTCGCCTCTCAGGGCCCCTATTTCGGACATCGCTGACTGGGCAAGGAGTTTGGGTACGGCTGTCCTAGCTTGCGACATACCCTCGGGACTCGGAGGACAGGATTGCCTTGCAGCAGACAGTACGCTCACATTCCATTCCCTGAAGAAGGGGATGGACTCCTCAGATTGCGGGGAAATTAGAATCTCGGAACTTCCTTGGCCTGACGAGGTACAGGACTGCGGTGAAGGGGACTTTAGCAGGTACCCTAAATTGCAGAAGGGAGCAAGGAAGGGTGATCGAGGGAGGCTCCTAGTCATCGGAGGCGGACCCTACCATGGCGCCCCCATTCTCTCGGGGCTCGCAGCTGCCAGGAGCGGCTGCGATATCGTGCACGTCGCCATGCCAAGAGTTGCTGCTGATAGGTCCGAGTGGCCAGCCAGCCTGATTCCTGAGGCGTTGCCAGAAAACGACTTTCTAACAATGGGTTCGGTAGATGCCATCGTAGAGATCCTGGATTCGGGGAGGAGTCCAGATGCCATGGTCCTCGGTCCCGGCCTCGGTAGAGAGTCCCAAACTACGGAAGCGGCAAGGGCAATCCTAGAACTCGCATCGACCAGGAGAGTCCCGACAGTTGTAGACGCCGACGCAATTGCGGCGCTTCCCAAGGGTTTCTGGCCTGATGGGCTAGTGGGTGTTGCAACCCCCCACCAGGGAGAGGCCGATAGGTGGCTCGAGGAAACAAGCCCCTCCGAGGCACTATCCGGTTGCTCCGACGAGGACTCAACAATCGTGATCACTGGGCCAATCGATCAACTTACGGGACCTGGGGGGAGGCAAGGCTTCGCAACCGGAGGACATCCGAGAATGGCTGTAGGAGGAACGGGGGACCTTCTAGCCGGCACTATCGGCGGCCTGATGGCCCAGGGAATGCCCTCTTGGCCGGCTGCTAGGCTCGGTTGCGCACTAATACGGGAGGCTGGCAAAGGCGCGGCTAAGGAAAAGGGACCCGGGATTCTCGCAGAAGACGTCCCTGTTCATATCGCCCACACGCTCTCGGACTGGATGAGGGGCTCTTGATGCTGGTAAGCGATGAGTATCCCTGGGCCAAGTTGCTCAAGGAGTACGCGATGTACTGTGCAGTAGGTTGCTTCAACGTCGCAATCTTCGCAGCGCTATACCTGTTCTTCAACAACTACAACTCATGGACTCCATACGTCGAGACTGTTGCATGGGCCACTTCATTCCTGATTAGCTCGGTGCAGGCCTATGCCCTGCACAGGTGGATAACTTTCGAGTCGGACTCCGAAATCCGCTCTAGTTTCGCCAAGCTAATGACTGTGTACGGAGTTCTGTGGGCAGTTTCCACAGCAACCTTCCACATCATGTTCGAGATAATCGGAATCAGCCAGTTGGTCTCGTGGGTGATCAACACCTCTGCATTCGGCTTCCTAACTTTCTTGGCCCTCAGGTTCTACGCATTCCCCCTCGCGGACGGCAGAGTCACACGCAAAGAAAGGCTAGATGCATTCCGAGAACGACGTAGGGCTTGAAGTGACCCCGTTCTTGGCGAAGCCGTGACGAAGGGCGTTCGAGGCACCCGGGACTTTTACCCAGAGGACATGAGGGCCAGGAACTGGCTTTTCGAGAAGTTCCACTCCGCTGCCCTTGCGCATGGATTCGAGGAGTACGACTCCCCTGTACTAGAGACCGAGGAACTCTACACTAGGAAGGCGGGAGAGGAGATAACAAAACAGCTCTACAACTTCGAGGACAAGGGAGGGCGCAAAGTGGCCCTACGTCCTGAGATGACACCTTCGCTAGCGAGGATGGTTATGGCTAGATCCGGGGCTCTGCCGCTCCCCATCAAATGGTATTCTATCCCCCAATGCTGGAGGTACGAGAGAACTCAGAGAGGCAGGGGAAGGGAGCACTATCAGTGGAACGTGGATATCTGGGGAGCGGAAGGGATAGAGGCGGATGCTGAGTTGCTATCGACTCTAACTCACTTCTTCCGCAGCGTTGGGCTGACCGAGGATGACCTCGTAATCAAGGTAAGCAGTAGAAAGGTGCTAGAGGAGGTCTTGGGCTCACTAGGAATCGAAGGGGAAGAGTTCGCCAAGACATGCATAATCGTCGACAAGATGGTCAAGCTTCCGGAGGATGCCATCCAAGCCCAACTGGCAGAATTAGGGATAGCATCCGAATCCATATCCACTATCCAGTCTGTGCTTGGAATCAGCGAATTCCGGGATCTCGAGTCAGCATTGGGCTCCGACAGCGAATCTGTCAGAGAACTATCCTCACTTTTCTCCCTAGTCGAATCATATGGAATAGGAGACTGGGTAGAGTTCGACGCCTCTGTAGTCAGAGGCCTCGCCTACTACACCGGTCCGGTGTTCGAAGCCCATGACAGGGCGGGTGAACTGCGTGCCATATGTGGTGGTGGAAGGTATGACAGGCTAATAGGAACCCTTGGTGGGAAGGACTTGCCCGCTACAGGATTCGGCTTTGGCGATATGGTAGTCATGGAGCTACTGAGCTCAAAGGGACTCGTCCCTGATATCCCATCGTCCGTGTCCGACGTGGTGTTCAGCATGGGCCCAGAGTTACGAGGTGCTTCGATGCGAGTCGCGAGCTCCCTGCGCTCCAAGGGGCACAGCGTCGACCTGGTATTGGAGGATAAGAGAATGAAATGGGTCTTCAAGCACGCTGAGAGGGTTGGTGCCGGAAGGTTGGTGATGGTCATGCCCGAGGAGTGGAGCAAAGGAAAGGTCAGGATCAAGGAGCTGGATAGCGGGGAGGAGTCTGATGTCTCCTTCGATGAGCTGTGAAGGCCAAGCAAACTGCTGCCAAACTTGCGAGGAAACCGAATCCCGGCGTCTTCTTATCCCCCGAATCGGTCTCTTCGTTCACTTCCGGAGCGTCGGCTATGGGGAATTGTATCTGTGAGCGCAAACCCTCTTGGTTGTTAGAGTAGTATAGGCGGAATGTGCCACCACACTTGAGCAGCTGCAGCGGACCACTACAAGGAGTTCCAGATGCATCCCACCCGACCTTGGAAATCTCGAACCTTACGCTTGGCTCCCCTTCGCTCCTATTCCACCAGGTGGAGTTCTCCCCGACGTCTAGTTCCCAAGACAGCTGCACGTCCTCGTTAGTAGCTACGTTGGGAAAAGACCTGCGGTCGATTTCCACGTTTCCCTTCATCAGGGTGATAGTCAGGTCCTCGTCCTCGTCGGATTCGGCATCCGCGTGATCCAGCCTGAGTCCGAACTCGACTGCGATCTTCCCCGTGGGGTTGAGGTATACGTTCTCCTCGAATGAGAACTTCATCCGGCAAGATATGCTCACCTCGAGCCTCTCTGCATCGCCGCCATCAACTTCCTCTCCATATCCCTGTTCGGCAGAACCCGACGTTCCTTGTGGGTCGAAGTTCTCCCAGCAGTCCGAGGCGTCCTCGTTACCCCAGAAGTGCAGAATGTTGTCGATTGGTGACGGTTGACCTGAATTGGATGACTGTGCCGACGATGGAGCAGAGAGCGTAGAGGAGCACATTAGGATTACGAGGAATGCACACACCACCCTTCTTTCCATCGAAGGGCCATGAGCGCCCAGCAGTTTGAGGTTATCCTTCAGAAATGGGAATCAGATGACCAGAGAGATCCGTTCAATCCTTTCTTGTCTGAGATGCGAAGGCCGCCATAGCCATGGCAACCAGTCCGGCAACCAATCCGAATCCTGGCAACCCTCCTCCGCGTCCGCCCTCTTCACTAGGGGACTCATCACCTACGATTGCATCAGTCATGTTGATCACAGGGAAGTTTGCCTCTGCAGTCATCCCATCCTCGTTGTTCGAGTAGTAAAACCAAAACTCTCCCGTGCAATCATTCAATGGAATTGCACACAGAATGTCGGTAACACCTGGCTTAGAGAACTCAATCTGCAATGCAGGCTCTTCCTGACTCCTAT
>JAKURM010000028.1 GCA_022449945.1 Candidatus Thalassarchaeum sp. | reverse complement strand
CGATTTCTGGGGGCCCTTGAGGGACGTAGTTAACCAATCAGGATGGACTGTCATAGATTATGGGACCCTATGGGACGACGTAGGCCACAATCTGGGCGAGGACCCCGTCGCAGACACCTTGCTACGCGTGGAGGCGGCACTAACCCAGGGCCGCCCAGCAAACGAGCTTACAGCCCACCCGAGCCACATTGAGTTCCCCGGCGAGGTTCCAGCGAACGCCTCTAGGATTTCCCGAACGATAACCATCGACGGAAACCAGAGCGGTCTGCCGAGCAACTTCGGCTACTCGGGGGCCCGTTCCCACATCAGGATGACCACGGGCCTATATGCGGCAGCGGGTGATGTCGTCACAGTCTCCTTCCCTCCGCATTTAGTCGACTCAGGCACTTACATCCTTGTCGGTGCTCACAGTGACAGCCTCTGGGGAAAGGACCAGCTGCATAGGCACCCCCAGATAGCTAGATGGTGGCATGTCGACGACTATCTCATCGAAGTCGGAAACGCATTCGGTGGGCCGATATACGTAGCAATCGAGGCGGGTTCGACGCTGGGAGATTTCGAGGTAACCATTTCCAACGCCGTCAAGGCACCCCAGTACATCCATGGCGAGACTAACCTGTTCCAGTGGATAGAGCAGTACCGACACGATCCGGCCCCTTGGGCAGAGATTGGCAGCGACCTGTTCATTCTGACCGTCCCGAGTCACGAGATACGGGACTTGGACAATCCCGACGAACTGATGGACTGGTGGGACGAGGCCCTATTCATGGAGCACGAGCTCTATGGGTACCTCCCTTGGCCTAGGATAGAGAGGGCAGTTTTCGACGCCCAGATTTCCGTTGGTTGGATGCACTCGGGATATCCCTTCATGGCTCACGACCTCAGCGTAGCCGGAGTGGTCAACGTCTCATACATGGGCGAGAACGGCGACTGGGGGATGTTTCACGAGTTGGGTCACAACCACCAGTGGATGCCATCCACGCTACCGGGAACCACGGAAACGAGTTGCAACTTCGCCAGCGTGTACCTGATGGAGGAATTAGTGGGCGTCGAGGGTCACGGGGCAGTCGATCCAGAGCAGAGGGCTGCTAGGATGGAAACCTACTTCGAGGACGGCTCGAACATCGCAAACTGGTCGGTCTGGATCGCACTCGACACATACCTGATAGTCAAGGAGGAATGGTCATGGCAACCTATCACAGACGCTCTTTCGGTGTATTACGACCTGCCAGCATCAGAGGTCCCGGGCAATGACCTGGAGGAGTTCAATGCATGGGTGTTGCACCTCTCGGAGGCAACTGGCTACAACCTGGCCCCTTACCACTCGGCATGGGGGTTCCCCCTGGAGCAGTCGACATTCGAATCCCTGGAGCACCTTCCGGTGTGGGTAGGTGACCCCCTTAGGGACGAATACTTCCAATACCCAGCTATACTCAGGGACCTCTACGTTTCTGGCACGACTGCGAACTCCACGACAGTCAACTGGGAGACTTACGACAACGGGACGGACATCACCCTAACTATCCACTATGGGACCAGCGACGGTGGCGAGCACCCGCCCTCATGGTCAGAAAGCTTGGTCGTAGGCGGTACTGACCTCGGCAACGAATCCCAGGGAATCACAGGACTCGACTGCTGTGGGACGACTTACTACGCACGCATCCAGGCATCCAACGAGGACAGGGAGTCATGGTTCGGCCCTATTTCATGGACGACTGACTACCTTCCTGACTGACTTGCCCTGAGTATGCTCTCGAGTGAAAATGAGGGCATGTACCTCTCGTGCGCGATAGCAAGCGGTATCCAAACCAAGGTGTGGGCAATCGTGACGCAGAATGCCGAAGCAAGTGACAGCCTGGGCTCTCCATCAAGAGCCAAGGCCGCAAGTCCAAGAACAGCGAAGTGGGAGACGTAGATTGTCAGAGACAGTCGCCCTGCGGGCTCCAGGAATGCGAGACTCCCTCCAAGGGAGGGCTCCCCCCCCTCTGCCTCGGAACCCTCTAGGAGACGCATTGCCAGAACCACCATGGTGCCGGAGACAACCAGGAATGGCATGCTGGCCGGAAAGAAAGTCAGGACCGCTTCACCCTCCGTGAGGGCCCAGTCCATCCCTTCGAAAACCGATATGAAAATTGTCGCAATCGTTGCCAGTAGTCCCATCATTATCCCCTTCTCCCTTGCTTCGGGTTCTCCTTGTAGATCGAAGACTATTGTTCCAAGAAGGACGTAGAAGATCCACGGTGCCACTGGATATGTGCCATTGACAAGAAGACGTTGGAACCACTGGGAAGCTCCCTCGGAACCGACCCTATCGAACCAACCTAACTCCGGACTGGCTGCATCCCCTAATGCCAGTGGCGATGCACAAGCGAGTAGCATCAACGTGGACCTGGCTGAGAATGACATCCTTGAGAGGAAAGGAGAAAGAATCGCGGCTATTGCCAGAAGCGTCAGTACTCCTGGGGTCTGCCATTCGAACCTCCCTCCCCTTTCGACGTTTAGCAATAGGTTGACAATTACCTGACAAGTTACCAGAAGTAGGACGCGAGGAACAATCCATCTGCCCCAATCTGATGCAGATATCCCCTCAGAATGCCTTCTTCGGGCACTCATATACATCCCCCAGCCAGATATTGTGACGAACATCGGCGCTGCCATCCCGCCAAATGCAGCAGCGACAAATGCTGCTGGATCACCCACTGTCACTCCTTCTGGTGGGATTATGGCCGCAGTATGCACCTCGACCATGAAGAGTACCGCTATTGCGCGCATCCTATCGATGTGCCTAAGCCTCAGTGACCCACCTCCTCTGCATGAGCGGAGGGAGCCGACCTAATCATTCTATGACTCAGTTGAAGCCCTTGCTCCCCAACCAATCATCGAAATTGACAATACGTAGAGAAGGCCGATCATTCCGTGAAGGTAGCTCAGGGGAGCCCCTGCATCGCCACCGAGGTTTGTCCAACCCATCACTCCCATATTGTCGCTTACTGCGCCCCTGAAGCTCTCTGCATCCTCATCTCCAATCTCGCTGAAAGAGTGGATCTCGAATACAGGTAGTACGTCAGTGCTATTCTCCGAGAAATCGGGATTCATTGAACCGGGCCCTCTTTGATCGAGGTAGAATGTGACCTTCACCTTGCCGTACATCAAGGCAGTGGATACTGGCTCTACCTTCATGTCAAGCTCCGCTCCGAGGTATACTGGAAGGGCCCCGGGCATTGCATCGACGAAAGTGTCGGAACCAATCAGCTTCCCCTGAATCTGGTTGTTGGCCGGATCTAGGGCCACACTATGCTCTACCATGTCAATCCCCTTGTAAGTGGTGTCCCCTACTACTTCCGAGTGTGCTATGGCATATCCAATTAGGTTGAGGTCGAAAGATGCCTGGGGGTTCGCTACTAGGCCCCCGACCGTCCCACTCAGAACGGTCTCGTTGTTTCCTACGTGGGCCGAGAGCAAGCCTTCAGCTGCCTGCTCCCTGTGGGGCGCTCTCCAGGGCAGGTGCTCCGTCATCCCATATATCTGGTTCTCAGTGCAATCAACTTCGAACTCTATGAAGCTACCATTCGCGTCATAATCGTAGTCGCAAAGACCATTCCCATCCGAGTTGATGTATCCCTGCGAAATCCTCTGACCCACAGTTTCCCCCCTAGTGCTCATCTTGTACACGGATCTATCTCCTGTACTAACTCCAACTATCCAGGTGCTAGTGGCATTTATCCAAGTGTCATTATCTGGGTCTTCCTCTCCAATGCCGTTCTCCCAGTATCCAGAAACGTTCTCCCAGTATCCAGAACCAAAGTAGGTGTCATTTGTTTCGAGGCTAACCCATGGGAAGAATCCGAAGTATGTGTTCACGGCATCGTTCCAACCATAGAGCCAGTTGCTCACGGGCTGGGTCGAGTAAGCAGTGTTCCCAGTTACGAAGTTCAGTAGTACGGGCATCACTGTGTCGAAGTAGAAGTTGCCGACCCAGTCCCTAAGGGCATGAGCAGCCTCGACGGGAATGTCGTAAAGGGAAGCTACGTATGCATCGTCCCAGACATGCTGTACCCCTTCCGAATCTGGGAGTGACATGCCCGACAGCTCGCCGTACATGAAAGAGGCAGGGAAAGAGGACTTGAGGCCGATTTCCGGATCATTAAGTATGAAGTCGGACTTCTCTGCACTGAGGTCAGCCATTCCTGCGAAACCCTCTCTGTTCATTCCAATTGGGATGTAAGTGCCACCGAGTGGATCATAGTTACCGAATGATGCTAGCCACCAGTCATTCGATGCCATTGCCCCTTGACCCCCGGACAAAATGCTCTCGAACTGCCTCGGCGCGCCAGTAATGCCCAAACCTACCCATTGTTCTACGTAATCTGCTAGGCTTGCAATTGTAAGCAGGCCAACATTGTAAGTGGTCATGGCTTCGAAGTAATTCCCACTTTGCAGTGGCAGAAGAAGCCCGATTACCATGCCAGGGAGCGGAATCCCACTCACTTCGAATGAGGTAAGCAGCCCGACACTCTCGTTGAACAGGAGGTTGTCCAGAGTGACCGGGTCGACGATTGTGACCCCACTGACTTCTTCGAACCTCTCCTTCAGTTGATCAGTTTGATTGTTTACTTCAACGCCGCCCCCGTTTGCGACGAACTGAGTCGCGGCCAATGAATAGACGGCCCAGTCCATCTGTGCTGTCCATCCTCCAGCTTCATACCCAAAGAGCTCAGCCCTCTGTGCCGACACAGTATCGCTAGGTGCCCCCATGCTAGCAATCAGGAATGGTCCGATGTCACAGGTCAAGGCAATGCATACTCCGTCCTCGTCCTTCAGGTTATAGAACAGGGACTTAGCATCAACATGGCTCTCAATTTCTGCCAATGTCATGGTACCATCCGTTGCGCTATTGTTTGAATGATCTATTTGCTGATAAGCATCCAATAGTACTGCCCTTTCCACGCTACCGTTTCCGAATCTTGAGCCCCCCGCATCTAGAGCAATCTTCTCAATCTCCTCTGAGGCCCAAATGCTAGGGGCCCTGTTAGATAGGTCGAATTCGATCATCTGAGCCGCAAACATTCCTTTTGCGAAAATCTCTCCGTACTCAATTCCGGAACCCATCCCGCCGATTCTCTGGGTGTTCCACAGGATGTTCACCTGCGTGACGTTCGTGTCTCCGGATACCGAGTCGTGCTCTATACCTTCATCATCAGTCCAGGTGCAGTTCTCACACCACTCGAACACATCGTACTCCGAGTATGTAATTGCTCCAGCGTCATAGTCAAAGTCTAGGATTTCCCTAGTAGTTGTCACTTCGTAGACGAACGGCCCCATCATCTCGTAAGTGGCGTCTGATCCACCTAGGACCTCATCGGGGTTAGTGATGGAGTTGGCGAAGTATACCCTCTCAGCGGTAGAAACCAGCCATTCATCGTCATAGTCCGCAGAGTAGTTTTGCTCGCCATTCTCATCGAGTCCATCATATCCTTCCGCTACTGCAGCCTCTACGTTGCTCTCGATCAGTCCGTCAACCACTCCTGTTACGCCAACTAATACGTTCACCAGTAGCAGCATCGCGCCTATTCCTATTGCCATGTTTCCCTTGTCATCCATGCTATCGCCCGTAATGCCACTGGGATTGGGAAAATAAGGGTTACACTAGGTGATTTGCGACTCACCAAGTTGCATTTCCCATACCAAATGGCACAAATTCGACTCCATCAGGTGACCAACCAGCCTCCTTCGATAAGGTTCATTTCACAATGCATGCGGGAGGAGGATGGGACCCGTAGCTCAGTTGGTTAGAGCGCTCGGCTCATAACCGAGTGGTCATCGGTTCAAATCCGGTCGGGGCCACCATTGCGCTATCCTCCGATTTCGACTCATTGAGCGTCCGACCCGGGCGAAGCCTCAAATACGGTCTTTGCAGAGGATTTTCTGATGAGTGCGTCCTTTAGAGTTCCTTTGACAATACTGGCAGTGTACTTCCTCAGCCTTTTGTCGGGCGTAGCGGCGGTTCAGGCACAGACTTCTCCAGACGTTTCGCTTACTTGTGACCAGCCTCAACCAATAGACGTCTATCCCGGCTCCACCAGGACTACCGTAATCTATTGCACACTTACCAACCCAACTACTCTTTCTGAGAAGGTCGAACTGACCTACCAGTCCGGCGTAATTGCAGTTGCTGGACCAGGATCGGCCACAGTTCCACCGGGAGACACCTCTTTCCAAGTCGCTGCAAGAGCCGACCTCAGGATGCCAGAGGGCCAGCAAGTAGTTACTATCACTGGTACAGTCACACAGTGGGGAGGTGCTCCTGTTTCGGGGACGACCACTCCAACAGAAGCCAAAGTCCTAACCGTTTTCAAGCAGTTTAGTAGATTGAGGGTAGGTTCAGAACTCGCATTTATTCAACTACGGCCCAAGGTCGATTATACCCTCATTTTCGATGTATACAACGATGGAAACGCCAGAGACAAGTTCAATGTCGAGATTCAGATTTACGACGAGCTGAATGATGCTGGCTTCCAACTGAGCCTGCCCTTGATATCCCAGGAGATAGACTCCCTCGCACCCCCTGAGAAGTTCCGAGTGCAGATGAGGACCCCGAAGAACCAAGGCTGGACTGACAAGTACTTCTCTCTTCAATTCAAGGCCACCTCGGAATACTCTGTTAGGACAGAGGGAATTCCTAACTACCAAGTCCAAGTTATGACCATCTACATCAGAGGAGTATACCTCCCAGGCTTCGAATTGGTTGGGACTATGATGATGGCAGCATTGGCCGGCGCAGCGGTCGGCAAGAGGCCTAAACAAGAGGAACCAATATTGGATAAAGATGGCAACGTAACCCCTCTGGAAACTCGTTTGCTCTAGTTTCTGCGTGTGCTAATCCCAAAAGGCAACGGATTGATAACTACCAGACTAGACGTTGGTTCGCTAGGTGGGCGTCATGCAAGGCGGAGGACTTCTGGGCAAGGCGATGGAGCAGATGTCAGATGGCACCGTATTAGCCGAAATATCATCAGAGCAAAACTCAGATCAAGAATCCGGATTGTTATTGGGAGGAAAGCAACTCTCCTATGGCATAGGGATGGGTTTGGGGGCCTTCCTTCTTTCGTGGCTTCTCGCCAATCCAAGTATTCAAAGCAACTTCGCATGGTCTGGAATCGTCCCGGTCGGATTGCTAGGGGCTTCATTTTATCTAGTTTGGAATGCAATAGATGGGAAATTTGTCGGGGTACTCGCAGTTGTCTATTTGTTGTTGGCCGCATCTCCATTCATCGCTAGCAGCGTTTCAACATCCTCGATTACAATCTCCGAAAGCTCCCTTTCTATAGACTCAACAGAGATAGATCTCAAGATTAGACAGTCCGGAGGTTTATTCTCTACTTCGATAGATTCGGCGGAAGTAACAGTATCTCTTTCTGGCTCCGAGGTCTGGTCTGATTCTGTAGCATTTTCAATTGACAGGGCCGATGGTTTTGGTGATTATGGCCTTCTGACCCTAACTGTCTCAGATTTCTACTCTGGTAATCCTGATGGCACAGGCTACGTAGTCTCGGTAGACACCGGTGAATCCAGTGATAGTTACAAACTAGACTCAAATCACCTCTTTAGGACAGTTGAGGAAGTCCAGACAGAGTCCTTTGGTTACATGGGAACTGGTTCAGACTGCAGTGGCGATACTGACAATTGCGTTCTGGGCGTGGTGCTGACCACATGGATTGGATTGGACGCAATTGGGAATAGTAGACCCGGGGGGATGCCCCTGGCAAGCTATAATGTCACAGCAACGTTATCCGAAGGAACAGACATGGCTGTTAACTACCCTCCAATAACAGTAGTAAATGGCATTGCAACATGGGAAGACTCCAACGGAGAATTTGGCGACGGAGAATTCCAAGTTGGAGATTATGGTTCGGAGTTGCCATTGGACGGCTCAGAATCCGCAACAGAATTTGATCGGATGTACATTCCACTTTCCGATTTCCATAGTTCAGGAGATTATGGCTGCTACGCATTTTCTGTTGAGGTCACTCAGTCAGATCCTTGGGGGGCAGAATCATCTGCCGTTTCAGAAACATTCTACGAGTTCGAAAAGTCAGGCTCCACTGAATCATGGGCCCCAGTCTCAAGCTGCTAGTCATTCGTTGATGCTGGAGAGGAACTCCTTCATCCTACTCGTCTTGGGATTGTCGATAATCGAAGACGGACCCTCCTCGGCAACCAATCCCTCGTCCATGTAGAGTACCCTATCTGCCACATCCCTTGCGAATCCTATCTCGTGAGTCACCACCACCATTGTCATACCTTCTTCTGCAAGACCCCGAATTGTCTCTAGGACTGAACCAATCAACTCTGGATCCAGCGCACTTGTGGGCTCATCGAAGAGCATCACCTCTGGCTTCATTGCAAGTGCTCTTGCTATGGCTACCCTCTGCTTCTGGCCCCCTGAGAGGTTTCCAGGATAGGCATCAACCCTGTCCAGCATGTCCACCCTCTCCAGAACTTGCCTGGCAACCTCAGTTGCCTCTTCCTTGCCCATTCGCCTGACGTGTCTGAGCCCTAAGGTCACATTGTCCATAACTCTGAGGTGGGCGAACAGCTCGAATGACTGGAATACCATGCCAATCCTTGATCTTACGTCGTTGATGTTCGCAGCAGGAGTATTGATCTGCTCTCCTTTCAAGCGCACAATCCCCTTGGTCGGCTCAATCAATCGATTAATGCACCTAAGAACCGTGGATTTGCCACTTCCCGAAGATCCGATTATTGCTAGCGACTCACCTTCGTGGACTTCGAAAGAAACTCCTCTTACGGCATGCACACCGCCTACGTACGTCTTCTCCATGCTCTCCACGCTAAGGATAGAATCCGACATTCATGCACCTCCGGAGATTCCCAAACCTGGTATCCTTGTCTTGTCTTCTAGATACCTTAGTATCAATGCCAGGGTCCACGTGATTACGAAATACGAGATCATCACCATTCCCCAAGTCCAGAAAATCTGGAATGTTGTTGCAATGATCAGCTTCCCCTGCCTGGTTATCTCGGCATACCCGATTACCATCGCAAGTGAAGAGTTCAGGACTAGGTTCACCATCTCGTTCCCAAGCGGAGGAATGCAAATCCTAACTGCCTGGGGCATAATTACCAGTTTCATCGTCTGCATGTAATTTAGTCCAATGCTCCTACCTGCCTCCATCTGTCCCGATGGAATTGCCGCAATCGCCCCTCTTATTGTCTCACATTGGTAAGCACCTGAGTTTAGTCCCAAAGCAAAGATTGCACTGATGTATGCCCTGTCTTCCAGAACTCCACCAATGGGATGTCCATAGGCCGGGGACGACAGATCAGTCTCGTAGGTCACGATAATGTTTGTCAGAAAGTTTGCATTGTCCTTCAGGTATTCGAAGTCGAATAAGTCCAGACCGGGCTCCTGGACCCTTCTTCCTAGTTCAAGTCCGAAATGAATAAACATGAATTGAACAATTAGCGGTGTGTTTCGGAAAAAGTCGGTATATACCGTTGCTAGGGCGTTTAGTGGCCTTAGTCCCCAGGGGTTGAGGGATAATTTCTTCCCAGTCGAACCAACGTCGAACTCCTTTATTGAGAAGTCGCCGTTGCATGAGGCAAAAATCACACCCAAGATGAGCAAACCAATCCCCAGGAGTATAGATGCGAAGGCTCGTGGAGCACCAACTGGAACGTAGATATGCTCCCAGCCATCCAGGTTCAGGCTCCTAACCTCTTCAAAGGTCCCGGTAATCTGCAAATAGCCCAAAACAAGTAGTGCCAATCCAACTAAACGAATGGCAAATACGTTCACTGGCCTACTAGCTGCAATATGTGCCGACTTCTCTCGAAGTACGGACATAGGCCTGTCTATTGGGTTCTTCAGCCTCATTATTGTGCCAATTATCAATTGGGAAACAACCCAAAATGGAATCACGACCATAGACAGGATTTGGAACCTATTCATCTGGGCGACGTTCTTCAATGAGGTTGGTGACGTCTTCAGCATCGACAGTATGACTCCAATCGTGAAACCCATTGCGATCCCGAAGAGAACGATCTTTACCGTAGCGACCAATCCATCCATCAACCTCTCTTTCGAGTAGTCCACGAACTGGCCGAAGTCGTTGAAGTCAGTCACCTCGAAACCAACGAATTCTTCCTCGCCCGCATTTTCAGTACGAATTACCAGCCCCGAGTCTCCAATGACAACTCCCCTAAATGCATCTTGCATTACCACTGCATTGAACACGGTCACGTTCGAAACAGGCACCATTTGCTGGGAGACTATGTTCCCCCCGTCCTTTGATAGTGCCAGGTAGCCATTTGGGCCAGTCAGAATCATCTTGAATTGGCTAAGTAGCTCCACTGAGGTAACTTCGAAATCGAGGGTATTGCCTCCCGGTTCGAACTCGTCCCCACCACCGGGCGGGTATTCTCTCTCGATTTCAACAATGTTCCATACAAAACCAACGGGAACGGTACCTTCCCTTGATGACTTCAGGATATGCCCTTCATCAGTAATGGCATAGGCTCGAACAGTGCTGAAGTAGTCAATTCCAACAATCCTACTCTCAGAAGTCTCAGCAGGTGAGTCCCTGTAATCCCATGAAATGCCTCCATCCGTAGTTGCTAGGATAATCCCCCCTTCTCCTGATATCAGTCCATTTTCTGAATCCAGAAATGAGATGCTAAACAGGTCTTCTTCAACTCCAATTGACCTATTTACCCAAGAACCCTGCAGGTATTGCCAAATCTCCCCGTTATCACCCACAGTTACGATTGAACTGGCACTGGTCAGTGCGATCGCATTAATTCCGACACCGTTCGGAATCGAGGGGATGTCTTGGCCAATGTCGTCTCCCCCCTCTCCAATATTTTCCAAAATGGCAACCGTCCCATTACTTGAAGCGATAGCTATGGATCCATATCCAGAATCCGAAGAACTCCAGTCTAAACTGCCAAAATTGTCGAATTCCCATGTCAGGCCGCCATCCAAACTCTTCCCCGCAACCCCCTCGGTTCCGAAGGCCCAGATTTCCCCATTTAGGGCCTCACCTGTGAGGAGGTCTGATTCTGTACCGGATTCGTTAAACTCACATCCACACCTAACTTCCTGAGCCTGGGAGCTTCCAGTGACAAGGATGAGCGCAATCAATACAAAGGAGGCGAACCATCCCGTTCCACGTGGGATTTCTTTTCCCCGTCTCGAAGTGGTTCCGAACGCCATGCCAATCACCTTGAGGTTGGGTATGGCGGATATAGTCTAGCCGTCTGGGATATTTTCTGTTCAGGTTGGTCATCGGGAATGTTCATGGTGGCATTTTGTCCGCTCGGTTCTATGGGCGAGATGCTATACAAGGGCAAGGTCAAGCAAGTTTGGGGTACTGACGATCCCGATATTATTGAATTCAGGTACACGGATCAGATTTCTGTTTTTGACCAGATCATACCTAGCCTCATTCCAAGGAAGGGAGAGTCATTGAACAGGGCTTCGTGCCATTGGTTTGGATTGTTAGAAGACGAGGGAATATGTAAAACGCACGTCATTGAGATGAATGCCCCTGACAGAGTTCTAGCAAGGCGCTTCGATGTAATTAGGGAGCCTGGCTCGATTCCAAAGGACGCCGAGAATTTCTTCGTCCCACTGGAGGTGATTTGCAGGCACTATCTAGCGGGTACCGCATGGAGGAGGTACAAGAGGGGAGAGGTCGTCCCTGAGGACTTCGGCTTCGAAAAAGGAGTGGAACTCACAGAGGGGGTGAAACTTCCAAAGCCGTTCCTGGAGGTATCCACAAAGTTCGAGAAATTCGATCGTAATCTAGACAGGGAGGAAGCGCTACAGATTTCCAATCTTGAGGCAGACGAACTCGACTCACTCCTCGCCATAGTCCTGGATGTCGATTCAGTGATAGACAGGGAGACTTCCAAGAGAGGCCTTATCCATGTAGATGGCAAGAAGGAGTTTGCTCTGGGCCCGGGAAGAGAGCCTGTTCTAATTGACTCATTCGGAACCTTGGATGAGGACAGATGGTGGGATGCTGAGGCATACGAAAACGGCCAGATTGTTCAGCTCTCCAAGGAGTCAGTAAGACAATACTACATTGATTCTGGACACCACTCGGAGCTTTACGAAGCACGGCAGAATGGAACAGATGAACCGCCTATTCCTGCCTTGCCTGGCTATCTGATCGAAAGCACGGCGGAACTATACGCGACCATGTTCGAGCGCCTCACTGGAGAGGTTCTCTGAGGGACATAGATGGGAACGCACGAGTACACGGATGATCCCCGGAACGAAAATGTGCAGATTTCGATCAACGGACGCCTTTATCCCAGGGCTGATGCAAAGGTCTCGGTTTTCGACTCGGGATTCTTGCTTGGCGATGGCGTATGGGAATCATTTAGGTTACACAACGGAAAACTCGCTTTCTTGGATGAACATCTGGATAGGCTGTTTCACGGGGCAGCTGAGATTTCCATGCACCCCCAAAGGGAAAGGGGAGAAATAATTCAGGAGATTCAAAGGGTAGTTGAAGCAAACGGTATGGAGGGGGATGTGCACCTTCGACTAATTCTATCAAGAGGCCTAAAGCCTACTCCATATCAAGCACCATGGGTGATTTCCAGCCCTCCAACATTGGTGATAATCCCCGAGTACAAGAAGGCGAACTCACTTAGAGCAAAGGAAGGAATCAGCCTAGTTTCCGTTGAAACGATAAGAGGAAGTGACAAAATTCAGAATCCCCGAATCAATAGCTTATCTAAGCATAACTGCATAGCAGCTTGCATCGAGGCTTCGGAGAAGGGAGGCGATGAGGGCCTAATGCTGGATCCCAAAGGATTCGTTTCAACATGCAATTCAACCCACTTCTTCATGGCCAAGGACGGAGAAGTGTGGACTTCTACTGGGGAATACTGCCTTGATGGGATTACAAGGCGCAAGGTTATCGAGATTTGCCAGGAAAACGGAATCCCTTGTTCGGAGAAGAATTTCACTTTGGACGATGTGAGATTTGCCGATGAGGCCTTTGTAACAGGTACCTTTGCAGGCCTGACTCCTGTCGGTTCATTCGATGGTGAGCCAATGGGTGGGGGGTCGAGGGGTCCGATTTGTGAAAAGTTACAGGAACTATACATATCCCTCGTGGAGGACGAATGCAATGACTGAACCGATAAGGGTTGCAATGTGGTCCGGACCCAGGAACATTTCAACCGCGATGATGTATTCATTCGATAACAGAACAGATTGCCATGCGACTGATGAGCCGCTTTACGCCTCGTATCTTCTTCGTTCGGGCACTCCTCACCCTGGGGCGGAAGAAGTTCTAAGGGAGTACGATACCGATTTCTCCTCAGTCACTTCGATGCTAAATGGCCCTGTCCCGGGCGAAAAGGGTATTTGGTACCAGAAGCACATGTGCCATCATGTCCCTGGGGATTCTGATTTGTCATGGATCGATGGATTCTCTAACTGCTTCCTGATTAGGGATCCCCGTGAGGTCCTCTCATCCCTGTCCAAGATTACCAGTGCCATTGACCTGTGGTCCATTGGCCTACCTCAGCAATACCGGATAGTCGAGCACGTAATCGAGACGAAAGGGAGAATTCCGCCTGTAATCGACTCCAAGGACGTTCTTATTAATCCGGAGGGAGTATTGAGTTCCCTATGCCGAGAGCTGGGAATCCAATTCTCAGAGGAAATGACATCATGGGACCCGGGTCCGAGGGATTGCGATGGCAATTGGGCAGAGTATTGGTACCAATCAGTATGGGAGTCATCCGGATTCTCCCCTTATTCAACAAAGGAACTGGATTTGCCCAGTTCCTTGGAATCCGTTGTTGAGGATGCCCAGGAGATATACCAGTCGCTTTGGGATCTCAGATTGGTCGACTAGGAATGTCTCCTCATCAAGACCCCGCATTTTCTCCTTCCGGCCGCCCTCAGGATTACTAGGAGGTGCCTTAGTGCATCTTGGACACCTCCATCATGTGGTTCGCTAGAAAGGACAGTCCATGCACCCTTCTCGATAGCCTTTCTCAATCGGGACACCTCTTCTATGCCCAGCCACCCCATCAACTCGCCGCCCACTGCTCCCCTGCTGAAATCCAACGGACCATGCCGACTTCCCTGAAGCCCACTCACTAGCTTCCGAAGAAGAGGATGCATTTCTCCACCGTCATCCTTTGTGTAATTCAGGATGTAGTCTACAGCATTCCCGTCGTTACTCGGGAATCTCCCCAGTCTCTCCCTGGAGTGTCCACTGTCAAGGGGTC
>JAKURM010000027.1 GCA_022449945.1 Candidatus Thalassarchaeum sp. | reverse complement strand
CCACTCCGACGGTGTCCCATACAATTCCGGTCAGTGGTCGATTGACAATCGTAACCCTCCTGGCAGTTCTAGCAACTTCCTCCCGGGCAACCTGATGATGAAAATGGGGTTCAGGGAAACCAATACTACCAGCGCTGTGAGCATCGATTCCGATGCCCGTAGCCTTGACCTTAGGGTTGTACTGAACATGGCTGACGAGTCGAGCGCGTACATCGAGGTGATTGCTGGAATCTACCAGATCCAGTCCTCAACCCTCCAACAGTGGGGGGTAAAAGACCTGATGGACGCGGACAAGGCAACTATTCCCGTGATAACTTCAGATGGAATCAGGATGGCCTACGACACCGGGCTCCTAGAGCTCTCAGAACTAGCTGACAGTATCCCCGTCGATGGGATAGGAGATGCAATCGCCAGTTCGAGCCCCAACTTCGGCCACTGGGATCCAACATTCGATTGGATTTCCGTAGCTCAGAGTCCGCTGAGCCCAGGCGGGCTGAACTATACCCATACTGCACCATGCGAGAGTCCCGGAGGAAACTACTGCAAGTCCGGTACAATCGCAATGGGGGACGATTTCCCTGTGTACCTGCGTTCGATCAGCCACGTCTTCTCACTGAGTCTAGCAGATCTGCTCGGGGGTAATCTAGGAGAGGGTGCTGGATTCATGAACTCTGTAACTGGAGACGATCTTGGTGTTCTGCTCGACTCGGGCGTTTCGTTCTCGACTACACTCAGCGACGAGACTATGGATTCGTTCATTGGAGACATGCTGCCTAGCGGCCTCTCTGCAGATATGACCCTGGAGATTGTGCTCCCAAGCTGGGCCAGGACCAATGATGGCAGCAACAGCATCATCCTAAGCTATCGCATAGATGGGAACCACGACAGCGAGATCAGCCTCGGTGGTTCAAACTTCTTCGATTGGGAGCATCCACTATGCCTGGGAGGGACGGCAGAAACTTGCACGGATGAAAGTCCAGATGCCTATTGCACCTCCACCATGAGGACATGCATAAGGAGCGACATAGATATCGACATCTCGGAAGTCAGCATTGCTAGTCTGCCCATTAGCAAGGGCGTGACATTCGAATTCGGATTCAACGCCAGCATGGAAGTGCACAGGATAGGCCTGCCGGACTCTTATTTGGACGCGCTGAATTCTGAAAGCACGACCGTTGAGTTGGCCGTACTGCCCTCTGACCTCTTTCGGTTGCTCTTGGACATAGGTAGCAGGGGCGATACCATAGTACGTGAGTTCTCCATTTGTGATGAGCTGACATACGGTAACTACTGCAGCCAGTCCGTTTCCTTCTCCAACGACGAGGAGACGGGCCTTTCTAAGTTCGCAAAAGACTTCAGCTGGAGCTTGACCCGATACATCGAAGCCGAGGCCGAGGCTAGAAGTTCGACAGAATCGGAAATCTTGGGGAATCCTGTCAATCTCGGTGAAATTGACCTTAGCGGTCTGAGTATTGAGGCAAATATCCCTCAGGATGGTTTGATTGACGGGGATCAAGTAGTCAGCGACCAAACGGGGATTGTTCTTTCCGTCAAGATTCCCAAGGTTAGGATAACGGTAGGACTGGATAACTCCTGGGGCGAGCTTTACTCATTGGCAACTGGAGGAGAAGGCGATTTCCGACTTGGTGTTGGCACTGTCCCGGTTGCCGACATCCTAGTAGCGCCATTCCTTGGGCCGATGATGTCTGCTATGGGGGGCCTAACCGGTGCTCTCGCAGGCGACTTGGCCGATCAAAGTGGCATAAAGATCCCAGGGAATAACACATTCCAGGTTCCTTCGGAGATAACTGAGGTGATTGGTCCTGAAGAGTTGGGCTTCAAGCTTAACGGAGAAGTGGAGCTGATGATGCCTAGAGGCATCTTCCTCAGGGACCTGCATTCGAAGAACGATGCGATATCATATGAGATTGACGAAGGGACCCAGCAGCAGGTAGTCACCTACATGATTTCTCCAAATTCAGCAACTGATGTAGTTACTTTCGGAGTCGATGTGGGTTGGGGATGGATGTTCGCACAGGTGTCCTACTACCTCATTGCATTGTTTCTTCTATTCTTATTCAGAATGAGAAGGAGAGGCGTGAAGCGAAGGAGGATTCGCAGGGCCGAGGAGCTTGACAAGCTTTCTCAAGCAGCCGAAGGAAGTGCTGGGATCTACGTCCCACCACAGCCCACAGTAGAGGTTCTGAATGTCGCAGAGAACGGGATAGTGGTCAAGAGAAGGCTTGCCGCGGGGTAGGTCACCATGCCTAGAGTGCGGGAAAACAGGTCCTTACTACTGGTATTTCTCGTTATTCTCGCTCCAATTAGCGGATGCTTTGGAGGGAGTGAAGAGCGGGCCTCGGCCGATAGCCTTGATGTTGGTCCGGAGGTTTTGGTATCGGGGGTTTTCCAAGAAGTGGAGCTGGCTGCTGATGTAGATATGTCCGTGTTCGTTCCTTACCTGGTAATTGACCCAATTAGTGGATTCGTCCAGAACTCTACCGTACTGGACATAGATGGGGGCTCTAGCGTATCCATTGAGATGTTGGCCCCCCCGAGAAATGGGGTTCTGGTGATGATGGTAGGGGAGTTAGGCAGAGAACACTGGCCAATCAGGGATGACGAGGAGTCATGGTTGAGCTGGCTATCTAGGGGCGGACCGGAGTCCGCGGACGGGAACGGAATTTCGAGGATTAGTGGGAACTCCTCAATCGATAGCGTGAACCAGAGCAATGAGGCCGGCGGAGCGGTATCGGTGAAAATAGTCTCAGCCGAGAGGGTTGAGTCCGTCTCTTCGTCAGAGGGGGGTAGTCACTCTAGCGGAATCGTCCATGGAAGAGTCGTATACGAGAGGCTTTTCGATATAACTAACCCAGCTAACTCCCTAGATCCGGTGGATGGCAAAGAAGGCTACTGGGACCGGTGGGCGGGTCAGGGAAACGCTGCCTACGAAGATGCCGCCCAGTACATTATCAACGAACTCGAGTCGTTCGGTCTTGAAGTGAAAGCCCACAGATTCGAATTCACAGATATTTTCGGAATGCAGAATCCCGAGTCATACAACGTCTGTGCCTACAAGTGGGGAAGCGAGTCGCCGGACGATTGGTTGGTTTTCGGCGCGCACTTCGATGTGGCCCCTCCCGCGAACCTTGTTCTGCTAGACCCCCATGTTACCGGTTCGCGCACCTATGGAACTCGTGTAGGTGCGTATGACAACACAGCTGGAACTTCGATGGTAATCGAAACTGCCAGGGCCCTTTCCGACTTCGAGTCCAGGCGCACCATGGTCTTCTGCCTGTGGTCGGGGGAGGAAGGAGGGAAGCGCGGTTCCGACTACTGGACGGAGTACTACGTCAAGGAAGACAACCCACAGGTTACGGTTACGAATTACATCAACTTGGACATGGCTGGTGTGAACTGGCCCGGAGGAGGAGGGGCCCCTCATGGTGATCCTGACCCACAGATAGACGAGGACGGGTATCCCAAGGACTCGGAAGTCTGGCCTATGAGGGTATACATCGGTCCAGGACCCAATCACGACAGGTTCGACCAGCCGGGAATGGTGACCTTGTCGAACTGGATAGGGTCGGACGCCCTCGCCCTAGAGGAGCAGATGGGCACCCTAGTTGGGACCAACTACACTGCGGAGACTTGGAAGACTGAGGTCTGGTTGGACATGGACAGACCGGAAATCATCGTCTACGAGGACACTACGGCTAGGAGTGATCATGCAAGCTTCCAGGACAACCTCGGAACCGTTACTGTCGGGTTCGGCGGGCTTGTCGATGGCTACTGGTGCTACCACCAGACCTGCGACACCCTTCAGGAGATGGAGGATTGGATGGACACTACGGGGAAGGACTACGGGGAAGAGAACACGGGGGTGGCGAATCTCGTGAACAGTCTGGACATGATCACCTGGTGGGCGCTGATGACCTTCTTCCACTGTGACGAGAGTCCCGTTCTGAATGCCCTGTAATTGCATCAGAACAGGATGATGTTAGTCAGTGTGTAGTATGCAATGCCCACTGTAGTCGACAGGCAGGCATAGAAAATCGGTTCTGACCATGTCTTGATCTTCTTTCCGTCCAGGGGCCCAAATGGCAGCATGTTGAATGCCGCGAGTAGCGCATTCCCCCACATCCATATTCCGATGATAGTATCAACGGGGTTTGCATTACCGTCTACGAATCTGCCGAGACCTCCTATCACGAATAGTGCCATGAAGCCGAACGACCACAGAAACACGTTGGTGAGTGGTCCTGCCACTGCAATCTTCCCGAACTGGGACCTGGTGGTTTTCCCTGCTACCATTACTGCTCCAGGTGCCATGAACACAATTCCCGCTATGGCAGCTAGAATGATCCCAAATCTCAGACCGGCTGGATCTGCCCTGAATTCGGCCCAGCAACCATAGTACCTTGCTACAAACTTGTGAGCGAACTCATGGAGCAGGAACGCTGGAGCTAGGGTAATCAGGGAGAGGAGGCAGTAGATGGGGAACTTTGCTGAGAGGCCCCAGACCCCATCGCTGAACATCAAGGCGAGGGCAATGGTGAACGCCCCCGTGGCTAATGCTAAATGCTCAATCTCGGTTTTGGAGAAATGCCAAATTGACCCCCTGTGGATAGAAATCGGTTCGTTTGTCCGTGGATCTCCGAAGAAGCTGGATGAGACTCTGCCATCATGGCCTACTTGTACAAAGTGAACCCTGGATTGGCGTCTAGTCCCATCGTCCCTAGCCGCAGTATGGCTTCCGGGGCTTGTTCTCTTGTCGAATGGATCGTCATCGATACGCCATGCCCGTGGGTCCCTCTCTCCGGGCATGTAACCGGATTCCCCCTTGTCACCTATCAATCCTCTTGGACCTAGTCTTCGAGCATCTCCTCTATTTCGGATATGAGATCTTCCCATGTCATGGGCGCGTCCTCTTTGCGTCCTCCGAACGCAGCGAGCATCTCGTCAATCTCCGCTTCGTCGGGAGGGTTGTCGGCCCATTTGTTCTGGTTAGCAACATCCCTGATGATTGATGTCTTTCGGGAGATTCGGGCTCTGTGTACCGTATGTCTGGCTATATCCGAGTTGGGGTCGAACTCGTGCTCATTAATCAGCGAAGAGTACCTCTCCATCCACTTTCCGTGGTCGTCGTCCTCGAGGTGTCCGGCTGGGTCCGCTAACATGGTTACGAACTCCCTTGCTAGCCTCTGGGCCTTGGTGGTGGCCTTCCCAATCGTAAGGCGCTCCCTATATTTCGCATGTCCTTCCATGCAGGACTTGCATCTCGCCAATCCTACTACATCGGGAGCATCGCAGGAAAGGCAACAAATGGAGAATCCCATCTGCTCCATGGCTCTCCTTGGAAGCGACATGGGTGGCGCTAGTCGGCTCTCGTTATGAGAATCACCCGGTTTCGAACTCGGCTAAATCACCAAATTCGGCAAGAAGGCTTGGGCCGCTACTCAGAAAACACATGATTCCCCTCCTGCTACGAGAGTCCTCGGGCGTGGAGTTGTTCCCGGTCGCGCAGGACCCGGTGCAACCGTCTGCGAACGCGATGTAAACCCGTCCCTCCCTATCGATGTGGAGGTCGTTGAAATCGAGTAGGTTACGGTTAGAGCCCCCGATGTCCCGACAGTCTCCGCTGTTTAGGCAGATGCTGCCAATCTGCACCGGATCGGCAGAGGCCCGAACGGTGTGGAAAACTGGATTCGGTTCAAGTGCATTGATGCTGTATGTGACGTACAGGTAGTAACTGACATTGGAGTTAGCGTAGTGTGCATTGCCGTCCCACGGCTGTCCATCAATGTCGGACTGGTTCAGTTCGCTGGCGTTCTCGCTTCCCAAGTACGTGATAGCAATTCGCCCTGGGTCCCCTGCGTCAATCTGAGGGAATGCAGTAGAGATTACCTCAATGGGGCTGATTCTGATACTGGTCTGCTCCCATGATTCGCCAGAGTCAATGCTCCTGGACATGTAGACCCCTTCATCTGCACCGGTCCAGATGTGATACGCGTTAGACTGGGTATCGGTGGCCACTTCGGAGTTCTTGCGGGGATACGGGGTTCCTTCATCCTCCCCCATGGTACGATCAAACCAGCTCAACCCATTGTCCTTGGAAACAATGACTGTGGGCGTTTCGACTCTTGGTGTGACGTAAACTGTGCCATCGGGTGCTGAGGTGATTGCCCCGTGCAAGCCACCGTTGGTAGTCGCTAGACCAATGATCTGGCCTCCCGCCTCAAACGTGGCACCTCCATCGAAACTAGTAAAGCAAAATATTCCAGCCAGTTTGTTGTAGCAGTAGTAGACGGCTTGTTCGTAGAAGGCTTGAGAGAACTGCCCCCCGATCCCATACCCACTGTTCGTCCAAGGCCCAGATGCAAGCTTGATGTGATCGTTAATCGGTGTCGTTCCGGAGTCGTGTGGATTGCCTACCCACGTATCTCCATCATCATCGCTCCAACAAATCCAGGAGGTCTCGAGTCCCTGCATCTGTACATTGAAAATCCGGTCCGTCTCTGTATCGACCCACCCATACGGATCGTTCGTCTGGAATGCGCAAAGGGGGCCTGTCACGTCCTCCCAAGATTGCCCGTGATCACAAGAGCGCATTACCTTCTCGAATGCGATGAAGAAAATGCAACCGCTTGAGGTGATTCCGATGCTTGGTTCAGCCCCATCTTCCCCTACATCGCTGAAGTTGAAAACCAGGGACAAGGGGGTTGCATCGACTGCCCTTCCATCTGGGCCAGTTACGAAGACCCCTTCTGGAAGCCTGTCCTCTTCGGGCTCTGGCTCTGGTTTTTCGTCTTGGAGGCATCCCGATAACGGCATCAGTGCCATCATTAGCGCAGTGGCTAGTGCTAGGACGGGCCTGTTCATCGGTCCACTCCGACCGGTCATGGGCTTGAAACCTGCTGATTATTAGCCCTGCCAAGTTCGGGTGTGCATGGACCCAGAGACCGTTCATCGAAGGCGTTGGGTAATCCTGGGGATAATGAGCCTCAGCCTTGTGATTACGCTGCTCAATAACGTCACGGTCAATGTGGCATTACCAGAGCTTTCCAAGGATCTCGGGGCTGACAATACGGAATTGCAGTGGATTATGGACGCATACGTGGTGGTCTTTGGGGGCTTGCTTCTAGTGATGGGGGCATTGGGAGATCGCTTCGGAAGGCGCCACGCCTTACTATTGGGTCTCGCGAGAGTTGGCGTGGGCTCGGCTTTGACTGCTCAGTATGCGACCACTTCTGAGCAGGTGATTAGCGCACGTGCAATGATGGGGCTTGGTGCTGCCTTGGTGATGCCAGCCACCCTCTCGGTCATTGTCGTGGTATTCCCCCCAGATGAGAGGGGGAAGGCGGTTGGTGTTTGGGTTGGTATGGCGGGAGTAGGGGCTCCAATCGGCCTATTGGTAGGAGGATGGGCCGTGGAAAGTTTCGATTGGCGAGCAGTTTTCTGGATCAATCCGCCGATAATCGCCGTAGCTATGTTGCTCACTGTCCTACTAGTCCCAAACTCAAGGGACGAGCAGGAGAGGCCCATGGATCCAGTAGGTGCGGCTCTTTCGGTTGCGGCCCTTGGATCGATACTCTATGCGATAATAGAGGGCCCAAGTTTGGGATGGGGAAGCAAAGAGGTCATGGGATTGGGGGCACTGGGACTGATGCTCACGGTTGTATTCGTCCGTTGGGAAAGACGGGTAGATTATCCGATGCTCCCAATCGAGTTCTTCCTCAATAGAGGTTTCACGCTAGGCCTTGTCGCGATCAGCCTCGCCTTCTTCGTCATGTTTTCATTCATGTTCACTCAGATGCTGCATTTCCAATTGGTTAGGGGGCATTCTGCTTTTGACGCGGCCCTGAGGTTTCTTCCACTGCCCCTCGGTCTAATGCCGATGGCAGCGAACAGCGACAGGTTTTGCGAAAGGTTCGGCAGCAACAACGTGGTCGCCTTTGGCCTGGCACTGATTGGGGCCGCAATGATGATTTTCACAACCGTGGATTCGAATACCGAATATGTATTGTTGGCCCTGATATTCTTCCTAATCGGAATGGGAATGGGATTGACAATGGCACCATCCACAACCATGGTAATGGATTCGATTCCACATGACAAAGCAGGAGTAGGGAGTGCGACAAACGATGCAAGCAGGGAAGTCGGGGGGGCATTCGGAATAGCAATAGTGGGAAGCGCAGTTAACGAGATTTACCAGAGGAAGATGATTGTGCCCGAGGGCCTTGAGGTGCACTCTGGGATAGTTTTGGAGTCTTTTCCGGCTGCAATGCAGATTGGTGCAGATTTGCTCTCCCAAGGTAATGCAGTAGGACTGGAGCTGATGGAAAACGCAAAGTTTGCTTTCGTAGAGGGAATGACTGGTGCGGCGGCGGTTTCCGCTTTGGTTGCAATAATCAACGCCATTCTGGTGAAACTTTACATGCCTAGAAGGTCGATTCCGGATGTTGTAGAGGATGGAGTCTGATGGAAGAGCAGGCCCACCTCTGTTGTCGGTATGCTCTCCGATGATGTTGCCTCTTGCCGGGACCTTGGTGGTTGTCTCATAGGGTCAGAATCCGATATTGTCCTCGTGCCCGCATTCCGGGTAGGCGCAGATTACCTTGTACCTCTCCCTCTTTGGCCGTGGTATCTCCATCCTCACTCCACACATCGAGCATTGATGGACTATCGTCTCGGGCTCCTTCTTTACGCTCTCCTCTATGTCCTTCAAATCACTCAGGACCGTTTCCGCGGTGGAAGTTGTCCAGCCAATCTGGTCTGTGTATGTGTCCACATCTTCGGAGAGCCTCTTTGCCCTGAGCCCTAATTTGATCCTGATTCTCTTGCCCCTTTTCTTCTCCCCTACTGGTGGTTGGCCGGGCCTTCCCTTCTTCGGCTGGCCCTTGCGCCTCCGTGGCTTCCCTTTGGGGGGCGGTCCAGGTCTGCTCTTTGTAGGGGCCATAGAGGGTGGCTTCTGGGGAGGGGGTGCCTTTGCAGGGGGTGGCGGGGGCCTGGTGTGGGGAGGCGGTGGTTTGTCGTCTGACACGCTATCGGCCACAGGAGAGGCTGGGTCCCTTTGAAGAAATCGGGGGTCTGCTTGTGCATTCAAGCAGGGTAACTTACCAAGGCGAGGGTCGGAACCGGGGCTATTGCGTCTCTGGCACCAAGGCCAATGAGCTCCACAAGGAATGCCGCCCCGACGACGCTTGCACCAAGACTCTCACACAGTTCCACGCAGGCTGAGATTGTCCCTCCAGTAGCTAGGAGGTCGTCGACTATCACTGCTTTCTGCCCCTTCTGAATGGCATCATCGTGCATCTCGAGGACGTTGGAGCCGTACTCCAAGGAGTACTCTGCCCGGACTGTGCTCGAGGGTAGTTTGCCTGGCTTCCTGACCGGGTTAAATCGTATTTTCTGTCGCTCAGCAAGCATCGGCCCGAAGTTGAATCCCCTTGCTTCGGGACCTATGACAATGTCTGGTTCCCATTCGAGTTCTCTCAAATCGCGAGCAAGCCTGTCTGCAATGGAAGGAAGGAGTTCGGGGTCTGCAAGAATCGGAGTGATGTCCCTGAACTGGATCCCCTCAATCGGGAAGTCCGGGACCGTGCGAATGCAATTCCTTATCCTGATGATTAGGTCGTCGTCCACAGAAAACGCTCCCTTGCGTGGAAACCGGTCGGGGGCGGTGAGGCCCCCTCCCGATTCCCAGTTACGTCAGTACCTTGGGTCCTATGCCCCTAGGATCATGTCGAGGATGGTTCCATCCCCATCTATGCTCATGTAGAACAGTATCATGAATACGGCGATTCCACCCACTACAGGGTTGATGTCCTTGAACTTCCCAGAGCCTGTCATGATGGCGCAGTAGGAGATTATCCCCCATGCGATTCCATCGGCGATCGAGTAAGTGAAGGGCATCATCACCATTGTGAGGAAAGCGGGTACCGCCATGGTCGTATTCGACCAGTCGATGTCTGCTGCCTGCCTCATCATCATGGCACCCACTACGACAAGGGCGCAGGCCATTGCATACTGGGGTATTGATGCGAATATGTCCGCGAAGAACAGGCCCGATAGCATCAGCACACCGACGGTGGCTGCTGTGAGACCGGTCTTCCCGCCCTCCTCTATCCCAGCCGCCGACTCGATGTAGGTGGTGGTGGTGCTCGTTCCGCAAAGAGCGCCGACTATGGTTGCGGCGGCGTCGGACATGAATGCCTCGTCAGAGTTGTGAAGCTCGTCGTTCTCGTCGACGTATCCTGCCTGGCGGCCCACAGAGTACAGGGTGCCAGCGGTGTCGAAGATGTCGACGAACAGGAAGGTGACCATCACCGAGATGAACCCGCCCCATCCGAGAGCGGACCCGGAGATGTCCCCGAGTGCCGTTACTGCAGCGAAGAGAGTCTCCTCTGGTAGACCGACAAACTCGAATATCTTCGTGGGTGGCTCTGCTACGCCTTCACCGGGGACACCGGCTACGAAGCTCGGGTTGACTACGCAAGTGTCAGCCGTTGCTCCGGCACAGAACTCCACTACTGGATATCCTTCGTTGTAAGGATCGTTTACACCTAGTACCCAACCGATGACCGACACGAGTGCTACACCGGCTATGATAGCGCCGGGTACATTTCGCACCATCAAGACGGCGATGGCGATTAGGCCTATCATGGCCCAGAACGCACCTGATGATGCCGGGTCCATCGCGCCCGTGTCGCCTAGGTTGACTAGCGTGGCGTTGTCGCCTCGCACCCAACCCATCTCCCTTAGGCCGATGATGGCCAGGAACATGCCGATGCCGGCTCCCGTGGCTATCTTCAGGTCTGTTGGGATGGCGTTGATCATTGCCGTCCTCACGCCTACTTGGGGTAGTGAGAGAATCAAGAAAATGACTCCTTGCACTAATATCGCAGCCAGTGCGATCTCCCATGGCACTGCCATCGCCCAAGGCGCGGCGACCGTGAACGCGAAGTAGGCGTTCAGGCCCATTCCTGGCGCTAGAGCGAAGGGTAGATTCGCCCAGAACGCCATGACCATGCATCCTACGAACGCAGCCATCGCTGTCGCGAACAAGGCATCCTCGAAGGGGATGCCTGTCGCAGACAGCATTGACGGGTTCACTAGAAGGATGTAGGCCATTGTCAGGAACGTTGCTCCACCGGCTCTAATCTCGGTATTTACATCGCTCCCTGCTTCCGTTACTCCAAACATATTGTCTAATGCTTCCATTTTTTCACCTTTGTTTCTTTTCCAACAGCGAGTGTACACTCACTGTGGGCAGCGAGGAGCGCTTCGGCTTATCTACAATACGGGGGTGAGGGGGTTTATGGGCAGGTGCCCTGCTGTTTTCAGATGTGCATTGTCTCGTTGTTCGATGGCATGTGGACCCTCATTTCCTCTGCAAGCTCCGTATCGAGAGCAGCGCAAGAGTCGGAATCACCGTGGAATAGAATTAGGTCTTCCGGGGTGCACCCACGAGCGAAGGCGGAGAGTGCCTGATGGTCTGCGTGATTGGACAGATCGAACTTGTCTATCTCCAAGGGTATGCGAGTTAGGTTACCGAAAATCGGAATCTTTCCTTCCTCCAGGAGTTTTCTACCTCCGGAGCCCTCCGCTTGGTATCCGGTCAGTAGTATCGCACTCCTACTATCATGCCTAAGGCGGTTCAGGTACCAAATGGCCGGGCCACCGTCGAGCATCCCGCTCGTGGTCACGATTACGTCCGCCCCGAGTGCCTTTCTTCTGTCCGACTTCCCAGAAACTCGCTTGGACCAGCGGAAGGCCGCCTCCATCCTGTCTCCGTCTCTGAGTAGGGTTCGGCATCCCAGCCATTCCTTGGTTACCCTAGTTCCCATGCCATCGTAGTGTACATTCAGACTCGGTTCCTCTCTGTGTAGGATTCTGAGAACGTCCTGGCCCCTACCCGAGGCAAAGGCTGGAATCAGGGCCGTTCCTCCCCTTGATACAACCTCCATAACTCTGCTGACCAGCCTTTGCTCCTCCTCGTCCCTGGGATTGTGGCTTCGGCCACCATAGGTGGATTCCAAGCACAGTATGTCACAGTCAACGGGCCGGGCCCCGAGGACATTGGGGCTATCGCGTGTGTCGATGTCCCCCGACCAAAGGATTCGCTTAGTGGGCGTCTCTATCTCTAACATTGCCGCTCCAGGGATGTGCCCGGCCCTGAGCAGCCTGCATCTCCACTGCCCGATTTCAAACCAGTCCTCGAGATTGTGCGTAACCCATGAGTCCAAGGCCGTCTCCATGTCCCTCTTGTCCCACCCTAGTGGATACCCCTCTATGTCAGAAACCTTGTACGTGTCCGCCCACATTATTCGGGATACTGCAGCAGTAAGCTCGGAGCCGTGGAGAAGCGTACCATGGGATGATGCCAACCAGGGAGCCATCCCGATGTGATCGATGTGTCCGTGAGTAATCACAGCATGCGAAATTGGGGGAGCTTCGGATGGATACCGTGGTGGCTTAGTTGGGGCTAATCCATAGTCGACCAGGAGTCTGGTTCCAGTATTGTCTTCGATAACGCAGCCAACGTTTCCAACTTCTCCGGCCCCCCCGAGAAAGTGGAATCTGATACCCTCTTCAGGGGGATCTGCAGGATATGAGCTAGTTCGTCCTGCTCGGTACAGCACCACATGGAAGTCGAGAAGGCCATCCTGTATCAACAAGACCCCGGTACCCCCAAAGTTCCACTGGAGTGGTCTTGCATCCTTTGCAAAGCTCCACCCTCTCAACCAACAACTAAGTCCCCCCAGCGAAAAACCTTCACTGGCTATCGATGATTATGTAAATTGTGACAATTTTTATGATGTCAGTAGTGTCTCTTCTGCTTCCATGAGAAACAAAGGGGACGGGGGGAAGATTGAGACCGACCCCCTTCTCCGCAGTTCCATGCCCAGGGACTCAACGAAGCTCTTCGTCGTAGACGATGACAGGTGCTTCGGTTGTGCTGCATGCGTCGCTCTGTGCCCTGTCGATGCATTGGTTTTGGACAACCTTCTGGCGATCGTCGACGAGCCGAAGTGCACGCACTGCGAACACTGCATACCGGCGTGCCCGGTCCATGCGCTCTCATTGGTGCCAGTGGTGGGCTGATGACTAGAATAGGTATTCTAGGTGGATCGATGCAAGGAATCGTCTGTGGACATAGAATTCTGGATATCCTGCCTGATGCGGACTTGCATCTGATTCACGAGCCCGCTGAGATGGGACTAATCGGCGAGGGCCCGGGGATTTTCGCCAATTGGCCTTTGGCTCCAGGACACTGGGTATCCGGCCTAGGTGAGCAGGCCCCGGACGAAACAAGCACCGCAGTGAGGAGATCATGGCTGGAGAAGGCCATGGCGACATCCCTGTCCTTTCGAGGTTGCACAATCCACTTGAGAACCAGAATAACAGATCACGAGGAAGATGGGAACGTCTCCTTTGTTGGGGCCGGCCCACTTGGAGAGGGCACGATTAGATTTGACAGGACGATGGACGCCCTTGACAGGGAGCCCTCTAGCGTCTGGGAGGGCGGCGTATTCTTTCCCACAGAGAAGAAAAACATAGAGAACTCCGGCAATAGATCCGATGGTTCGGTTGAAGTTTGGTGGCGTGAAACACCACCAATTACACCAACATGGATTCAGCGCATGTCATGGGCCGGGGAGGATCCGAAAAGCTCCTTGCTGGACGACATTAATGAAGGAATTCTAGCCGCCGATAGGCTTGTTGATACAATTATACAGTAAACCCCGGGTTTGTGCACATGGGTAAGCTGGGAGATGAGACCCCGACACGCTCCTACATGTGTGACCGCTCAAAGGGAACGAGGCACGGGACGCTCATCGATCCGGCAGATCAGACACCCGAGATTGCAGCGAAGCGGGCAATAGCCGCCGCCTCGGCAGGTAGCAAATTGATTCTGGTAGGGGGGTCTAGTGACACTGACATGGAAAACGTACACTCAACAGTGATTGCAATCAAGGAAGCACTCGAGCTAGTCGAGTGGGCGTCTTCGCAGGACGCATCGGCAGGCGAAACCAACCACAGCACCCCAGTCATCCTTTTCCCGCAGGGGGCCGCAGCACTCTCCCCCGCTGCCGATGCAATCACTTTCATGATGCTGATGAACTCCAACGACCCCCGGTTCCTAATCGGAGAACAGGTCAGAGGGGCACCTTATGTCAGAAAGGCAGGCATCGAGCCCGTTCCAATGGGTTACGTGATTTGCACTCCCGGGGGGAAGGCCGGCGAAGTGGGAAGCGTCGATCTGCTGCAATCCGATGACGTTGAGCGCGCTGCGGCATATGCTATGGCCGCCGAATGCATGGGTTTCGCACTCCTGTATTTGGAAGCCGGTAGCGGAGCCCACA
>JAKURM010000026.1 GCA_022449945.1 Candidatus Thalassarchaeum sp. | reverse complement strand
AGTTGAGAACTCCCTCCTTGACTCGTGTCCGCCGTCGCGAGAAAGAAAATCGGGTACTACAGAGGAGATGCCTGGAAGTATGACCACCGCCAACGAGGAATAGTTGCCGAGGCTGGAGACGATGGGTATGGCCAGTCCCAGGCCCGCCAGTGTAGTCAGCCCCCTCCACCTCCGAGACTCGACCGATACCCCCAGTATCCTCCATGAGGTTAGCCAGAGGGATGCGGTTGCGGCTAGGACCACCACCAGTGGAAGTATCTCCGCTCCGCTAGACCTCTGAACCTCCAAGAATGCGAGCAGCGGGATCCAGAAGAAGGAGCAGGCAGTAGAGACACGCGTCCTCTGCAGAGGCCCGAATTCGGCAAGGTCTGGCATCAGTAGCGCGACAGTGAACATTAGTGCGACTGGAGCGAACCTGACTAGCCGGCTGGAATCGCTCTCCATTGACCCCAAGAGCCAACAAGCACCGGCTGCGATCAGTACGAAGGTCCCGACGAAGGCTGCCCTTTCTACCCTCTGCCCGTGTTCGGCAATCACCCTATCGGGGTAGTCGGGCAGCATCACCATGTGGCATCTAGCCCCGGGAAGGGGTCAATATGTATGCGGTGCGATGAGTGGGTCACTATACCCGTTTGTTGCGCATTTTCAAGAGCGTCGCGGAAGCTCCCAGTGACAGCAAGAGCAAGGCAGCCATGATGAAGTACGGCGAGTTCTCGGACTCATCTTCGGGCTCATCTATTGTGAGTTCTATCGGTATCTGGCCGTTCGTCCCCGCCGCAGCGCTGTCCCACTGTATGGATAGTCCAGTCATCGTTTGATTTGTGACCAGGAAGGTAAGCTCGACGGGAGTTCGGACTGGGCCCGAATCAAGTGTCGAGCCGTCAATCTGCTCGAACCTGCTACAGATGTTGTCTAGGCAGGCCCTGACGAATGCTGGATCGGTCCCCTCGTTCTCAACTAGCACCGACAGTGTGGCCTCGGACCCCACTGTAGCGTCATCGGAGATGGACTGGGAAACAATGGAAATGTGAGTACCGAGCTTTGGAAGGACGGAGAACAGGATCGTCTCGTTCCTGGTGTTTCCATTCGAATCAGAGGACTGGACAACTACCTCGTGGGGGCCTTGGGACATGTTCGGGAGGTCAAATGACTCGATTTCCGACCAGCCCACGCCTGAAAGAAGAGGTGTGCCGTCCACCCAGGCGGACCAAATTAGCGAGTCTATGGAATCGATATCGTCGAAGGACTGCGAGAGGTTCAGTTTCAATGGCTCACCCTCGTGGATTCCGTCGCCCATGTCCAAAGCTATCCCGTCGGACCTGAACTCGGCAATTATCGTCGGCGGGCTCGAGTCAAGCACCCTGACGATCCATTCGCGGATGGCTTCGTTCCCTGCATCGTCCATCCCCCTCAGTACCACTGACGTCAGTGTGGGTTCCTTGGGCTTGTGTCGCTCTTCTATGCTTATGTCGGCACCGTTCACCCCCGGGCCCTGATAGACGGTGAACTGGAAAGTCCTCTGGCCGACTCCCTGCTGCCTCCAGTCTGAGGTGATATTGGTAAAAAGGTCGAGTCGAACTGGTATCCCCGAGTCATCCGTACCGTTGACGTCTAGGAAGCTAACCCCCCCGGATGGTATCTCTATCATTTCGACAAGCGTGTCGTGGGAGTTCTGGTCGTCCCCGTAGGCCAGGACTATCTCGCCCTCCCACTCGGGAGGTATGCCATCGACGGACACTGAATCCGTCCAAATCGAGGTCATCCCATGGAAATCTGTACAGGTCGCAGTCACATTGATCTGGTCTCCATGATAGATTCCCACCTCCGAGGGCATGAAGTCGAACCAGGGGTTATGGAACGTGGCGAGCTCCTCCCCGCCCCTGGTTACAGACCAAACTATGTCTGGTGATTCGAGAGGGCTGTCCGAGCACGAGGCAGAGAAAGAGGAGGCCTTCTCCAATGGGATGAAGGCAGTTGTTGAGGGGAATCTGGTGGCTGAGATTGTCGGAGGGAGATTAGTCCCTATTGTGACCCTTATGTCATAGGCAACGGGAGCCTCGGAGCGGTTCACAGTGAACCGATTTGGTTCTCCCTCGATAATTTCCGCCATGGGACTGAACTTGAACTCCCATCCATCTGGGAGGTTGACCTCAAGTGGGACCTCTTCTATCAGAGAGCCTGCCCGGGGCAAGTCAATCAGCCGGAGTACTCTTCCATCTGCGGAACCTGAGACAACCGCGGACTCGGTCCAGCCCCAATACCCTCCTGTTCTGTTCACAGGGCCTTCTTCGGGGGGGATAACTGTGACATCGGTCCCATCCATCGCGATCATAGGGCTATAGTCGAAGACGCAGCAACCGGCACTCTCGCCGTTTGTCCAGTTTCTAGCTGAGGAGACCAAGTCTGCGAAGGCACTGGATTCGGTGGAGTCGCGCCATCCGTCTGAGTTGCCCAAATAGGCATCTATCTGTCCAAGTAGGCCCAGTGAACGGTTCTCCAGTAGCTCGGTCCCGTATGACTCGGGGACTGTGACTTCGGCGAACCAAGAAGCGTTTACTGGGGTATTGGGCAGAATCGGGCCGGTAATGTTCAGGAAGGACTGCCCATGGAACGCGAGTTGGTTGGACTCATCGGTTTCCGATTCAGATTCACCAATTAGCATCCGGGATTCGGGAATTACTTGGGAGATTACAGAGGTCAATATGAGAATCGTAATTAGGGCTGAGAAAGCCTTTCTTCTGGCCATCTTCTCACCTATTGCCCGTTTCCATGTAGAATCGTTGAACCCATGAGATCGACACCCACTGGGATCAAGCGTTTCTCGGGACCAAGGTCAGAAATGAGTCTGTCCCTCAGCCCATCGTGGCCATGGCCTAGTAGGAAACCCCCGGCACCTGCTCCCAGGCGCTTTGCCCCGCTAGCCCCGGCCTTCATCACCTTGTCGTACAGTTCGTCAATCTGCGGATTTGTTACACTAGCAGAGGTCCCCCTCTTGGCTAACCAGGCTACGCTGAGAAGTTCACCCAAGGACTGCATATCACCTGATTCCAGCAACCTGGCCGCCTCGTCGGCCTGAAGTCTAATCTTTCTTAGTCTGGAGAGTCTGTCTTCCGGATCCTCGGGAGCCTCGGCGAGAACCCTGCTTGCACTCCTGGTAAGTCCGGTGTAGACTAGCGAGAATTGACTTGATATTTCTTCCCTTATTCCCTCGCTAAGCGGAATTGGAGAGGTTCGCACACCTTCCGAGCCGAAGGTGATCGAGTTTGCGCCCCCGAAAGAGGCGGCGTACTGGTCCTGACGACCTATTGGGGCACCAAGAGCTTCTATCTCGATCCTGCATGCCTCCTCTGCCAGCTGCTCCTTGCTAGGATTGTGTCCTGAGAAGGTGTGCATTGCATTTAGCAGTCCTACGGTTACCGAGGAGGATGATCCAAGACCCGTGCCTCTTCCTGGTATATCCGCAATTGTGGTTACCTCGACTCCCGATGAAATTCCTGTTAGCCGCATAGCTTCCCTGACCAGATCGTGCTTAACCTCGTCAATCGAGCCTGCGGACTCTGTGGAGGAGTACGAAACCCGGATGCTGTCATCGAACCTGGCGTTTATGGTAACGTAGACATACCTGTCTATGGCAATGGACACCACTCTGCCTCCCGATGGCTCGTTATGGGAGAATGCGTCGATATCCGTTCCTCCCCCGCAGAATGAGACTCTCAGGGGCGTTCTGCTGATTATCATCGGGCTCCGGGGACAGAGCTTCACTCATCAACACGCCGGTTTCGGGCCTATTTGCGAATCGATACCGATAACAAGGCATATCAAAGGGTCGCATCCGCGAGGGTCAGAGAGGCATGGGCGACGTAGTCACGATGGACGATCTCACAAATGATGAGATTATCGAAATATTGGACTCTGCCGAGCGTCTCGTTCCGGTTGCCAAGGGAGAAGTAAACCTCCCACTGCTCGAAGGTAAGGTTCTGGCGAACATGTTCTTCGAGAACTCAACCAGGACTAGGATGTCATTCGAGACCGCAATGAAGAGGCTGGGTGGCGCAGTGTTGAACTTCAGTTCGATTGGGACCTCGGTTGCGAAGGGGGAAACCCTGTATGACACAATGCAGATGATCGATGGTTACGCAGACGTGGCCGCAATCAGGCATCCGAGACAAGGAGCTGCTCAATACAGTGCAGATGCTGTGGAGATTCCTATCCTAAACGCGGGAGACGGTGCGGGAAACCACCCGACTCAGACAATGCTCGACCTGTTTACTATTAGGCAGGCCCACGGCTCTCTTGAAGGATTAAACGTCGTATTGGTAGGCGATCTGAGGTATGGAAGGACGGTTCACAGCCTTTCCCATGCCTTGGTCAGGTTCGGAGCCAGCCTCACTCTGGTTTCTCCAACTACCCTTCGAATGCCAGACGAGATTGTGTCAGATCTAAGGTCCCATGGGGCGGAAGTAACCGAAACCGAGTCATTGAAAGATCAGATTGCCCACGCTGACGTGATTTATATGACCAGAATTCAGAAGGAGAGGTTTCCAGATGAGGATGAGTATGCCAAGGTCGCAGGGATCTACAAACTCGGGGCCTCAGACCTAAGTGGAGCGAAGAAGGCCATGGCCGTAATGCATCCACTTCCTAGGGTAGACGAGATTGCCCCCAGTGTGGACTCGACCGTTCACGCCAGATACTTCCAGCAGGCATTCAACGGGGTTCCTACTAGGATGGCGCTTCTTTGCAGGAGCCTAGGTGTCAAAGTTCCAAAGAAGGTGAAGTAATGACTGAGATGCGTAGAGTTACGGCCATTAGAAATGGAACTGTGGTTGATCACATCCCCTCGGGACATGCAATGCAAGTAATCAGGATTCTCAGAATCGACACGGCTAGGGCCACTCCTGTCTCTCTGGTGATGAACGTGCCTAGCGACAAGCTTGGGCGCAAGGATGTTCTCAAGATTGAGGATAGGGAGTTGAATCAAGAGGATCTGGACAGGCTTGCGCTAATTGCCCCGGAAGCGAGTATTGCCATTATCAGGAACCATGCAGTTGCAGAGAAGATGAGGGTCGAATTGGCAGATGATCTGGTAAATATTGCCAGGTGCTCTTTCTCAAACTGCATTACCAAGAACAACCGTGAACCTTTGCCTCAGAGGATGAGGGTTGTTGCTCACGGGCCATTGGAAGTCAGGTGTTACTACTGTGGAAGAGGACAGGAAATCGACGAATTGATCGAGAACATCATCTGATTCCTAAGTCGCCTCCGATATCCACTTCCTCATAGTGCATGATTGGCAGACCTCCTTGCTGGTAATCTCACCGCACTCTAAGCATTCGTTTACCTCGTGCTTTGAATCGGGATTGGCTATCCAATGGAGTTTCCTAATATGATCCAAAGAATGCAGAAGTCCATGTCGGGCTCCAGGGGTCGATGCCTCCATGCTTGCTACCACTGCCCTGCTTTGTTGACGCATTGCACCCGGTGCGTGAGGGCATTCTCCATGATGGATTGGCAGTCCCGCACTGACTGCGTGAGCATGGATCTCTTGCTCGGGTATCCACCGAAGTGGCACAATCCTTGGAATCACTCCCTCGATTGGGGAATGGGTATGGGGAGCTAGTCTAACAGACCTGTCAATCTCGCCCTTCTGAAGATTCATGAGAATCGACTGAGCCATGTCGTCAAGGTTGTGTCCAAGGGCCATGATGTCGGCTCCCAGTTTTTCTGCTAGAGCATTCAGACCCTGACGACGAAACACTCCGCAGAATGAGCAGGGCATCAGACCTCTCGCTTCTGTGTGCATTTCTCCCATCGCTGGCATGATTTGGACCACTTCGTCCATTCGACCATATCCCATCTCCTCATAGCTCAGTGTCTCGAACCTGATTCCGAGTTGCTGTGCAAGCTCCCTGGCGCACTCCAGTGAGGGTGCCCTGTAACCGTCTATCCCCTCGTCTATACAGCCAGCGACCAGTTCCACGTCCCTGCGGCGTCCTATGATTTCAGACATCATCGACAGAAGTACTGCAGAGTCCTTACCCCCCGAGACTGCAATCAAGAGTCGGAATGGCTCTCCATCCTCCCTTGTCGCATCCTTAGGGAGGTCGAGCTGCAACCTGAGTTCCTTCGATGTTCTCTTTCGTATGGATGAGGATAGGTGGCTCCCGCAAAGGTGCTGTCCGCTATACGCCTGATGCACGAGTGCATCTCTTCTGCATCTACTGCAAGACTGGACTGTCAGCCCTTCGCCCATATCGGCCCGTCATGACAAGAAGGCTTGAATCCACTCCTCCGGTGAATTGATGACCATTCCCTCAATCGTATGTCATGGACGGCCGGATGACCCTACCGGGTAGGACTGAAGTGGGAGAGAGGACTTTCTCCCCTTGGATAGACAGGTTGTCGCTGGCGATTTTCGTTACCGCTGCGATCTTTGCCCATAAGCCAATTTCAGAATTCCTTGAGGGTTCAGTCGGTGCATATTCCGAAATATTCACCGCGTGCGGCCTAGTAATACTGGTTCCAGTAATGGCGACGTCACTAGGGAAGCTAGTTGTCAGATTGTTCGACTGAGTCCGTTGAGCGCAGGTTCGCTAAAGCGGACTCGAAATAGCCAGACAATGTCTGCCAGGGAACCACGAAGCGCATCCCAGCTACTACGAGGATGAAAAGCCCCGCAGAGATGACCTTCCCGTAGGTCATCTGCAGCTCCAGCGACTCCTTCACCTGTCCGGTCCACTGAGAGCCCTCGAAAACACCGACCAGTGAAATCATGAGGTCATCGAATGCCAGGGCCAATGCCGTGGTAATCGCAACCAGGCCGACCACCATGCAAAGTTGGAGCAAGTGGGAATTGACCAGGTTGTTGAATTGGCGAATGTACTCTCTGTCCCTCTTTGCGTCTTCTGGGAGAGAGGAGGCGTACTCTAGATGGCCGATGGCAGCGATCCCGGATTCCATGAACAGCAAGATTAGCAGTGCTATCCCAAGCAAGGAGGCGGCAAGAGGGGAGACGAGTCCCCAGAACATTGAGCCCTCGCCTATTTGGGTCGGCAGGGGCCTTAGGCCGAGATCGACCTCCGAGAGGACCGGTTCGAAGGTCAGAATTGAATGGAACGCGATGACGATGATGTAGTACCCTACGGCCCATGATATCGATCTCTTGGAGAGTCCCCATATTCCAATGAGTCCTGCTAGAACGGGTGCGAAAACGATGCCAAGGAAAATCAACTCAAGAAGCAGTCCCAGAGGTGAGAAAAGGTGGCCAATGTGGTCCAATGGGAAGTGCAGTCCATCGTATACCATCGAGATTACCCAGGAGAAGACGAAGGGTATGAACATCCAAGCCGCTATTGCGATCCAAGTTCCTTGCTTGATTTTGGTCTGTAGCTCGTGAGAAAGTGCCCAGAACCTGTCAGCGGCGAATGCCGCGAGTGCACACATCAGAAGCGGCCCAATCAGGGATAGGGTTCCAGTCTGGCCAATGCCAAGCAGGATGTCCGGAATGTACAGATCTCCTTGGTTTGACAACCACATCAAACCCCTGGTATGCTCGTATGAGGGGCACCAGCTGGTCTCACTGTGATCAATAACGAACTGATCGCTGCAAGGACCGTATATCTCACTCATTCGCTTCAGAAGCATGAGGAGGGATGCGGTGGAAACCAACTGCAATACTACAATCTGCCACTTACGCCTAAGAACAGGGATGTGTAGTGTCTCTGTCACTTCCTCGCTCTTCTCCTTCATCTCCACCATTTAATCACCCCCTCGATTGTAGAAGGGCCTGGGAAAGCTCCACATCAGGCATCCAGTCTATCACCTGGGCCCCATATCCAGAAACGGCGGTTAGCCTATTCTGCCTCTCTAGTTTCAGAACCTCATAGGACATTCGAGGAATCCTACTAACCAGCCTCTCGAGGTCAATACTGCTAGGTGAGAGAATGGTGACTGAGTGTCCGTTCCCGGATAGGTTCCGAATTGCTGGAAGCGTCGTGCCATCCCCTTCCAGGCTGCTAATAATGAAGACCGGCGAACCACGGCTAATCCTAGGAGCAAGGGCGTTGGTTACTGCTTGAAGTGGCATAGAGCCGGATGGCGAGACAGAGGCCAGCCTACTCAGAATCTTGTAGTGTTGCTTGTCACCCGTATCTGGTGGCAGGAAGTCCATCTTGTTGCCGTATGTGACCATGGCAACAGAATCCTTCCGCTTGAGGAAGTGATTGGAGATGGAAGCGGCTGCAGACGCCCCCATCTCAAGCGGGTTCTTCAGGACAGTTCCGATTCTGCTGACTTCCCTGGTATCAAGAATAACGAAAACGTCTGTGACTGCATCCCTGGTCTTCTGGTTCACCATTAGATCGCCGGTCCTTGCGAATGCCTTCCAATTGATTGATCTGAGGGAATCTGTCGAGAGGTACTCCCTCAGCGAGTAAAACTCCATTCCCGGTCCTGGGGTCCTTAGGGTTGTGGCACCGGTGTACATCTTTGGAACGTCAGCTCGAAGCATTGCGTCCTCGACATCCCTAACTTGGGGGAAAACTGTAATGTCGCAAACGTCGTCGATTCTTGATTCATTCATGAATAATCCGAAGGCATTTCTGAATCTTACAGAGATTGGCCCTACCGAGTAGTGACCTCTAAGTGGGCAGCGCAACATGTAATCGATCTTGGTGGTTTGGCCAGGTCCAAGATTGAGGCGAATCTGGTTAATCCCGCGCCTAATCTTCATCTGATGGGGGACATTGTCGAAAACCTCGAGTTGCTGGGTTCTTCGGTAGGACTTGTTGGTGATTGTTAGAGAGACCTCGATTAGTTCTCCCTTGTATACGTTTGAGTGGGGCACATAGCGGCTTATCTCCAGCTCCGAGTGCCCAAAAATCCAGCCATTGATGGAAATGAATGCGATGAATGTGAGGCCAATAATCATCATCTGAAAGTTCGAAATCATCATGCCGACCAATATCAGGCTAATTCCGCCTGCGAGCATGATGGCTGCCTTCCTAGTCCACACTTCCGCTCACCCCCGTCTCAGACTCGCCCCATTGCTTGATTCGCCTGACTATCCCCACTAGCTCGTCGGCGCGATACTTCCTCTCTTCGAAGATGAACCTGACTAGGACGGGGTCTCGGATAAGATGCTGCAGCTCTGCTGCGGGCATCGAGTCGAACTCCTCCCTAGTCAGTGCGTTTATGTTCCTCACTCGCGTGAGCAGCACCTGCCTAATCTTCTCTGGCTTCTGATAGTACTCGTACCTCCTAGCGTCCCCAAAACCATAGTAGACGACCCTGAACACGTGGCGCCACTCCTCAGGGTCCTCTTTTCTTATCAGAACAGCCTCCAGGAAAATGAACAGAACTAGGAATAGTATCAGCATCGCCATCCAGTCATTCGTGAAATATATCAGCAGGTAATACAGGAGATTGTAGGTATCCCCGAAAAGCGTAGGCTGCTGGTGACGGCTCTCGTCAAAAATTACCAGTGCGTGTTCTCCGGGGGAGGTCCCGTTATCATTCAGTATCAGTGCCTCCGCCACTATGTCGAGGACCCATTTCCTGTTGTCGTTGTCAGGGACCAATCCGAAGTACTTCGACTCGAAGTCTGGATCGTAAATGGAGTTTATGAGGATAGATCCATCTGAGATGAAGTGCACCCTTCCCGAATCTGAATCCCTGCAAAGAATTACGTCACAGTACCGGACATAGACAGGGAACGGCCCCTGCTCATCGCCAGTGATGCCAAGTGCTGCGTAACCACCTACCGTGTAGTTACCGTCATCGTTGTTGTCCAGCCAAGAGTCTTGGGTGGTTCTAGCAATGACGTACCTATGCTCCGCTGGGTTGTATGACGAGGTCTTCTCGAATGCAGATGGCGTATTTGTGAGGATCTGGTACTCCTCGGACCAGTCCCAAATCGGGTTCCCCATCTCGTTGTTCCCGAGAAACCTGTGAGCACACAATCCGGAGGCTCTAGCGGTCACGAAATCCGCGCCAACTTCCGGGTTTTCTGGGTCGTTGTCGAGGACGTCAACTATCCCATCGGAGTCTGCATCTCTGAGACATGGGTTTACCTCCGTCTGAGTACCAGGAGAAGATGTGAAGTTGAAGGCGGAAGTTGTGTTTACCCAGACGAAGTCCGAACCAAGGGTGCTGTCGTAACTGTGATCAGAGAATAGCCGGTGGTTAGTGTATTCAAGCCCGAATTCGGCAGCTAAGTTGCTGGAGTAGCCAAAGTCATCCATCAGCATCACTGTGCCTCCCCTCTCTACGAACTCCTTGATGGCGACAATCTCTGATGACGTGTAGCCGTCGCCCTCTGAGAACTGCACAACGTCACTGTCCCCGGTAAACCGGGGTAGGGAAATGGTGTCCCTCTCTACTCCGGAGATTACGAAAACTGTCTCCTCCGGGTGCTCGAGATCGCTGAGGAGCAGGGGGCTTGACACCAAAGCGGTGGTCTCGACCCCCATGTTGTTCAGTTCTTCTCGGAATGACCCAAGGTCGTTCCATTCGTCACCATAGGCAGACTGCTGGGTCTGACCTGGAACAACGTAGGTCATCCCAATCGACAGGATAAGTATCAGAAGTAGTGCCCAGAATGAGACCTGTAGAGCAGTCCGTCTGTTCTTCCTAGAGTTCAGGGTTCTGATAATTCTGTCCCAGTCCATTATGAAGGCCCACCCAGCGTACTACGTTGGTATGAGCCTCAAGTTGGTCTTAAGACCGTTATGTGACCGTGAACGGTCGTTGCATCTTCTATCTCGATAGTTCAACAACGGATCCGACAGACGCAACTTCCTCTACTGGGACTGACAATAGACCATCCGAGGTTGGCCAAGGTAGCTCGTTTGGATCGATACCCGACTCAGTCACAATCAGCAATGCTACGATGTTTCCCGTGTCCACATCAATACTGAAGTCGGCAAGGTGGCCAAGTAGGTCACCGGCTGCATCTACGACCCCGCGAGTAAGTATTTCCTGGCCGAAAGTTGTCTTCATGAAATTCCTCAGATTGATTCTATCCCCGGTCCACTGGAGCTTCTCCTTACCGACTCAAGACCGCTAGTCAAAGTCTCCTCCATCTTGGAGTAATACTGCATCATGTCCTCGGTCACTGTTGGCCTAACCCTCTCTGTTGCTTGATCGAAGTGCTTCTTTGTCACCGTCTTCTTGCCGTCCCTCATAGCAATCAAAGCAGCCTCCCTACAGACTGCCTCAATGTCGGCTCCTGTGTAGTTGTCCAGCCTAGTTGCAATGTCATCGAGCTTGAACTTGCCCAATGGCATGTCCTTTGCGTGAATCCTGAGTATTGCCACTCTGGATTCCTTGTCTGGCGGAGGTATGTGGAGAACCCTCTCGAACCTTCCACTTCTCATTAGGGCGGGGTCGATCATCTCGGGCCTGTTTGTTGCGGCAACCACAATCACTCCCTCCATCCCCTCAACACCGTCCATGCTACTTAGGAGTTGGTTCACGACCCTGTTCATGACATCGGAACCATCGCCAGAACTGCTCCGTCTCATTCCAGCAATACTCTCGAACTCGTCAAGGAAAACTATCGAAGGGCTAGACTGCTTAGCCTTCTTCAACACCTCACGGACAGCCTTCTCTGACTCGCCCACCCACTTCGAGATTAGTTCTGGTCCCTTTATTGTGATGAAATTGGCCTTCGCCTCGTTTGCTATGGCCTTGGCAATCAGTGTCTTTCCTGTCCCTGGTGCCCCAAATAGCATGATGCCCCTTGGCGGGTTGATTCCGAAGTGCTCAAACTTCTCTGGCATGGTTAGCGGCCATTCGATACTCTCCTTCAGGCGCTCCTTCACATCCTCTAGGCCGCCGACCTTGTCCCAGGATACCTCTGGAACCTCGATGTATATCTCCCTGAGGGCACTGGGCTCAATCTCCCTCACAGCCTCCTGGAAGTCAGACATCCGGACTTCCATCTTCTCAATTACCTCGGGAGGTACCTCTTCCTCGTCTAGGTCAATCTCTGGCAGGTACCTGCGAAGGGCCTTCATCGCGGACTCGCGGACTAGTGCCGAGATGTCCGCCCCAACGAAACCGTATGTGTTGTCGAGCAACCATTCGAGATTGAAGTCATCGCTAATTGGCATGTCCCTAGTGTGAATCTCAAGTATCTCCCCCCGTCCCTTCTTATCGGGAACTCCAATTTCCAGTTCCCTATCGAACCTTCCGGGCCTCCGGAGGGCCTGGTCGATTGCGTCTCTCCTGTTGGTGGCACCAATCACGACTACGTTGTCTCTCCCTCCCATTCCATCCAGCAGAGTGAGAAGTTGGGCGACAACCCTCCTCTCAACCTCACCAGTGACATCTTCTCTCTTAGGAGCGATGCTGTCAAGTTCATCGATGAAAATTATCGCTGGGGCATTTGCTGCTGCCTCGTCGAAAATTTCCCTCAACTGCTTCTCGCTTTCACCATAATACTTGGAGATTATCTCTGGTCCGTTTATTGATGTGAAATGGGCCTTGGTCTCGGAGGCAACAGCCTTTGCGATTAGGGTCTTCCCAGTTCCAGGCGGACCGTGTAGTAGGACTCCTCGAGGGGGGTCAATACCAAGCCTTCGGAACAGGATTGGGTGCTTGAGAGGTAGCTCAATCATCTCCCTTACTTTTTGGAGTTGGTTGCCTATCCCTCCAATGTCCTCGTAGGAAATGGTCTGTACCTGGTCTTGATCCTCCTGATCAAGAGCATCCTCCTTGATGATTATCTCAGTGTCGGGAAGAACCTGCACGATTCCCTTCGGGGTAGTCTGAACGATTGCAAACGGAAGTGCCTCTGCGAACAAAGTCATCCCGGGAATGAATATCCTGTCTCCAGCGACAACTGGTCTCTTGTTCAGGCCCCTGCGTGCAAATCCCTCAATTCCAGGGCCAAACCTCACCTTCTGCTGCTTTGCCATCACCGGACTCAGGATAAGCTTCGTGCAGGGCTCGACCTCTACTTTCCTTATCTCGGCCCTGTCGCCAAGACTTACTCCGGCGTTCTTTCTGATTATTCCGTCGACCCGGATAACACCTAGGTTGGCGTCTTCGGGCCTGCAGCGCCAAACTATTGCTGCCGTTTTCCTCTCTCCCTCAATCTCTACAATGTCACCTGGCTTTAGGTTCAGATCGTTGTCGAAAGGAACACGAGCCCTTCCATGGCCGACGTCGCTTGGGATGGCTTTCGCGACCCTCAATGTTAGTGATTCCGAAGAGTCGTCCGCCACTATCCTCACTCCCTTGCGCAGCCTGTCGTGCATCGGGGGTAGTTAAACCCAGCAATCGAGGAGTCTCTCGGGGTAAAATGGTTATCAGAACAGGGATGAGCGATGCGCATCATTCATTTCAGAAGTGGCATTCGCGGAATCCATGACGCACGTTCTGGAGACAGGATTCGAGATAATGGACAACGACAACCCCAACAAAAGCCCAAGAGTCAGGGGTTACAACATAATCAACGGAGAGTTGAGGCTTGCGAGTGATGGGTCTACATTCGAAAGCAGGAGTCCTGCAAGGCTAGAGGACTGCCTGGGAGAGTTCCCTCAATCCACCAGAGAAGACGTGCATGATGCTCTGCGTGCCGCAAGGGACTCCTTTGCTACATGGTCATCCACCCCTGCTCCAACCAGGGGACAGATCATCGGAAACATGGGAAGGCTGCTGATGGAATACAAGGACGACATAGTCAGGGTTGAGACCCGAGAAATTGGTAAGACGCTCAAAGAGAGTGCTGGTGAAGTCCAGGAAGCGATTGACACGTGCCTGTTCTTTCAGTCAGAGGGGAGGAGGCTCTACGGGCAGACTGTGAACTCGGAGTTGCCAGACAAGGAGCTCTTCACATACAGGAGGGCATTGGGGGTATGCGGAATCATCAATGCATGCAACTTCCCTGCAGCAGTGCCATTCTGGAAGATGATTCCAGCAATAATGTGTGGGAATACATGTGTTTGGAAGAGTCCCCAGGACTCTCCTCTTCTTTCCTTCATGCTCACTAGGATTATGCATGAGGCAGGCCTTCCTAACGGAGTGATCAACCTAGTCCATGGTCGAGGGAGTGGGGCAGGGCAATTCCTGGTAGACTCCGCTGACGAGGGGATGGTGAACAAGATCAGTTTCACTGGTTCGACTGCTGTAGGCAAGATGATCGGCGAGACTTGCGGAAGAAACCTAGTATCCTGCTCGCTCGAACTGGGTGGAAAGAATCCATTGGTGGTGATGCCGTCAGCAAACATAGACAACGCCGTAGAGGGTGCCTACTGGGCAGCATTTGGAACTGCAGGTCAACGATGTACAAGCCTTGGGAACCTGATCGTCCACAAGGACGTGTATGACGAATTTATGACCAAGTTCATGGCCAAAGTCGAGGAAACTCGGATTGGAGACTCTCTAAGACAGGAGGAGGTCCTGTATGGACCAATGCTCTCCGAAAAATACGCAGAAGATTTCCTTATTGGACTGGAAATGTGTGAGTCTGATGGCGCTACAAAGCTGTGGGGAGGGGGCAGGGTGACAAACGAAAGGAAGCCTGCTAACTTCCTTGGGGACGCGTCGGAAGGAGTCTACATGTGGCCACATGTCTACTCCGGCGTTACCGAGGATATGGAATGCTTCCATGAAGAGATATTCGGCCCCGTTGTTACTGTGGTTAAGGCCAACGACTTCGATCACGCTCTACACCTTTCGAACGCGTCGCCATACGGGCTCTCCAGCGCATGCTACACAAACGATAGGCTGGAGGCGTACCGCTTCAAGACGGGCATCAAGGCGGGCATGACCGGGATTAACAACTCTACAACAGGTGCTGAGGCGCACCTACCATTTGGAGGCGTAAAGGGTAGTGGGAACGGGACAAGAGAATCTGGTATCTGGGTTATCGAGGAATACTCCTACTGGCATGCGGTAAATGACGAGTTGTCAGGTAAACTACAATTGGCACAGATGCACGTGGACGAGATTCACATTGAGGAAGCGGAAGCGGACTACGCATGTCTAGCCTAGGTGAAAGTCTCACCGCACTCGGGGCAAGGTAG
>JAKURM010000025.1 GCA_022449945.1 Candidatus Thalassarchaeum sp. | reverse complement strand
ATTTGCATTCAACTATTATTGCCAGATTTGACCCACCTGTCCTAGGAGGCTCCTCGTCCGGATACCAGCTATTGTCCCCGGAATCTTGGCCCACGGTGATTTCATGGGTCTTATCGACGTCAATTCTTAGAGAATTCTGCGGTGAAAGGAAAAAGTCCGTCCTGAGCGCACCACCTCCAAAATTGGATGCATCCCAAACAAAGGTAACATCTACCCAGTCTTCATTTTGCGTAGTAATGGGACTCTCTGAAACATCTACGTTCTGGACCTGCAATCCACCATTGGAGGCCGTCCAAATCTTGTCACCAAATCCCGATGTAAGTCTGACGGGTAAGAAAACAAGACTACCTTTGACGCTGGCTTCTCTTAGTTGAACGTTAACTAGAGGGAATTGGAGAGTCAGCGAAGCATCATTTTCAGCGGTTCCCCAGAAGAATCTTACCCCTGCCTCGCCTCCTGGATTGGAAAAAATCACGCTCCTGACGGAGAATGTTAACTCAACCTCATCTCCTTTGGATATCTGACCATTTTCCACATCCACGGATACGAGTAACTCCCCTGAACTCGTCAGGTAGAAAGCCGGAATTTCAGATGAGCTTTCATAACTGCTCCCTCCCACTTTGACCAGAACCGTGGCATTTCCAGAAACCCCCGTTGAATCATCTACCTGATATGGGATACTGAATGTCCAGGTTCCTTGTGAATATTCTCCGTCAGCACCCCAGGTTAGTCTCCATGTTCCTACTTCTACCTCGCCAAATATTGATGACGTAACTTCTGCAGACTTCTCTTCTTCTAAATCAGCCTCAAAAGGGGTAAGTTGTCCGTTATCCGGATCACCGATAATGAATAGCTCGAAATCTTGACTCGGGCAGCAAGAACTGGACTCACTAGCGTTCGAAGAAACTGGTATGGTTACTGAAACCATCATCAGTGCCAGAACTATCCCGAGGGTACCGACACGTGAGCTCTCCATCATGCCTCTGATTGATGTCTTGCCCTTCAATGCGACGCAAGGATTTCCCTTCCCTAAGCCAAATGATTGCTAGTCAGCTATGGAGCCAGATTAGAACTGCCGTGAAATCTTCTTCAAACCGATCAAGTCTGGCAAAACCCACCCTTTCGAGTTGATAAACGTCTCCGATTACCAGATCTATGTCCTCCAATAGGCCATTCAACTCATTTATTTCGTCCCCATTGGGAATTACCAATCTTGCCTTGCGTGAATTTTTCAATGGGAGCCAGTGAATTATTCTTCGTTCGTCGGATTTTTCGAAACTTTCAATGTTGGCATATTCATCAACAATCTTAACGTCGGCAAAGTCCTTCAGCCTGACAACCCCATCTCCTACATCCGAGCTCTGAATGGCTACAGGACCCCCAACCTCCCAGTTCCTATTCCCCGCTTTGGGATTCTCGGGGTGCCTAGGCAACCTCAAATCCGATGTTGGGAGTTCGCCCTCCAACAATATCTCACTTGGATCTCCTACGAAGACTCTACGCTCAGTCTTAGGGTCAATTATCCTTGCATTGAAAGACTCCAGTGTCTGTAGGGGTATTGAGATGTCCTTCTGCGAAAGCCCCAGATCGATCCAGAATTCTCTCAGTGAGTCAGAGCAGAAACCACGCCTCTGAAGTGCTTTGATTGTTGGGAGGCGGGGGTCATCCCAACCTTCCTTGCTCCCCGAATCAATTGCTTCTCGAATACTCGATGTGGAAAATCCACCGTATTCGTGTACTTTCACTCTGCCCCAGTATAGTGCAACTGGGTATTCCCATCCAAAGTGTTCGTACAGCAAGGTCTGCTTTCTGGTACTATCCATCAAATCCTTTCCGCGAATAATGTGAGTAACTCCTTGTTCGTGATCCTCTATTGCGCTCTGGAAATCAAGAAGAGGCCAGACTTTGTACTTGTCACCAACCATCGGGTGGGGCTTATGTTGAATTCTTAGTGCAGGCCAGTCTCTCAGTGCAGGATTTGGCAGAGTCATTTCCGTTTTGACCCTTACAACGGCCCCCCCTGACTCAATTACTCGTTCGTTCATTTCCTCCCAGTCGGCAATATTCCCCTCTATGCTCTTGTTTCTGCACGGGCACTCCTCTTTCAAATTCCTGAATTCCCTAAATTCTTCGGATTTGCATCTACATACATAACCATGGCCATCCTGAATCATCTTTCTAGCATAATCGAGGTATATTGGCATTCTGTCGCTAGCCCTAATTACAATATCAGCAGATCTACCGGAAATCCACTCAAATTCTTCCTCAATCCAACTATATGCATCCGGGATTGGAGGCTTTACTTTCGTGTCCGTGTCATCAAACCGTAGGACTACCTTCCCGCCATACATCTTTGCATATTCGGAATTAATCACTACTCCTCTTGAATGACCCAGTGAAAGTGGCCCATTGGGATTTGGAGCAAACCTAAGGACTAACGAAGAATAATCCCCCGGAAGCTCCTTTAGTCCGACCGATTTTTCCTGCTTCTTTCTTTCCAAAGCATCAGGAGCCAATTTCTCCAAAAGTTCCCTCACATGGGCGAGTCCCTTACTTTCGGCAATTTCGTTCGCTTCGTCAACTTCTTTGCCGACAATTCCCTTCAATTCTCTAGCCAGACTTCTCAGGTCTTCTCTCTCTGAAAGGATCCTTCCCAATACACTTCCTACCTCTCCCCTTCCACCATATTCCAATGAGTTCTGTAATGCATATTTGCGCACTGTATTCACGACTTCGTCGTCCCAAGAAGGATTCTCGCTCATGATGCTCAATTTGACCGAGCAAAGGTGGCATTTCACCATTCTTGCTAATTCCAATCATCCAGGGCCGATTGAGAGGATCCTCCAGGGCCCACGAACCTCTCCGGCATAGGTCTGCTTCTGAGTCCATTCCATGCTTCAATAACTGTCGACCAACTCCACCTCAGACAGTCGTGAGGATTCCTCCCTCGACATAATTCAATCACTGCACGCTGCGTCTTCGGGTCAGACGGGTAACCAGATCCCACGTCCATCCCCAATCGATTTGAAATCTTCACAATCTCTGAATCCCTCACATGCTTAGCAACGACGCTAGCCGCCCCAACTAAAATGTCCGATGAATCCATCCGGTGCTCAGAGCGAAACACGCAATGAGACCATTTTGGACCAAGTTTGTTTGAAACAGACTTCCCAAATCTTTCAGCATTGACATCACAAGCATCCAGAAGAATTTCCGGATTCTGTGCCACATTACCTACCGACTCAATAGCTTCCGAGAAAAGGTCTACCTCTAGAGAATTAAGGCTCTTGCTGGGCATTTCACTGTCAATTCTCTTGGGCGGGCAAATTATCACGCCCAGTCCCCAATTTCTGGACTTCGTATTGGAAACAATTTCCCCGTAAATCTCCCCTCTCCTGATTTTACTAAGTTTCTTTGAGTCATCTGCACCTATTTCCAAAAGAATTCCCCGGTCTTCTTGTGGAATTTCCATAGCACAAACTACCAGAGGCCCAATTACCGGTCCACGACCAGCCTCGTCCACACCAATTTGTCGTGCTCCCACGGACCTGAATGATGACTAAATCACTTGAAACTACTGTAAATTGATACAATATTGGGAAATACTGATGTTTACAGTCGCTGCTGCCATAGCATGGCACCAGCGTGGCCGTTCAGGAAGAAGAAACCCGCCAAACCCAGTATTTCTCGAACTAAGTTCGTGAAAAATGTAGTTGAATATGAAAGAAAGTCCGCCAAGGACAGTAAGGCGGCCGAAGAAGAAAACCATCTGAAGGATAGGAAATTCTTGGACGCAATGAAAATACTTAGCAAGAAGGAAGATGAGAATTAGATTACCGGATCCGGGATGAGCTTACCAAGCATTTCTAAGTCGAATTCTCCAGCATGAATGGGACATTTCAGTCCAAATGAGAGGCCAACCTCTGGATCAATCTCTCCGAATTCCCCGACTAACTCTCCTCGAATTGAAACCGATGCCCCCCTCCCTGGAATCCAGGGCCCGAACCCTGGCTCCAATGCATTGAACTCCACATCAGACAAATCTGCACCAAGATCCCTTAGAACCGCTTGAGCGATACCCTTTGCCGAAGAAAACCCACTTCCTACCTCGGCACACGCCCAACTTCCTCGATCCATATTCTTTACATCACGTACTACTGTTCCAAGCTCGTATACCTTCTGAGGCAACTCATGATGCCTGTTCGCCGTCAGAAGTCCAAGTAATGAGGGAAGGACGCTCTGCCTTAGAATGGTGTGTTCCGATGTAATGGGATTTGCAATTGCAGTAATACCCGCAATCTCTCCCCACCTCATCTTTGAGAATTGGTCTTGTTCGTTTGAAAGGGTCAGGCTTTGAACCTCTTGAAGGCCACAAGCCCTCATGCTTTCTCCAAAGCGCCTCCTTAGTTGTGATGATTTCAGTGGGACTGCGTCAATATGCAGTGAGGACATCTGCATCGGTAGATTTTCGAATCCATAACCGATTGCAATATCCTCAATAATATCAACGGGATGCATGATATCACTCCTCCACCTGGGCATGGAGACGATATGTTCCTTTTCTCCGACAGCACAGTCACTCCATCTCTGGTATTCATTCGGGCCATCGGTTACAGTCCTGGTTTCATCCAGCCTCCCTCCCATTTTCACCAGTGATTCCGCAAGTTCAGTAGATTCCATCCTTAACCCAAGAATCTTCTCGATTAGACGATCTGGAACTCTATGTACCCTGTGATCTCCTCTTGGAGTGGAAATCTCACTCCCATCTCCTATTATTTTCACGCTCTCTACCTGCCCACACCTCTCGGACAAAGATAGGCAAATTAGTAGCATGCAAGCTTCACATGACCTTTCATCCCAACCAGTTACATCAATGAAGAAATCTCTGGTTTCGCTATTTACAGTCGTGTGGGATCCATTAATTATGGGTGGGAATGAGAGGACTCTGTCCTCTGCATCCAATATTACCGGATACCTGTCTAGACCTTCCATTAAGTGAGCATACTCTGCCCCTTTGGGGTGGTCTTCCAATATCTCAGCAATGCTCATTTCCTCGTCCTCTGCTAGGGGTACGAATGAATAATCGGATGGGACTGTGACAACTCGAAATGGTGGACTAATGGAGGATAGATCATGCACCCCAATCGAGGCAAAGCGCCTTCTCCTTCCTAGAGTCATGTGCAGCTTTTCCTGATGATCCATCAATGACTGAATGAAATCATCCGTTTGCTTTGGGTCTGCGCCAATATCCACGCCCCTGACTATCGCACCCCTGATGATGGGTCTGACTTCAGCCAGGGAAGCATCAACAATTACTTCGATTTCTCCTTCATTGACGTCCAAATCAACTTTCGTCTCCCCCTTTCTAAAAAATGATCTTGATGCCTTGGCCATAGTCTCGTGACTCAATAGGTCCGGACGATCGGGAAATACTTCGATCTCTATGCTATCTTCGTTATTATTGTCCACTGGGCACCCCATTATGGGTAGCCAGTCAGACCAGTCAATGGGTTCGTGACTAGAGCCATTCAATTTCTGAATGTATCTTATCAACTCGTGACTTAACTCAATTGTCGGCAAAGCATCACCCCAATTCTAACCACATTGGAAGTGGCCGGTCGTAACCCATCAGCCTAAGTCCAGAAATGGCAGCAGTGTCATAGTCCGTGGCGCAGAGGTTCCTCCTCCCTATTCTCTCAATCCTATCGATTCCTATCTCCCTCATCCAGCCCCTCAATTGATTACCAAGATTGTCCATGTATTCCTCAGGTTTCTTTTCAGATGAAGGTGCGACAATGCCATTGCATCCCGATGCCAGAGCGACTAGCAAATCTTTGGCTTTGGGTTGTTGATCAACACCCAGGAAAACAAATTTTCCCGCCTCTCTCATCTTCATCGCCTTTGTTGCAAGCCCAATTCTTGGAAGGGCTGCAGCCATCCTTGTTCCCACGGTAGAGGAACAGTCCACTATGGCTCCCCCTGCCTCTAGCTCGGTAACGAGTCTGAAAAGCCTCTCAACTCTGCCAATGTTTCCCTTCAGGAAAACCAATGATTCGCTAGTGACCCTACTAACAAGTGAGACCAGAATCCCTTCAATCTCTGCATCGTTAAGTCCGGGGAATGATGCTGTATCAAGTACCATCCCTGCAGAGTTTCTAACTTCAGAAACCGCATTATGCAAATTATTCTCGTCGACCAGAAGCATATCGATTTCCCTCGGACGAGACCGAACCAACGCGGGAGATTTTCCAAGAATGCCAGATCCCCACTCGGAAGCGCTCTCGCAATCCACAATCCACGGGATATGGAGAAGCACTCCCTCTGATTCGGAGTTTGATCCAATCACTAGGGTGAAATGGTCTAGGGGGGAATGTTCCTGTAAGGCATCTTCATTGGGAACTAGTGCAATCTTCTCGAAACCTTCTGTAATGTATGTCTTCGGACTCTCACTAACTCTAATGCCTCCATTGGATGCTTCAAGCACCAGTGCGTCTTCGGTCAAAGCCACACCTAAGGCATCCAAATTGTCCGAGAATTCAGCAATCTCTGATTTTGTAATAGTTCGCATGCTTACTCCTGTTCCTGGTGGTGGGCAGCTACCAGAAACAACGATTTTTCCCCCATTCATGCCAATTCCTGGATTAGAACCAGCCGAACCCATAACTAGTATATCCCCTCCTGTCATGCCTGAACCAAGGCCAGATCCGGCGTGCCCCTTAACTAAAATTAAACCCCCAGTCATCCCCGCTCCAGCATCATCTCCAACTGAACCTTGAATCGTTATCTCTCCTCCATTCATCTTGAATCCTACTTTATCGCCAACGCTCTTCTCAACTATGGTTCTACCAGATGAGTGATACGCAGCAAACATCGTCGATGCATTTCCTAGAAGCGTGAAGGTGCCACCCAAGTTTGCAGAACCGGAAAACTCTCCAAGATCTCCCAGGCACTGGACCCTCACTCCTTCTGGGAGATGAGTAATGACTCCAAACTCTCCGTTCTTTGGTTTTTCATCACCAGCTTGGCCCCATCCTATCTTAATCGGCCTTCCTTCCTCTAATGCCCTTTCTATGTACCTTTGCAGGTCCCTATTGAGCTTTACACTATCATCTGTAAACGCCCTCACGTATGGTCTCCCTCAGGTCCACTGGACGGCCTCTGGTTAAGAAACGGACTACTCGTTATTGACTTTCCCGAGTTCGCTAGGTTCATAGGCGGCCTTCAGACGCATTTGGAGCGAGGCAAGGGCCTAGGAGTCGTCTCAGTGGGATCCATAAAGGTGGCCATAAATGGATTTGGCACCATTGGCAAGAGGGTAGCAGATGCTGTTGACGCCCAACCAGATATGGAGGTTTCAGGAGTAACAAAGACAGGCCCTAGTTTCGGATGTGATCTCGCTGCTAAGAAGGGATTCCCTCTATACTGCACCAGTGACTCCGAGCAAATGATTTCCTCATTTGAGAATTCTGGGTATGTCTGCAAGGGGGGGATTTCAGATCTCTTGGGAATTGCGGACATAGTTGTCGACTGCGCACCAGGAAAGATGGGCTCACAGAACATAGAGAAGTACAGGGAAATGGGAATCAAACATATCTTCCAGGGTGGCGAGAAACACTCCCTCACGGAAATGTCATACACTTCATGCGCCAATCACGAAGAAAACCTCAATGTCGATTGTTCCCGAGTAGTTTCTTGCAACACTACCGGACTTTCAAGAACTCTGGTGCCTCTGTTCAACCACTGTGGTTCACTACGAGTAGAGTGTACCATGATTCGAAGGGCCGCGGATCCCGGCGATTCCAATAAGGGCCCGATAAATGCAATCAAACCAGTTCTAAAGGTCCCCAGTCACCATGGCCCGGATTTGATGACTGTGGCCCCTGGCATTATCATCAACTCTCTTGCTGTAGCAGTTCCAACTACGATCATGCATGTCCATTCAATCGTTGCAGACTTGCCAGATGGTCATGGACTAACCACCGAATCTATCATTCAGCTTTGGAAGAATACCCCTAGGGTAATTGTAATGCACGGCGAAGAGAATAGGATTACTTCAACTGCAGAGGTAATGGAACTAGCTCGTGACATCGGCCGTAAATGGGGAGATTTACATGAGATTTTTGTTTGGCAGGATGGAGTAAAACTTGATGGAAACAGGTTATATTACTTCCAGGCAATTCACCAAGAGAGTGATGTAATCCCTGAGAATATTGATTGCATAAGGGCAATGATGGGTACAGAATCAGACTGGAAGAAATCGGTTTCGATTACTGATGGAGCCATTGACCAGTATTACTCCATGTGAATCCATAGTTTTCTACTCGTCTAGTGTCAATAGTGAAAAGAGGCTCGCGGGTCGCAAATTTCGCATGACTAGTGCCAAGGCCGTATTGGCAGTTGTTTCAATACTGATAATTTCCCCGGTAGTACACTCAATTTCTCCAATCACCGAGGAAAACAACGAGTCTTCAAATCCCCCCGTGCCAGACCAAAACAACAAGTCTTGGCATCGTCTTTCCGATCCTATTGTTGAGGCATACGGGATTTCTGAGATTTCAGGAAATATCCAATCCCCATATGGTACCTTCGATCCAAAAAATGACCCCCTGCCACTTGGTCCCTGGATTAAGCTTGGTATGCCCAGCCCATACCAAGAATACGTTTACGTGGTCCAGTCGGAGAATGCAGATTTACACTCTCTCGAGTCATCATTGCAATCCCAGGGTATGGAAGTGTTAGATTACCTTCCAGATTATTCGCTGTTGGTATCGATACCTGAATTTACGCAGGAAGGGTACATTGAGCAGATTAGCCGACTCCCCCAAGTTAGGTGGATTTCCCCCCTTCCTAACGCTTGGAAGATTTCCCCATCACTGATTTCAATTATTGGGATTTCAGATATCGCAGTTGACTTAGACATCACTCCGTTACCCAATCTCCTTCGGGATGAGCTCGAGTCACTCTCAAATGATATTGGACAACAGTTTTCCAACGACTACAAATCCCATCATTGTGATTTTCACCTTTGCCAGGTTCGCGGTTCAGACCCATCAATTATTGTTGGATTGGCCACTGATAAAAGAGTCCTGAAGATAGATATTGGGCCTTTTTTGACAATACACAATTCCAATGCGAGCCAAATTTCTGGAATTGCCCAGGCACTGGATTTTTCCCTGGGCAATCTAACAGGTCTGGGGGAGGTTTTGGCCATCTCAGACACTGGATTGGACTCAGATCATGGGGACTTTGATGGAAGGCTCAGAAACCCAATATACAATTTATTCGGGGCCGATACCTCCGGTGCTGACACCAATAGCGGCCATGGAACACACGTTGCAGCAACACTTCTCGGAGATGGGACAGGGGACTCAAATGCAACCGGCATGGTCCCGGAATCAACATTTCATTTCTACCAATTAGAAGTTGACAGCTCTGGAATTCTTGCAAGATGGGGATCACTGTATGAGATGTTCCAGCACTCCATGCAGAACGATGCCACCATTCAGACCAATAGTTGGGGTAGCGATAATCTCCTAGGCCAATATACATCCGATTCCCGTTCAGCAGACTTATTCGCATTCGAAAATCCAGAGTTCCTAATCCTTTTCTCAGCAGGAGACTTGTCTGGTTCTGGAGTTAGCTCTCCAAGCACGGCCAAGAACGTTCTATCGGTGGGGTCTTCCACCACTGGTGCATTCGGATCCGTAGAAGCCGGAGATGTGGCAAATTCCTCATCTACAGGGCCAACACTTGATGGGAGGATTAAGCCGGATTTGGTAGCTCCTGGAGTTATGATTTGCTCTGCACGAGCTTCTGAAGCTTCTTTTGCTTCAGGTGGCCAATGCTCTAATGCCTATCACCAGGACGGAACGACTCCATCATACATGACCCTTAGTGGCAGCTCAATGGCTACTCCTGTAGTAGCCGGGGCATCAGCTATGGCGAGACAGCACCTCAGAGAGGAGCTAGGAATAACATCTCCAAGGTCAGACTTCATCAAGGCACTATTGGTGAACGGGGCCGATGACTTGGGCGCTCCCGATATACCAAATCATCGAGAGGGATGGGGCCAATTGAACCTTTCAAACAGCCTCTTCCCTTCTAGGGGGGAGGAAAACCTCTCAGTCTTTTTCGACTATGAAAGGCAGATACTCCCCGGTCATAGTTTCATCTATACTTTCGACATGGTGGGAGATGTAGGATTCGATGCAACCCTCGCCTGGAATGATCGTGAGGGTTCAGTTTCAGCAGATCAGAATGCCAGTAGGCTTGTAAGCGACTTGGATATGATAATCACCGCCCCCGATGGTTCGATATATCGTGGAAACCACTTCATAGATGGGCTAAGCACTACTGGTGGGCCAAGGGACCAAGTCAACAACATCGAGAGAGTAAGGCTAGACTTCGCACAACCGGGCGTTTGGACCGTACAAATTGGCCACTCCGGGGGATTCGTCCAAGATTTCTCGTTTGTGCTTAGTGCAAATGGTGAGGAACTACTAGAATCAGATCTTACTGTGGTCAGCAACTCGATATTTTCTTCAGAAATCAACCCCCTCCAAGGGGATACTATTTCCATCCAACTATCTTGGATCAACCAGGCAGCGGCTCCAACTGGCCCGTATTCGATTACTCTTAGCGATATTTCAGTGGGCAATGAGGTAGGATCATTCTCTATGCCTTCTCTAAATGGAGGGGCAATCGAGTCATTCTCCCTGTACCACTCGTTTTCAACAACCGGACAACATGTCTTGCGTTTGACCTTGGATTACCTTTCCGAGGTAGATGAGTTGAATGACGAAATATCTGGGATAAATAACAATGTATACGAATTGGAGTTCGAGGTCTCACAAATAGGTGTACGAGTCACTCCTCTAATGAATGACGGCACCATGCCATCAACATTTGAGGAGTTAGAAAATGCAAAGTCAAGAAGCCTTGAACCGAGCACCTCAAGTTTAGTAACATTCCAATTGGAATTGCTAAATGAGGGAACATCAGAGATTACAGTTGATTTGACGGTTACTGCGGTCCAGGAAATTGGGCAATCAGGAATTCTCAACCAGCCACTGGATGAATGGAGCAAAGAGCTCAACGAAACTGGTCCATGGGTCCTCGCACCTTTCGGAGAGGCAGGAGATAGGTTGACCCTCACTCTAACCCTGACTGATGAAGATGCCGACATTTCTGACTCCTCGGAAGCAAGGTATGCACTCCCTGGCAGATTTGTTACCGATCTGATACTTTTCGATAGCATGTCTCCGACAATTTCTCATTCCGTACGTCTTTCGGTGGATGTAGCAAGGGTCGAGGGGATATACACAATTCCAGCGGGCACTGAGGATTTGGGAGCGGGCCCTGGGGAATTTGCAATTTTCACCCTATCGGTGAAGAACATAGGAAACGGCCCTACCCAGTATACAGTTTCCTGCGAGAGCGAGGACAGGTGGATTATTCACATTGGAAATAGCCAATCATCCACGATTACCCTCGATCCACTTAGCAGGCTACAATTCGTACCAGTCCCGATAAGAGTCAGGGTTCCCCCAACTTCTGCGGGCCTTCCTGCAGGAGCATCAAACCAGGTTTCATGCACCACGACTTCCGTAAATGACCCCGCATTGACGACTACTGAATATGCCCAGGTATTTGTTCTTGAGAGCAGGAATTTCATTACTGAAATTTTCAACTCAAGGGGGATTGCTCTCGGCCCTCTCGCAGCATCTGATTCCCAGGCCGTACTAAATGGGGAGTTGGTTTCCACAAACCTCTCAATTACGAATGCTGGAAATGTCCCCTTGCAGTTCGAAATTAGGGCACTATCATCTAGTAATACATGGCCGATTCAGGCATTCATGTCATCTGAAGAACCACCGACGGGCGAAGTGGACACGTTGCAGCTGGTAGTTCAGCCAGGAATGGTCGAAATTGTGACCATTCTTACAATTGTCCCGCTAGCTGCCCAGAAAGGAGATAGGAACACCATCACGATCAAGACAACCCTCGATGACTTCACTGTGAATAATGGTACGCTATTGGAAGTAAGGGAAGTAACCACTCTTGACGTTGAAAGCAATTCTGGATTTTCCATCGCCATGGGCCAAACTGCGAGTTCTCATATCAATCTACACAACTCCGGAAACGTCCCCCTTGTAATCGATCTCACACTAGGTACCCTTCCTGATGGGTGGTTTGGAGGATTTCTTTCCGGAAAACATTTCTCTATGGACATGAATAGAGACTCTGTGATATTGGTTGGGCTCGAGCTTCCTGGAGCAATAGAGCCCGGATTGCTGCCCTACTCTGTTCCAGTGATAATTGAATCAACTTCTCCCAGCGGGAATGTAGAAGTCAATACTGTAAATCTAGATGTAACTGTGGTAGAATCAGTTTGGCTACAAGTACAAGGCGAGACATCGCAGATTCAGGGAATTGACTCAGAAACAGATATTTCGATAACCGTGACAAACATGGGTAATGTACCTTCTGGGGTTGTAATTTCATACGAATCCCCGGATGGATGGGAAGTAATGATTTCCCCCAATACAATTTCTGAACTTCCTGTCGGCGATTCTGCTCAGATTACAGCTACGATCCGTCCCACAGATTCTGCTGATGACGGCCTTAAGACGATCATATTTGCGGCCAATTCAACTATTGACAAAGATCAGGTTTCGATTACTGAAGCCTCCATGGAGGTCGAGATTAGTAAGGCCAGAAAATCAAACTCAGGAGGTCTGTCTGGAGTATTTGAGAAGTTAGGATTACCAGCTTGGACCATAGCAATAGTTTTCATTCTCTCACTATCCGGAATTGCAGCATTTGGAATCAGGGCCAGACGCGAATTCAGCCCCCTATCGACCGAAGAACAACTCATTCCGAGGGGTTCTGCATTGCAGTCTGGGTCTGCTACCGAAAGAAGGGCCGCTGCACTTGACACTTCTACCTCCGGAGATGTGGTAACCGGTGAAGTTTCGGATATAGAGATACAAAGCGCACTTGAAGCAACTCTGCCTTCACTGCCCACGCAAGATTTGCCAGATGGCGCACCCCCGCTTCCTCTCTCAGGACTTCCAGAAGGGTGGACTATGGAACAATGGTTAGCCTATGGTCACATTTGGTGGGAACAGAACGGTCCCTAGAAGCGAGTGATTTTTCTGTAATCCCTCATGCCACATACCATGAGCGGTTCGATTGTCCTGTTCGGCCCACCTGGTGCGGGTAAGGGAACTCAGGCGTCAATAATCGTTGAAATAACTGGAAAGCCACAGGTTTCCACGGGAGATATGCTCAGGGATGCAGTAGCAAGAGGGACTAATCTGGGCGCAAAGGCTCAGAATTTCATGAGCCAGGGCCTCCTTGTACCTGATGAGATTATTATCGGCCTAATAGAGGAGAGGCTGAAGTCTTCCGATGCAAGCGATGGAGTTCTATTCGACGGTTTTCCAAGAACTATACCTCAAGCCGAGGCCTTAGCCGACATCACGAATGTATCGGCAGTAATATCCATTGAAGTTCCTGATGAGGACATAATTGAACGAATTGTGGGCCGGAGAATGGATCCCCAAACGGGAGAAATTTTCCACATCACCTTTAGGCCTCCCCCCTCAGAAATATCCCACCGTCTAATTCAAAGGAAGGACGATACGGAGGAGACCGTCAGACAGCGCCTATCTTCATATCACAAACAGACCAAGCCACTTGGTGATTGGTATCAAAATCTCGGACTTCTTATCCCGGTGGATGGTACCGGGCAAATAGAAGAGGTGCGAAAATCAGTTGCTATAGCCGTCAGCGAACTTTGAGGTAATTATGGGCCGAAATAGGAGATCTAGGCGGACAAGAACCGCTAGGAATACAGATGCAGAGGAAGCAATCAACCACCTTTCAGAGGTTCTCAAATTTAGGTTATCAGAAGACTCAACAATTGCAGACAATGCCGCTAGACAGTTAATTGGCATTGGCAAGAAGCATGGAATTAGGGCCGATCCAAGAACCAGGGGGATGATTTGTAGGACATGCAAAAAGTCGATGCTTCCCGGGAGAACCTCACGAGTTAGAGTCTCAGCGCGTGTAATTATTACGACCTGCCTTCGCTGTAGCAGGATACACAGAGAAACGTGTAATGTTGAGGGGCAATAGTATGCCCCAGGATTTTCCCCCCTCAATTGCCAAATCGGCGAAAGACCCCTCGCTAGAAGTCTCGGTTAGAGTTGGAAGGGGAGGTATTTCGGAGGCATTAGTCTCCGAACTTTCAGACCAATTAAGAAGGAAGAGACTGGTCAAAGTTAAGGCAAACAAAGGAATTGCAAACGACAGTTCAGAACGAAGCGAGATTTTCGAATCAATTGCTGAAGTTACTGGTTCTAAGTTGGTTTTCCAGAGGGGCAACGTCGCTGTTTACTGGCAAAGTAAATGATTTACAATTCTCGCTATTCTGAACTTTGTAGATAGTCACATATTTAGATGCCCCAAAACTCGCGAATGCCAATGGTCTCTGAAGAACAGGTAGTACTAGTGATTTTCATACTCTCATTTGCGCTAATTCTATCCGAATTAGTGCATAGGACGATAGCAGCATGGTTTGGCTCTGTTCTAATGCTTCTTTACGGGCACTATACTGGAATTTTTCACCTTCACGAGCAGTACAATCCTAGTGGTGTCTTGGTCAAAACATACACCTTGGAACACACGATGTTGGGATGGATTGAGTGGGAAGTCATAGGACTATTGCTGGGGATGATGATATTTGCATCGATCCTCGAGTTGTGCGGCTTCTTTGAGTACGTCGCAATCAAGGCTTCGAAGATGAGCAAAGGAGACCCCTGGAGGCTCATCGTCCTACTGGGTACATTTACCACATTACTCTCCTTGGTAATTGACAATGTAACTGCCATCATCATAATCGCTCCCGTTACGCTGAGAATCTGCAATAAATTGGAGATTAATCCCGTTCCCCCGTTGCTAGCAGAAGCCATCCTCTCGGATACGGGGGGTGTCGCCTCTATGGTTGGCGATCCACCTAACGTGATGATTGCTGCCGCCGCTGCCGACGAATCCTTGCTAGCATTCTCATTCAATGGCTTTCTCTTCAGACTTGGAATCTTGACTTTCTTTGCTTGGATCGCAACTCTGGCGTACTTCAGGTGGTATTACAAGGACTGGGCAACTCAGAAATCCCCGCACGTTGACCTATTGATGGAGGAGGATGAGTGGGATGCGATCACGGATAAGCCACTCATGTACACGACGTTAATTATCCTGGGTCTGACGGTCGTTGCCTTCTCCGCAAAGTCACTCTTGGATTTAGAAATCGAAATCGATGGAATCGCCCTCGCTGGGGCCGGCTTTGCACTAATCGCTGCTAGGCCACAAGAGGAAGAACTCAGAGATGGCTTCATCAATGACGTAGTAGAAAAAGTAGAGTGGCAGGCATTACTATTCTTTGCTGGCTTATTCCTGCTAGTTGGCGGGGTGGGTGATGTCGGCTATCTCGATAAAGTCGCCAACTGGATATTCGATAATTTCGGCGATGATGAGGTAAAGTTGGCTATAGCAATCATTTGGGTCTCGGCGATAGCCAGTGCATTGATTGATAATATCCCATTCACTGCTGCAATGATACCTGTAATTTTTAGCATCACAGAGGCAAGCGGCGGGACTTTGAGTCCAGAGCCTCTACTTTGGGCTCTGGCCATGGGTGCAGGATTTGGCGGGAACGCCACCCCTATCGGTTCCAGTGCCAATGTGATGACGGT
>JAKURM010000024.1 GCA_022449945.1 Candidatus Thalassarchaeum sp. | reverse complement strand
CAGGTATTCACCACAGTTTCCTAGCTCGCCTGTAAGCCCGACGCTAGCAGCTCCACCTGAGAGGATTAGCCCGTCGAGCACTCTCAGTTCGTGTGCCGGAGTCGAGTTAGGAAGAATCTGCGTGTCAACCCCGAGATATCGCAGCATCCTCCATTCCCTGTGTGTCCACTGGCCACCGTTGTCGATTACGTCGATGGACAAGGGCATGTCGTCCATGCCAAGCCGCAGTGCGGTCGGATGATGAATGATACCCTGTCAAAGATTGAAAAAGAAGGCCGATGTCGAAGGTGGTACTGCCCCGATGGTGTAGTGGCCTATCATGCAGCCCTGTCGAGGCTGCGACCCGGGTTCAAATCCCGGTCGGGGCGCCATACAATATGTTCCTGATTCTGATTACCGTTTCTGCGATATTGGAGCTATCCAGGCCTCAAACGAGCAGAGGCGAAGTGTGCTGCTATAGTCGCGCTTGATACGTAGAGACGGAAGAGGGGTGCCCTCTAGGATTGGCGGGAGCGCTTCCTTGATGCGAAGGTTTGCAGACTCGATTTCACTCTCGGCTACGATTGCCCTGCCTCTGACCATGGAAGGGGATGACATGTCAAGTAGAGGGATTAGCGAAGGAAGAATGTCAATCGTGCGGTGGGGCAGATTCACAAGCAGGAGGTCCCATCTTCCGGAAAAAGAAGGGTCTCTGGATATCTCTGTGGCATCCGCCACCCCCACAACCCTGTCATCGAATATCCGCGCTATGGGTGCTGGGTGAGGCGGGTAGTCCCGACGATCCCAGCGACTGAGGTTGTAAATTAGCAGCTCGATCGCATCAGGATTCAGGTCGGAAGCCATGGCATCGGCCACCAAGCCGCTCTCTGCCAGTAATGCGGAGAGCGCGGGCCCCACACCACAAAACGGATCGCATACCCGAATCGGCCTGCCTAGGAGCTCGGCGAGTTCCTTAGACAAGGCTAGGGTCTCCATCCTCTCAGTCTGGAGTTTGGTAGAGAAATACGCCCTATTGGGGTCACAGGCTATACTCCGACCGGCTTCCCTCACCAATACGCGGGTGCTAGAAGCAGAAGTGGGAATGTCCGTAGTTACGACTGCCCCATCAACCCGCGCACCGATGGGAGTCAGTTTACGGATTCGGAGCTCACCCTGTACCCCCTCGTCACTGAGGACTAGTCTCACATGCGGGTGGGATCTGAGTTTTGCCTCCGCAATCTGCATAGCAAATTCAGAGATCTCGTCCTCAATTCGTACAATCATCATGTCACCTATGAACTCATGAGAGGAAGGCCACTCCTCGCGATTCTCATCCAATACGTCCTGGTCAACTAACAAAGAAAGGTGATTCAACCAGTCAGAGGCTATCCTGTCATCCTCCAATCCCTCCCTATGGGCAATATCGAAAGTTTCCAAAGGGGGAGGAAGTGTAGCGGGTGCCAATATATCTAGAGGCACCAATCGTCTATCTCCTTCTTCGGATGGGAAGATGCGCATGCCCGAAGCAAGCCATCCGTTCTCACGGAGGATGTCCAGAACGGACTCGACCTCGTGGTTGGGAACAATCAGATGGCGCAACATGATAGTATCCCGTGTGAGGTTTATGGCTTCACCATAACGCATCAAATTATGTGTATCAAGTAGTGGGGGGGGCATGGCTTCGGGTGAGCTTGCGGCTGGTCTCTGGCTGATTGGCTTAGGCCCGGGAGACCTTGGTCACATGACTGAGAAAGCGAAGAATGTCGCTAGGAGATGCTCGAAGCTGTACCTAGAGGGATATACAGCAGTACTACCCGAGGAACAAGAAGGCAAACTGGAGGAGTTATTGGGCCCCTGGGAGAGGCTGATGCGCCCCTCCGTGGAGGAACCGCAGGTAATTCTGGATGAGGCCAGACTAGAGGCTGTTGGACTTCTGGTAGTTGGAGACCCAATGCAGGCAACTACTCACATCGACTTAGAGGCCCATTGCATGGAGCAGGGAGTTGGTTTTGAAGTGGTTCCAGGAATGTCTGCCACCACCCTTGCAGTGTCCCTCTCTGGGTTACAGTCATACAAATTCGGTAGGCAGGTGACCATTCCCTACCCCTATGGTGAATACCTAGCGATATCTCCTCTAGAAATGATTGATTCCAACTACGTCAGGGGGCTCCACACCCTGGTCTTGCTAGATCTAGATCCAACAGGCATGGGTTTCGACCCCCCCAAGCCAATGCAGCCAGATGAGGCTGTCTCAGTTCTACAAGCAATGGTGGAGAGGTTCGTTGAGGAGAAGGGTAGCAAAGAAAGCCTCGAGGTTCCGGTGGATCGGTGGGATGGGATTCTGCTCAGTGACGTTGGAACCGAGGCACAGAGGGTTGTTTCAGGGAGCCTAGGTGACATTGCCAATGTTGGAGATGGGTGGATTCACACCCTGATCCTGCCAAGCGAGATGAGTTCCAACGAGAAGGAGGCATTCGAGCGTCGAAAGATGTAGGGCCCCTCATCCGACGGAATCAAGTCGGGTCGGCCCGTCGCCGAGTCGATTACATGGCCAAGCCGCCAGCTGAAGTCCGGTTCCCCGGAGACAAGAACAGGAGGCGAAGACTAAGGGTCAGGGGAATCAAACAGGCCTCAAAGGAGATTCAAAGGAGGTTGGAGTCCAACCTCGATTCGCTTCAAGAGGATCCGGAGGTTTTCCTGCCCGACATCAAATGCGAGATTGGCAAGGCATCCTTCTTTGGACCGAAGGACCCGATGGCAGTTACTCTCAGGGAAATAGGGAATGTGTCCTCTAAGCGAAATGACCCCAAGTGGCTGAGGAACCGGATGGCAAAGAGAAGCGGGGATGGCGTGAGCATGGCATTGGCCGGAAGCCTGCTAGCCGCTTCAGAAGAGGACCTCTCCACGGTTTCTGTATTCAAGAGTCCCCTATATGGGAATGCTAGCTACCTGAAAAGAGGGAATGGGAGGCCGGGTCATCTGGTGGGAATCCAGAACTTCACACACACAAGGCTAAGGCTGCTTGTCTGGGATGATCACGCAAGGTCTGGGCACTACTTCTTCTCCTGGGATGGGGGTTTCGTGTACACTGGCACAAAACCAGAGGCTCCCCCCGAGTGGATCAAGTGGGCCTTGGACAACTCCTCAGTAGAACTGTTAGGAGAAGAAAGCAGGTGGACCGTGGGGCTAGACGAGGGGATTGTCAAGGAGGGAGTGCCCACAGAGCAGGGCTGGCTCAAACTGACATTCTCGGACGGGACCGAAGTAGGGCTTTCACAATCGGCTCTTACCAAACCCGACGAGCAATTGGCACAGAGTATCGCAATGGCGATGATGCCTCCGAACAAACTCGGAGAGGTTTGCGATGCCGAGTGGATGTGGAGACCAGGGGGCTGGCCCGAAGACCGGGAGCTCCCGGAGGAGGGAGAAGAGAGGCTTGGCGAGGTGCTGGATGCGTGGCTGAAGATGTCACTGGAGGACGGTGCCCTCGCGAGAGGCTGCAGGACAAGCATACTCAACTCCATAGATGACGGTTTCGTAGTTGGCAGCAACTGGTTCGCAGGAGACGATCAAACCGGGTTCCTAGAGCACATGAGTGGCTCGGAGGACGAGAGGAGAGCCCTTGCATGCATACTAGATTCTCTAGAGGGAGGAGTACACGTCAGGAGCGACGGCGTGGTCTTGGAACTCGAAGACAAAGTAGTGAGGCTGGAGGATTCATCCTGCCACCCGGTTCTGGTCTCTCTCTGGCCGGAGAATGGGATGAGGGTGCTTGAGAGCCTCTTCGGAATTACGGGTGAAGAGGCCGAGAAAGTCCACTCCAGACAGGCAAAGAGGAAGCAGGGATTCGGGGCTTTCCTGAGGGAGCTGGGTGAAAGCCTCAGCACAGCGATGAGGCTCGATAGGCTCCCTTGGGAGAGGGATTTGCTTCCATCACCCCTTTCTTTCGCCGATACCCTGGTTCGCAAGGCCGCCGAAGATGGCGTTGCCTCAACCGTTTCAATAGCAAGGAGCGGGAGGGGAATCGAATCCGCGATGGGCTGGGCATGGCTGGTCGTTCATGAAAGGACTGAGTCAGACGCATGGAGGTTCGAAGAGGGAAGCAGGGACAAGGGAGGAGACTGGGTTCCCGCGCTTCGGGCTCTCTGGGACGCTGCTGAGTCACTTCTCCTAAAGGACGACCTGGGGGCGGAGCAAGACTACCGAGCTTCGATGGGGTGGTTGGCCGAGGTTAGTGGCTCTGGCCCTCTTCCATAGAGAGTACGGTAGGCTTGGTTGGAACCCATCCTACAATAGTTAATCTCCCGTCTAGTGATGCAGTGCCCATGGAAGTTTCTATTGCTGTTCACAATGTGATGGTAGCCAACAAGTCGACCAATACCAAGCCCGAATTATTCGTTCGGGAAGCCCTTCGCAGCGCTGGATTCCCCGGGTATCGGCTGCATTGGAGGATAGATGGAGAAGGGGGTCGCTACCTCTGTAGACCAGACATCTCCTTTCCGGGTAGAAAGTTGGCTGTGTTCGTTCACGGATGCTTCTGGCATAGGTGCCCCCGATGCAATCTTGGGCTTCCGAAGTCAAATGTCGACTACTGGATCCAGAAGTTCGACAAGAACGTCAAGCGAGATCGGAGGAAGGAGTATTCTCTGAAAGAGATGGGCTGGAAAGTGCACACGATATGGGAGTGCGGCCTCGAGGACGGAGCAACAGAACTAGTGGAATTGCTGCAACAAGGAGCTGACAGAACTTGAAACGGGAAGGGTCTTGCCGGAAACGTGCGTTTACTGACCTTCCTTAGATTCATGCGAGAAATTCGCAAGGACGGGCCGGCCGATTTGGACTGGATACAGAGACAAGGTCTATTGGCAGTGAAGCTCACACAGACTTTCGCTCTCAGACCTGACATGCTCAGCATCGAGAAGTGCCGTCAGTTGCAGACTATGTACAGGAACGCTGCAACCATCCCCACGGAGGACGTCGTGTCCATTCTGAAGGCAAAGGCTCCGGAACGCTTCCACGAGACCGTAGCTTGGTTCGACGAAAGTCCACTGGCCGCTGCGTCAGTGGGGCAAGTTCACAAAGCAAGACTGAACACTGGCGAGGAAGTCGTGGTCAAGGTCGTGAAGACAGATCACAAAGAGGCTTTTCAGAGAGACGTCAAGAGGCTGATTAGACTGATGAAAGTGGCTATCGCTTTCTCTCCGAATCTCAGGAAGGTCGGCAATCCACTGGCCCTTCTCCGCCACGTCGAGGACTACACCACAAGGGAGTTGGACCTGTGTAACGAGATCAAAGGGGGTACTGACCTGAAGGAAATCCAGGATGGGCTAGCCGGGCGATTCCCAATGCCTAGACTGAGGTTCCCGAAGTACTTCCCCGAGATATCCAACGAGCACGTCTTGGTCTCAGAGTTCATCCAAGGAAAGACTCTCGAGGAGTGCATAGATGAAAGTTACCTGCCTTGGGACTTCCTGATTGAGTTGTTCAGAATCCATGGTGCGTACATGTTTGGGGTAGGAACCTTCCACGGCGATCTACATCCGGGAAATTGCATTGTAGATGAGAACGGAGACTTCGTGTTCATTGACAACGGGGCAATATGCGAAGCTCCACGTAGCGTTAGTCTGTCACTTTTCCGATTCTTCGAAGGCCTCTCAAAGCAAGATTTGGATGGGGCTTTCGAGGCACTGATTGGCCTCGCTGGGGAGCGACCTTCGGATGAAAGGGTCAGTCGTTTCAAAGAAAAGATGTCTGAAATTTACCAGGGCTTCGGAGAAAAAAACGTGAGCGAGCAGAGCCTCACCAATCTGATGATGAGGACCGTGAGAGCAGCCATCGAAGAAGCAGGGGCCGACTTCGGAGAGGAGGGATTCCCGATCATCCGTTCTCTGATGTACATGGACGGACTCGTAATCAGAACCCATCCCAAGGTCAAGTTGATTGCTGAGATGGGCCCGTCCCTTGCTGAGTTCAGGGAAGGCCTGGGTCTGGAGTGAGAGCATGGAGGAGCACAGTGACGTGATTGTTGTGGGCGCCGGTCCTGGGGGGCTCGCATGCTCCATGCTACTAGCGAAGGCAGGAGTCAAAGTCACAATACTCGAGAAGTCTGACGACGTAGGTGGGAGGACTAGGGTCTTCGAGAAGGACGGATACAAGTTTGACAACGGCCCCACTTTCTTCCACTACCCCGAGATTGCAGAGGAAATATTCGATGCCCTGGGGCTAGACGCCCACGAAGAGTTGGGCCTAATTCCGCTGGACCCCAACTACCGGCTGGTCTTTGGGGCTGGTGGGAGCCTTGACGCAACGACAGACCTGGAGGACATGGTAGCACAGATCACTGACTTGTGTGGAGAAAAGAACGCAAGAGGCTTCAGGAGATACATAGAGGATAACAGAACAAAGATGAGACTGTCGAAGAATTGCCTGAACGCTCCTTGGAGAGGGCCAGGGGACCTCATGAACCGCCGGGCCCTTCGGGTTTCCAGAGTTCTGAGGCCTTGGAGGAGCGTTGCGTCGGACTTGGCAAGGATGTTCCCCGATGAGAGGATGCAGCTGGCGATGTCCTTCCAGACAAAGTACCTCGGGATGAGTCCCTTCCACGCCCCTAGTCTGTTCACCATACTAGCTTACTTAGAGTACGAACACGGAGTATTCCACACCATAGGTGGTCTGGGGACTATCACTCAGAAAATGGGCGAGATTGCAAGAGGTCTTGGGGTTGAGATAAGACTGAACGAACCAGTGGACGAGTTCGTGTTCGAGGGAAAGACTGTAGTTGGCGCCATGACAGAAAAGGGAGCCTATTCAGCTGATAGGTTCGTGATGAATGTGGACTTCGCCACTGGAATGAAAGGACTAGTTCCTGACAGCCTTCGAAAGAGATGGTCTGACAAGAATCTCGACAAGAAGTCATACTCCTGCTCCACATTCATGCTCTATCTAGGGGTGGACAAAATGTACAATACACCCCACCACCAGATATACGCCTCTAAGGACTACCAGAATAATCTAAAAGAAGTCACGGAGAACAAGGTGACCTGGGACGACCCGTCGATATACGTCCAGAATGCCTGCGTAACGGACCCGACCATGGCACCAGAGGGACACTCGACTGTCTACGTTCTAGTACCGGTAAGCAACTCTCACCCGGGGATAGACTGGGAGGAGATAAAGCACGAGTAGTTGGAAGTTATTCTGCGACAGATGGAACACCTAGGCTTCAAAGGGATGAAGGAGCACATCGTATCTGAGACTATCGTAACTCCGGACGATTGGGCTTCGCGTGACATCTACAAGGGTGCTGTTTTCAATCTCGCTCATGGTCTCGACCAGATGCTCTGGAGAAGGCCACAGAACAAGTTCGAGGAGCTTGACAGGCTCTACCTTGTTGGTGGCGGGACCCACCCTGGAAGCGGGCTTCCAACCATCCTTGAGAGCGGAAGGATTTCTGCGAAGATGATATGTGCTGACATGGGCATCGAGCCCGATTGGAATGGAGCAGATCCTTGGTTCGAAGACTTGAGGAGGCCAAGGATGAAGACGAGGGCCTCGTGAGGCACCATCATGGATATCTACGATGTCTCATTCTTCCTATCTACGATGTGGGTTGGCCCCTTCTGGTTTGCAATGCTAGTCTACCCAGAGCATGATATCACCGAGAGGGCAATGCGCGGCCCGTGGTTTTTTCTCGGCCCCATTCTGATTTGGTTCGTAGTCACCGCCTCAGACCCGGAGGGCCTAGTCGAATTGGCAAGTGACTCCATGGATCCTTCGAATGCGATGAGTGGCCTAGCAACGCTGCTTGGTACCAGGGCAGGGGCTGCAGCAGCGTGGGCACATATGGTAGCCGGCGACATTTTCGTAACCAGATGGATGTGGAAGAGGTGCATTGACAGGGGAGCAGAAAGATGGATTACAGCTGCAACTGTCTTCTTCGGAGTGATGTTGATGCCTGTTGGAGTAGCCCTGCACGTAGCTCTTGTGCGTGACGGTGCGGACTGATAGAATGGATGCTTCTTTGCAGCACCTATTGGCCATAGTATACGGCCTTCCCTTTGTCTGGATCGGAATTCAGCACTTCCTGGATCCAGAGTGGTTCGAACCCATCGTTCCGTCGATACTTGGGAATCCCACTTTCTGGGTTTATGCCAGCGGCTTCTTCGAAATCGCTCTCGGGATGGGGGTCATCACCCCCTGGTTCAGAAGGGAAGCAACCCTGGGAATTGCTGCAATGCTAGTTGTCCTTTACTGGGCTAACCTGAATATGTGGATTAACGACATTCCCATCGGTGGAACAAGGCTCTCCGCAAAGGGGCACGTGGTTAGGGGGGTAATACAGATGGCATTGATAGCTGCGGCCCTCTGGATTGGCGAATGGTATCCGTTTGGCAAAGACAATAGTTAGCGTCACAGCCTCTCAATCTCCTCTGTCCTGAACGTTTGAAGGTCATATGCAGATAGTCTAGGTCTGAGTTCTGGTTCTTCGAGGGCTATTCCCGTATCGATTAGGACTGCTGCAGGGCGTTCGTCGGTTGTTCTAGCAGAGCTAATCCAGATTCCCTGTTCCGGAGGTTCGACTCCGAAGTTGCCAAGCTTCTGCACCGGAGTATGGCCTGCAATTATCTGCCTCAGAGGATCCAATGGTTCCTCTGCCAGGAAAACCTCGCGAGACTTGAGGCGGTCTTCGTCGCTTTGTTCGTCCAGAGGGATATCGATCCTGTATCCTGAGTGGGCCATTCGAAACCTCTCTAGTACGACCTCAGTAGGGAGGGAGTCAGTGAATTCAAGCCATTCTTTGGCCCTCTTCCTCTTGGCTTCTTCATCCCCAGGCATTGAGTCCAGAGTCTCCCTCCCCCCGATTCTCTCCTCCCAGAACCCTGTTGCTCTTCCCGAGTCTGTTGTTAATGCCTGAGACATTATCAACTCGTGGTTTCCCTTCAGTGAGAATATCTGTTCGCTTTCGTGAACAATGGTGATCACACCATGGCTGTCTGGTCCCCTGTCCACCAAGTCCCCTAAGCAGAGTACCATGTCCCCCTCCCGGAGTTGCATTCTGTCAATCAGTGCCTCAAACTCGGCACGGTAGCCGTGTATGTCGCCGACAACCCAGACCGAGTCCCCCCTATCCAATGCTGCTTGGAGAGCACTCTCCAGGGTTTTATCTCGATGGCGAGAGGACATCCTACTCCTCTTCTTCCACCGAAACCGTGTGGTTCGGTCTCAGCATTGTGGCGATTAGGAAAACTGGAACCAGCAGAAGGAGGATGCCTATCGTATCGCCGCCGGGTGGTCCGGGCGGGCGGGGCAATGCCGGCTCAATTACCATCCCCAGCACAAACATGGCTACCATAAAGGCAACAATCTGGGGGTTCATCGATGAGAGCGCGGTTGGGCTGCCTTTTCTGTCCCAAGACATTAGTACAATGATGGCCACGATTACGACCATCATCGGAAGGGTGGCTGTTAAGGCCGCCCCACCTGGTCCCCTTCCGTCCTCCAATGAGTTCTCAGTGGTCACGAGAAGATACAAAGAAAGGGCCAATGTGACTATCGCTAGACATATGACAATGCGCGTCCTTGTGTCGTATTGTTCCCTTGGCGAAGTCATCTTGCCACCTCCGCGAGTTCCACTCGCTTGCCCATGCCGTCCCTTATTCTCCTAATTTGGCCTTCTGCCTCCATTCGAGAGAGTAGTCGGCTAGCCTTCGAATCCGTGAATCCGGTTTCGCGGACTAAATCGGCCTGCCACATCGATGAGCCGCTGGCTGACAGTATGTCGACTACGGTTCTCTGATCTGCAGAAAGCATTGGTGTTATGGGGGGGAGTCGAGACTCTACAGAAGAGGAGTTCCTTCGGGGATCGTTGAGCCACATCAGGGACACTCCGATTATCACTCCGACACTCGTCAAGAACAGGGAATATATCAGATAAGATGCGAAGTATCCGGAAGAGTCGGTCTCGAAGGTGAAAGGAAGCGAAATCAGCAACAGCATCATGAAAACCCCCAGTGCGAGCGTTGTCCTTGCAACCCTGTCAACGGGGTAGTCTGGGCTCTCATCATGTGACCCATCCATAGTGGTCCCGCCACTAACATGGTTGTGAATGTTAGGCGACCCGGTGCGAGACACGCACCGGGCAATTTAGTAGACTAGGGCGTTATTTCAATGTCTACTCCGTATCGCAGTATTGCCTGTCTTCGTACCAGGTTCCCCCAGAAGCTTCACACTCTTCCTGGTTAGATGCCCCGGACTCAGAACCTTCCTCTCTTTCGTCTTCGTCGGATTCCTCTCCTTCCGGCTGGTCCGCCAGGCCGCTCCAGTCGCAGTAGAATACTCCTTCACCGCGGTCTGTGGCCTCTGTCCAAACTCCCATCCTGGATTCGCACATCTCCTGAGTGACCTCGATGGAGGGGGGGCCGTCGTACTTCTCACGGTCCTCGCACCGGTCCAGCATCTTGCAGAGTGCGCCGCCCATTCTACCTCGGAATCCCTTCCTCATGTCATGGTCTCGGTCGCATCTTCGATCGTCTGCGCACGCCCTGTGGTGCTCTGCCCGGGATATCATGTGCCCTAGTGCAGTCTCTATTGTCTCTGGCTCGGCCGAGCAATCCGCGCTCTCGATACAAAAGACGATTGCTTCCTGAGCGGCGCTTAGCTGGGTGGACTTCTGCTCTGCGAACTCCATCCTCTCGGTCTCGTCCCAGTCCTTCCTCTCATCCCAGTCCTTGTAGTCGGCCACGGAGCAGTACTCGCCCTTTCGGTCGTCGGTTGTCCAAGTACCTCCTGCCTCCTCACATTCGTCCTGGCTACTGTCCTTATCAGCATCAACGACGGAGTCGGTCCCGTCTACCTTGGCCTGCATACCATCCACGGCCCAAGTGAGTTTCTCAATCATCTCGGAGAGAGATTCGGAGTCTGCTGTGCAGTCTGCGCTGTCTAGGCAGAATTGGAAGGCCGTGATTAGTTGGATGTCGATCTCGATCCTCTTCTCAAGGTGCTCGGTCCTATCCTCCATTCTATCGTCCATGCGGTTCTTCATTGCCTTCCTGATTAGCGGTCTGGCCCCGTCGTCACTCTTGTGGGGGTCCTTCTCATCCCATGTGTCCTCACCTGTCAGGTCATCCACTGCTCCCTCGAAGGGGTCGCTCTCAGCGAACTCGGGGGCGGCATACTCCTCCAGAGTAGCGCTCACCGAGGCTCCAGCCAGGAGCGAGACGACTGCAAGCGCGATTACGCCTGCTGTCACTGTCTTCCTCATTTGCTCAGTCATGTCTTTCTTAGGGTCCATTCCTTTTCACCTAACACTGCATTGGTTGCAAAACCATATCAATATCAGGACGAAATGCTCGATATTAGGTGAAAAAACCCGCAAATGGTTGTCGAGGGTTCTTCATGTGGTGCCTTGTGCGGCAGACATGGAATTGGTGCTGAGGATTATAGGTTTCTTCGGTATTATTGTCGGTGCAATTCTCTTCAGGGACAAATCCGGAAGGGGCTCGGGCAAGCGGATTATCCAAATTTTCACCGTTATAGGGGGTTCGATAGGTTACTTGGCATCGACGGGCCTGCTTGCAATAGATCAGTTCGAGTTGATGATCGATGAGATAGCAGGCGATTTAGACCCGCTTGTAATTCAGATATTATTCACTTTGCTTGGAGCCTATGTCGCGAGATCGTGGGCGAGAATGGCACATCGTGCGGTTGTGATTCTAGGTCCTCCTTGGGCGATTCTGATGTTCATAGATTATCTAGAGTACCAAAAGGGAGTCGATCTCATGGGTCTGGCCCAGAAGATTCCCAATTTCCCGAATATCTCAGCCGGGGCTCTGGAAGGGTTGCTTTTGATTCTGATTACGACGGTCTCGATATACTCCAGAAGAATGATGAGGAGGTACGCTCCACTGGTTATTTCGGGTATCGTTTCGGGATTCATGATCACCTATGGGGTTGTATTCCTGTTAACAGGGGAGAGGCCTGAACCAGGCGGTCCAGAGGTTTGGGGCGTCCTATTGATTGCAACTTGCAGCATCGCCATGCAAATCCGATATATTTCAAAGGCCGAGGAAAAAAGGATACTCAGGGACCTCTACAGCACCGACGAGGAGTTGCGGGACCTCAAGCAGAAGGCCTCGGAAGCAAAGAAGAAGGTCATCAAGGGATTCGGGGACACGTTAGATGTAGTATGCCCTGCTTGCTCTATGAGGTCCGCTCACAAAGTGATTACCAGAAAGCAGGGACCAAAGGGCACCGAGCTACTGTTGAACTGTCGATGGGTGAACGAGTGGGAAGAGTTGTGCAATAACCACCACACTGTCATCGAAGTCGAGGCTGCGTCTGGTTACCACACGTAGTCAGTGCGTTATCCAACTTGGCAAGGGTGTCATCTACGTCATCCTCTGAGAGAACCATCGGAGGCTTGATCTTGATCACATTGTGAAGGGGGCCATCCGTACTGAGAAGGATTCCGTTCTGCCTCATGGAGTCGACCAATGCGACTGCCGCCTCGGCGGCAGGCTCCTTTGTTGCCCTATCGCGGACCATCTCGAAGCCTAGGAAAAGCCCTCTTCCGCGCACATCTCCAACAATCTCGTGACTCTCCATAAGTGAATGAAGGCCTTTCAAGAAACGGTCACCGAGGGAGCATGCCGCCTCCATCAGGTTCTCGCTCTCGATCACGTCTAGGACCGCGGATCCTATGGCGCAAGACACCGGATTTCCGCCGAATGTGCTGAAGAACTCCATCGATCCGAAGGAAGAGGCGATGTCCTGGGTGGTAAATACGGCACCCATTGGGTGGCCGTTTCCCATGGGCTTGCCCATGACAACTATGTCGGGTATGACTCCGGACTCTTCGAAAGCCCACATATGGGTGCCGACCCTGCCGAAGCCGACTTGCACCTCGTCTGCTAACAACAGGCCGCCCTTCTCTCTGACTGCTTCTGAGGTAGTAGACAAGTACTCCTCCGGAAGTGGAACCTGCCCGGCGCAGGAAAGCATCGTCTCAATAATCAGTCCTGCGACCTCCCCGGCCCCCTCTAATGCAGATTCTGCCTCGCTGGAGAAGTCCGTGCCTTCTCTTCTGTATGAGTCAGGAATTGGAAGGACATGGACCCATGGCTCGGGGTCGCCCCTTCCTCCGGGGCCCCTGAATTTGTAAGGGCTCAATTCTATCAACATGCCCGTGTGTCCGTGGTAGGCCCCATCCACCACTGCCATGTCGTACAACCCCGTGTAGGCCCTGGCAAGACGTACTGCGAGTTCGTTGGCCTCGCTACCAGAATTTACTAGAAAACCGACGCAAAGGCCCTCGGGGAGAGTCTCAGAAATCCGGGAAAGGTAGTCGGTGAGATTTTGGTAAAGGTACCTGCTGTTAGTGTTCAACAATGCCATCTGTTTCTGGCCGGCTTTGACGACATGTGGGTTGCAGTGCCCTACATGGCTCACATTGTTAACCAAGTCCAAGAATCTGGTACCGTCTGCAGCATGCAAGTACTGCATCTCTCCTCTCACTATGTGAAGAGGGGTTCCATGAGCAAGGGACAGGGAGGTGCTGATGTGACGATTTCGAGCCTCTAAGAGCTCGTCGATTTCAGTCATCGTCGAATACCTCGATCTCCGCGGTCCGTCTAACAAGATCGGTGAAGCGCGTATTGAATTTGGTCGCTCTAACAATGTGATTATCGATCCAGTGGTAGTGCCCACCTCTGGGTTTATCCATCAGGAGTCCATGGTAAAGGAACCCGCACATGTCTAGCCATGACTCGGTTACTTGCCTATGCTCCTCGGGCCTAGCAGTGAAGAACGTGATGACATGTCCCTCGGAATACCACTTATTGACGGTCTTGAGAGCGTCGGGGTAGTAATCGGCCTTGGACATCCTCTCTGGTTCTTCATTTGGAACGTCCTCCCCTATCGTTCCGTCTATGTCAATCAAGTAGTTCTTGGTGGTGGAGGGGAGGAGTGGGCTCACCTTGCGGCCCTGCTCGTCATAGGCTTCCTCCAATTCCTCCACGCCGTTCTGCGTTGCCCGGCCGTCCATAATGGATGGGGTGTGGGTTCCGGAATCTAGCAACTGGTTTCCGTTCTCCGAACCGTTATCAACGGGCATGCGGGCGGCAGCTCGTGCCAGGAACGTTCGACCGGTCTAGAGGACGGGCCCTAACAAGAGAGGTGTCGCCTTTGTATGCCGAAGCTGTATCTAGCTACTTCAATACCAGGACCCCTGACTATGAAGCGGCGAGAGGTTCGCAAGAGGCATACTTCGCAGCACTGAGGGCCCATGGGACGGAGGTAGTCACGCTCCCAGCGCTAGAGGGCTTTCCAGATTGCAGCTTCACAGAGGATACGGCAGTGATATTGGATGATAGGGCGGTCATCCCCAACCTGGGGCATCCGAGCCGCGATGGGGAACAGGATTCGATTGCCGATTTTCTCGCTGACGATTTCGAAATCGCCCGTATGCCCCGAGGTGCGACCTTGGATGGAGGCGATGTTGTATTCTACGACGATCGCTTCCTAGTGGGGTTGTCGACTAGGACGAACAGGGAGGGTGCTGACTTCCTCGCAGAACATGCAAAGGATTCTGGGGTTGGAGTCCAGTTGTTCGATGTGCCTGCAAGCACACTGCACCTCACTACAGTTTGCTCGAGCCCCAGGCCGGGGACCATGGTTGCAGCAGAGGGGCACCTGACTGAGGCGGACCTTTCCTTCGCCGAGGAGGTAATCTGGATCCCTGAGGAAGAGGGGTATGCTGCGAACACCATCGCATACGGCGACCGTGTGATTATGGCCGATGGTTACAAGAGGGCAAGGGAGCTGTTTCTGGACGCCGGGTTCTCGGTCACCTCTGTCGAGATGGAAGAGTTCAGGGAAGTGGATGCCAGTCTGACCTGTCTGTCTGTCTTCATAGGATGATTTGTATTCTGATTCCTTTTCGGAACCCCATGCACACCGTGGGAAAGTGGATAATGGGGGTCGGCGGAGTGTTACTGCTGGGAGGCGTCTTGATGTTGATTTCTAGCGTTGGCAGGTTCTCGGATATGGATTCGTGGGCTGCGGAGGAAACCACTGGTACCACATTGGGAATAGCCGACGATGACGGCATGGGTGACATAGGATTGTCGTTCTTCGTAAAGGCCGATTACACCGATGTTGATGGTGACGGGGAATGGGACCACTGCCAGGACTTCGAAATCACGGTTACGGAGAAGCCCGATGGGGGGTGGGATGAGACGGATGGGGATTTCTACTTCCAGTCATCGGAGGATGGAGAGAGGGGATGCAGGGTCGAAAGCGGGGCCGATAAGAGCAAGTCGGGATACGCAAAGGTAGGGCACGCATGCTTTGGTTGCAATAGTGGCGATTTCCAGTTCGAATCCAACCAGCCAGTTTGGGTCGTTTACGCCGATGATGCCATAGGGGACTTTTTTGGTGGAGTTTTATCTGGAGTGGGCGCTAGTTCTTGCCTGTGCTGCGGCCTTGTTATATTCGTAATTGGACTTGTTCTGGGGCTAACCATGGAGGAGAAGCCAGCGACATCTTTGGTTATCGACCAAGAGGGTAGGGTGGTTCTGAACCAAGAGCAACCGGTTCCAGACAATGGAACTCCCACTTCTCAAGTGATCGACGATGGAGAGGGATCGGACGCGGTGGGCGAATGGTACAAGCAGACCGAAGAATGACCCACTACAGTGTACTTTCTGACACCCCCCACCGAATCCATTAACAATGACTCTACGAGTCATTGGACAATGGCTGAGCGGCACGCTAAGAACTCTC
>JAKURM010000023.1 GCA_022449945.1 Candidatus Thalassarchaeum sp. | reverse complement strand
GGGGGGGGGGCCGGGGGGGGGCGGGCGGGGGGGGGGCCGGGGGACGAGCCCCCCCCCCACCACCCCCCACCCCCCCCCCCCATTTTTTTATTATTGAAACCGCCACCCCGTATATGTTCAGTCTTTCCTAAAACTACGCTTTTTGGATTTGACTCGCCTCCACCACCCCCTCCTGGATTCGACTCTACTGATGACCCAGAAGAAAATGGACTGGAAAATGAGTTGGAAGGAACAGAAAACTTACCAGATCCTGAAGCAGATATTCTATCTATCGACTCTCTTGCCGACTCACTTTCATTACTCAGGGGGGATTGGCCCCCTAGTGACACTGAGGAGAAACAAGAAACCCCCTCTGATAAGGAAAAACCGGAGGAAGAGGGTACCGATGCCGAATCAGAACCTCCATTTTCATGGCATCAGGACGATGTATCGGAAATCCGTATTTCGGAGGTTGCTCAGGCCATAGACTCTTTCGGAATGGTGAAGGAAACAGCACAGCACCAGATTGGATTGCAATCTCAATCTAAACCGTCGCCATTCTTGCGGCAATCTACAGAAGTCGACTCTATTCCAGGTGATAAGCTCCATGCAACTCTTAGCGAGTCCGAGAAGGCAGTATTGAACCCCGATGGCTCAATTAGGAAACAATTTATTGACGGTGAGCTCATTCTAAGGAACTCAAGCAAGAAGCATCGAGCTTGGGACATTGATGTACATCTGGATTCAATAGAGTCAACTGACTTTGGTGACAAGTTATCTTCAGTTAAGGAACTAGATCCTACTGAAGAGACTGCAATCCCATATACAGCTTCGGGGCCCAGAATGCTAATTCTGAGAGAGAAAATAGATACAGAGGCGACTAGAGATGAGGAACCAAGCCTTTCCCTGGTATACTCCAACACTCCTCAAGATGTTGAGATAGAAATAGAGATAGAGAATGTCTCTCCTACGGCTCTTTACGATGTCGAGGTTAAACGCACCGTCCCCAAGTCGTTTATTCTCCCTGATGATAGTGTCTACAGTGTAGAAGAAGATTCGATTGTTTGGGACATAGGTAGGATGAACATCGGAGAAACCAAAACGCTGGCACTATCATCAAAGGTTTTGACAGAATCTGTTGGAAAAATTAGCGCCGGCCTTACTTCTGCGACGTACTCTGCAGAGGCCACAGTATCGAGGACTAGGTTCGATAGAGTAAACGGGTCTGGCCGACAATTCTCATACGTAAATGCCAAGGAGGACGACAGACCGGGGATTTGGCATTGCAAGTGTGTTTTCGAGAACAAATCATCATTCGTTGTAGCGCTTTCTGGGGCCACAGTGAAACTTATTGGAAGAGAAGAACCAATTCTCGATGTCTCCGATATTAGGCAGGATGTCCCTCCCGAAGGTCGCTGGGACTCGATGTCAAAGAGGGTAGAATCTGAAGACCAACCTAGTTTCACTCAGGAGATTCGATTCTCGATTCTCCCCAGGGTCTCGGTTGAGTCAACTGGACTGATTGAGTTGAAAGAGCAACAGCTTACAGTTCTCGATGCTGTACTGCAGAAGCGGTATGACAAGTCCCGGATTAAGTCATATGTTTCTTCTCGAATTGAATCGACAATTACATTCGAGAACACCGGAACCTCAGAGATAAATGTGGTTCGTATTCTAGATGATATTCCTGGGATATTCGACACGCCTTCTTTGGAGGGAGTATCAATTGAGATGGAGGGTACCGAGCTGAACGATGAACAGTACCGAATCGATGTTGTCAATGGAATTCAGATTGAGGAGAAGCACGTTTCTCCTGATAATGAAGGAAACGGACTAAGGATCACTGTAGGAACTTCAGCACCACTGGGTTTACAACCCGGTAAAACAATGATAATCAGATATTCGCTCGAAGCTCCAGATCCTTCTCCAAAGAACAAGATGCTTGCAGCACCCATCAAAGTAGACTTTAGTTCTGAGAGATTTGGCCCAGTAGCTACAAGGTTAGTGGAGCGGCCACCCAGGCTCAGGGTAGTCCACAAGAGAAGGAACATCAGTACAGGGAAGGAAGTTTTCCCGGGCGGAAAGCCTGGCCAGTATGAGATTCTTCTGATGTTCCACAACAATTCAGACAGTGCACTAGATGATCTGGCGCTACATGATGTAGTCCCGGGAACCTTCACTATTGAGGGGTCCACAGTTAGATCTGATATTGATGGTGATAGAGAAGCATCAACCACCAAGGAGTCAGCCCGCGACGGGACACAAGTCACATGGGCCATAGGTCGCATTCAGAAGGATGAGAGAGTCGAGGTCCTATACACAATTCAAGGAGATCCGGAGGCAGAGTACAAGGTATCAGACGCCCAGGACTTCCATGGAGCAACATTTGGCGATGAAGTAGACGAGGAGCCAAACATACCCGAATGGATTGAGCCAGAGAAGGCCCCCGAACTCCCGCCCCCATCAAAGGAAGATATTGTTGCTGATTCTGATGACCATGATTATTCCGGAGACACTAATGATGAGGACTCCATCGCCGAAGAAGAAACTTTAGGAGATGACAAAGATAACGAAGAGCAGGGTGACAAGATACCCAACAGTTGCCCTGTGTGTTCTGCAGAAGTGGGAATCGGCTCATCAGTATGCCAGGTCTGCGGCATTACACTGTAATACTAGATGAGGTCGTTCGGACTTCCCTCACCGAAGCGTTATTCGCGGGCCATTATGCCGTAGAGTCATGGCCACTGCCGATTCTGGAGGCGATGCTCAGGCAGAAGCCATGGGTGCAATGATGATGCCGATGCTTCTTCTTCTCGGGATGATGGTTCTCTTGATGGTAAATCCCGGAATTAGGGTGGCTCTTTCAAGTTCGGCAGGCTCAGTGTTGGAACCATTACTGCCATTCCACGAAGATTTCTTCGTACCCACCGTCTTTATCGTTGGCTCTTCGATTATGGTCGTGAACACTATAATCAGATCATTTTTCATGGATCCCTTACAACAGGCCCATTTCTCTCATAGAAACCGAGAGATTGGAAAACAACTCAGAGAAGCCAGGGCCTCCAGGGATACTGCTAGGGCCGACAAGATGCAAAGAATCCAACTCGAGATGATGCCCGAGCAATTGAAAATGCAATCTTCGATGATGAAGCCAATGGTTTTCACAATGGTTTTCATTATCGCAATATTCAGTTGGATGGCCGAGTCTGTCGAGTCATTCAAGGTAGGATTCGTCAGCCTCCCATGGAATCCAATGTGGAGCTTTGACTCGAAGGTAATGTGGATTTTTCCTGCATGGATTGCCACATATATCGCTATGAGTGCACCACTTGGGAGGATTATTGATCGGCACATCAAGATTGTCAGGTACTCCCGACATCCTCTTGTCACTTCTGGAAAAACCGTTCCAGAACCTCTTTTGCATATCCTTGAGGATGATAGAAAAACGGATCCATCAGCGGTTAGGACAAGGAGGGCCCAGAGGAGAGCAGGTCCTAGAAAGACGGGAAAAAAATCCCGTGCATCCGAGCAGAGGCGTTCTGGAAACCAGCACTCTGCACCTCCTAGGGATGGACAGACCTGCAGCTTCTGTGATTCAGAACTTATCTCAAGGGCTCCAAGTGGGTTCCTGAGGTGCGATGTCTGCCGAAGTGAATGGAGATGAACCATTGCTAAAAGTAACAATTAGCGGGCCCCCGGGTAGCGGGACATCCACCCTAGTCTCCAAGATATCAGAACGAAGAGATTGGAACTCTATCAATGGAGGGGACCTCTTCAGAGAAGAGGCATCTAGAAGGGGAATCAGTGTCGAAGAACTAAGCTCTGAGGCCAAGGAAGATCTCGATGTCGATAGAGTGCTGGACTCGTTGCTACAGGAAATGATGAACTCGCCAGATTGCCCAGAGATTGTAGAAAGTAGGCTTAGCGGATGGTGGGCCCAGAAGAACTCATTAGAATGCCTTCGTGTTTGGGTTTCAGTTTCGGACGAGGTTAGGGCGAATAGGATTCAGAAGAGGGAAGGTGGAACCTTTGAGAAATGCCTAGTAAAATCGAAACAGAGACAGGCTGATGATAAGGAACGTTACACGTTATTGTATGGGATAGATCTAGATGACCTCTCTCCATACGACTTAGTTGTTGATGCTGATGATTTGGACGAGGACGGAGTCTTTGAAATAGTAAACTCGAATCTTGGGTCGTGAGAAAAATGCCGGAAGAAGACGTTTGGGAAATCGATACTTCGACGAAGACCAACCCGTCATATGGAACTGACCCATACGAGAGAAAAATCGAGGAATTGCTGGATTGCGGCATCATCCTGATCAACAAGCCCCCGGGCCCATCCAGTCATCAACTAGCAGCTTGGGCACGCTCTTTGCTTGGCATTGCTAGAATCGGTCATGGGGGGACCTTAGACCCATTTGCTACTGGCCTGCTAACGTTGTTATGCGGGAGATCAACCAAAGTAACTGGGACACTTCTAAAGAAGCCAAAGAGGTATGTATCCGTTTTGAGATTCAAAGAACCGCTCCCTTCCGGGCAATTATCAGAAATACTTGAAAAAATGACTGGCCAGATATACAACGTACCTCCGAAGGAGTCTGCGGTGAAGGTGCAAGTAAGATACAGGAAGATCAGTGAGATGCTGGTAATCGATTCTGCGGAAGATAGCAGGGTACACGCTATTTCCACAAATTGCGAAGCTGGGACCTACATCCGAACACTTTCACGCGACCTTGGACTCATGCTGGGAAACAGTTGCGAGCTCCTTGAATTGCATAGGCAGGGAAGCGGCACCCTCGATGACTCAATGGCTTGTACAATGCAGCAGTTGACGGACGCAGTTTTCCTTTGGAGGGAGCATGGGGATGAAAGTGGACTCATCAGACTAATGTCTCCAATTGAGAGAATATTGGATGACATTCCTCAGATCGTTATCAAGGACGGAGCAGCTTCAGCAGTTTCCCATGGTGCCCCTCTAGCTAGCCCTGGTATTGCCTCTGTCCCGAAGAACATCCCATCTGGATCAGTTGTACTACTTTCAACAATAAAGGGCGAGGCAGTTGCCATTGCTACAACCAGCGTAGATTCTGACTCCATTCCGAACATGTCTTCGGGGCAAGTTGCTATAGCAAGCTCAGTACTAATGAAGCCGGGGACTTATCCACAGACTTGGACAAAGGAGCAGGGAAGCTAAGCGTCCTCATGCTCTTCGTAAATCCACTCGTCTGTCTCTAGCCGAATCTTCAGTACCATCATTTCTTTCACACACACACCCGCCCAACCGCCATGGGCGGCCTAGCGCAGCAATCGATTTTCCGCTCCATTCCCTGTATAACCGTTGCCTACAATTCTCTGATTATCGGCCAAACGTACTGTTGAAAAGGCCTTTATTCGGACTACTTTCTTCTATCAAATTCCTTCTTCACGGGTCGAGGGCCGAGTTGGAATATTGCAAATGAGGCGATAATGACCACAATCGAAACTACAACTAGTACCGCATTTCCGGAATCTTTTGCCGGCATATTATTTGGATTAACCCTGATTTCTGAAACTATTGCATTGTTTTCTTCAGAGACTTCTTCGATTGAATCTGTAGAATCGATTTCGAAAGAAACAGGCAAGTTGCTCGATGAATCAACGAGTTGGGCGTCGCATGTGGCCATCTTCAGCTCTCCGGGTGCAATATCATTTATTGTCCCAGAGTCAACTAGAAGCCCATTCACTGTACAACGGAATTGAATGCCGCTTGCAGGCCCCCTACCTTCATTTCTGACATAACTTATTATTTCGACAACATCGCCCTGGGAGAACTCAGACGAAAATGCCGAATTGTTCGCCCAGATGACCTGGCTATTTGTCCCTATCCGCAATTCTACCGACTCTACAACCAGATCCGGCTTTGCTGTAACTACTACTTCGATAGACTGCGAATCTTGGTTTTCACCATCACTCACCGTAACAGTTAGTGTATGCGACCCGGCCTCTACTGGAGTCAGTGAGATTTTCCCATCCTCGTCAACAAGGGCCCAGGATTTGCTCGTTGTTACTTCTAGGTCGCCAGTGTCCGCATCGAAGAAAATAGGCTCAATAGTTACCGTACTACCCAGATCGATGTATATGGTCGTAGGGAGGTCGCTAATGGATGGCGGATCTTCCACTGGTTCGACATTCACTACGAAGGAACCCTCCCAAGTGTTTCCTGATCGGTCCGAAACCGCAACTTCGACGAGACTGCTTCCATGAGAGTCATCCATTGGCTGTACCCTCAGAAGATTGCCTTCACCCACTGCCTCGACAATTTCAGGATTTGAGCTCTGCGCTACTACTGTGAGTTCTCCAGCAGGGGTCACGTCGTCCCAGCATCTTGAAGAAATCGGAATTATTTGACCTCCTTCGTCTTCTAATAGGTGAAGGTCATCCAGACTCGAACATATTGGATCGTAGTCCCAATCCACCACGTATCCCCCAGAAATCGACATAGAGTGAATATGAACCACAGTAGTCTCTGCAGTACCGTTGGAGGACCACTGGAACCGAGCAGCGACCCCCACCTCCATTTCCTCTCCGTTCGAGGGAAGTGCATGACCTACTGGGATAGAAATTGAGAAATCCCCCATTTCCATTGCTTCCGAATGAACCAGCTCTTCCCCTATGGCAAATCGGATATAACTAGCTGACTGTGAAAGCCCAGAAACGCTTCCTGTTACGCTCCCACTTACTAGTAATTGGGGGTCATTAACGTCGACTATTGCTCTTGATATGCATCCATCATCAACCTCTATCCTGATTTCCTTTGCACTTTCCGGGTCGTCCAATATCTCTCCATTTTGCACCTCAGAGAAATCTCCTCCCTCCGCATTTGAAGTCCATATTGTGTGGTTTCCAGACCCAAAAACGTGGATTCTTCCTAGAATCTGGCTAGGCGGGACATCTACATAAAATGTCCAAGATGCCTCTTCGGATCCAGAGTGCGCCAATCCACATGTGTTCTGGCTCAAACCAACAACTTCCCCCTCATAGGGACCGAACTCAATGATGGGGGAAGACTCCACTGTGCTAGAGTGAACTGCCTTTGCGTTTTCGAATGAATACCAAGGCTGGTGGTACTTTACCCTCAGCCCAACTGAGTCAACCCTGACTTCAGAATCATCAGCACCGACGTTGTCCGATACGTAATCTACAGTGAATTGAGTTCCCTCTATGTTTACCCAGTTCCAATCAGCCAAATCGTCCAGGCTCATAACCAAAGGATTGTTCATCCGATTTACTGCAGAAAGAGTTCTTGCATAAGTCGTGATGAGTATGTCAGCTCCATGGTTTTGAAGCAGGACATTGACTTCGTCGTTATTCAGAACATCGGGAATGGAGAAATGAAGGACCAATGAAACGTCTTCAATTTCATAGTCGTGCAATCCACTGAACGAGTATCCACCCATTGAAATGTTGGGGCCCCTTGACCAGGTGTAGAATCCATCCGCCTCTCCAAATGTTGCGTTGGAACCCGTGGAACTAGTACTGGCCCACGCTGTGAACTCCCCGAAGTTGTCTGGTCTCGAATGTGTGAAAGAGAGTTCAGAGTCTGCCACCATGCCTATTGTATGAAGTGCCACATCCTGTGAGAAACCCCTGGTATTGGATATCTCCCACAGAGAATCATCGGTGAAATCACCTGCATCTAGTATCTCGACTTCCCTGGTTTCAATAACGGAGTCACCTGCGGCAGAATGAGCCATTGAAACTAACAATAGCCCTGTAAGGAATCCAGTGATGCCGACTCTGTGAACCTTCACGACCCCAACGAAGCATCTTCTCGCTTCAAGGCGTTGGTCAACGGGCCGCTACTTGCATCTTGCAAAACTGTTGATATACATCCCGACTTTCGCTGGTTTCACAATTGGCTGTGATGGTGTAGCGGTTAGCACGGTGGGTTGTGGTCCCGCCGGCCCGGGTTCGAGTCCCGGTCACGGCCCCAATTCATTCCCGTCTTAGTCGAGAATCTTCGATTTCATGGCCCAGCATGACAACTTTGGTGACTAGGTAGTCCACGATTCATTCGCCAACCCCGACCACCAATGGCATCCTCTCAACCACATTTATTCCGTGTTCATTTAGCTGGTTCACCTTATCGGGGTTATTTGTCAGAAGGCACACACGATCTATTTCCAGGGATTGTAGAATCTCCGATGCAATACTGTAATCCCTAGCATCTGCTGGATGGCCCAGCATCAGATTTGCTTCCATGGTATCTGCCCCCTTGTCCTGTAAATTGTATGCTTGTATCTTTGCATGAAGCCCAATCCCACGACCCTCCTGTCTTAGGTAAATCAGACATCCCCAGCCAATCTCTTGCAATTGGCGCAAAGCCGAATCAAGTTGGGCACCACAGTCACAACGTAGGCTCCCGAAAGCATCTCCAGTGAGGCATTCCGAATGAACTCTAACTAGCACCGGGTCAGGACCGGTCATGTCTCCCAGAAGTAGGGCCACGTGATCTAGCCCCGTTTCCTCATCTTGGAATACCCTGATTCTGAAATCCCCATAGTCCGTAGGAAGTCTAGCATCCGCTGGAACATCAGAAGCCTCTAGCACCCTTGGTGCGCTCATCGTGGCATTCCACTGCCATCGTGCCTTTGAATGCTGATGTTGGCTATGCTGAAATTAAGAATGTGATTTCACCCGCATTCTCCTTTACGCTAACCAAATTAGCCCCAATCCTGTCGCACAATGCAGGCAGGTCGTGCAGAGTCTCTGGATCATCGCAAATAACCTCTATGACTTGTCCAACTTCGCACTTTTCGAGAACCCTCCTGGTTTCATGCACCGGGATGGGGCACAGGAACCCGAGAAGATTGAGCCTCATCGGAGAAACCCCCTCCATGGTCGCAGGAGGGCGACCACGGCTTCAATACTCACTCATGTGTCCTCATGTAGTGTACTGCTGTCGACTCTTCTCTTGTGAGGCCAGGAACCCTCTTGATATTGCCCGCGTTTGACCATCTTTCTTCGAACTTTCCAGACTCCCAGTCTTCCATAAACATCGGGCGGATGTAGGATGAACGACATACTGCCCTCGTGTTACCCAGATCTCCGGAGACCGTGTCTATGACAGCAAGCATAGTTGCCTGACGGTCCTTATCGGTCTTTCCAGGTAGCTTGCCGTCACCAGCAAGCTTGGCCAGTCCCTCTGCCCTCTTCAGAATCGTGCCCCTCCATTTGATAATTGGATCAAAGCCGGTCTCTTCAGATTTCTCTAATTCCTTCGCCATAATTTTGTGTAGTTTGGAGATTTCAGCCTCGCTTGCTTCAGCCACAAGGGCCAGTCGGGCACCTGTCTTCCACGAAGCCGCCCAGGTCCTGAAATCCTTTGCGGTGAACCCCAGTCCTTCGAAAACTGTGGCTATGTACTTGTTAATGTGGTCCGCCTTGATGTCGAAGTCCTTGCCGTTCTCGTCGATGTATCTGAAGAGGTCTTGCGATTTCTTCTTTCCTCCCACCTTCCCGGAATCCTCAATTAGATTAGCCAATTTGTCATCTTCGATGACTAGCCTCCACCTCTTTCCGGATTTTCCTATGAAGTCGAAGACAGCGTCTATTTCTCCCTCTGCCTCCTTACCCGTGAGGAACTTAACGTGACCCTCTTGAAGGGTAGTTAGTCCGTATGAATCGTTCTCTTGCGCATATTGGTCTGAACCTACTCTGATGTGGAACTCGTCCATCAGGTTGATGACGATTGCAACGGCCTTTTCCATTGGCATCCCATTCATATCTAGATCGGCCTTAACGCGGTCCCTTAGGTCAGGAAGAGCCATTGCGAACTCATCCACGTTTGCATACTTCAGGTCCGCTTTGATTTCATTCCATTTTGGATGGTATCTGTACTGGAGACGACCCTTGTCGTCCTTTCCGGTGGCCTGTATGTGGCCGTTCTCGTCGGGGCAGAACCACACGTCTGTCCAAGCAGGGGGAACTGCCAAGGAATTTAGCGCTTCAATCCTAGAATCGTCCTTTACTGCATCCCCGTTTGGATGTTTGTAGTCCCATCCGAATGATGCGCTTTCATCATCCCCCTTCGCGGGGATTTCAACCTTGGACCTCGAAATTCCTTCTTGCTCCCTATCGCTAATCTCTAGTCCAGCGAGTTTGGCAGCAGTTGCAGAGTCTGTCTTCATGATTTGTAATCAATACTAGAGGCTTGAAGAGGTTTCGCTTGATTCACTCTGTAAACTGGGCAAGCATACCTTCTAGGGCTCGGATGTCTCCTTCCAGGGTTTCCCTGTCTACTCGTTTCAGGTCTCCTTCTGCAAGCCTTGCCTGGAGGATTTCTAGTTGTGCCCTTGCCGAATCCCTCTCTTCCTCCATCTCTGCCTCGTCCCGTAGCATCTTGATTCTGGATACATGCTGACGTGTCGACTTCATACGCCTCATTTTTTCTCCTGCTTCCCCGTCTGGGAACGGTTCTGGCTTGCTTGGAAGCTCGACTGCTACTGGGTAGGGGATGCTGATTCCCTCCCTGCCGAACGCACCGTCGATCTGTCGGAGAAGCCAGTCCGTGGCAATGAACTCTTCACCGTAGTCGCTAATCCATGTGTACAGGCGATAGTTCTTCGAGAAGGCGCCAAGCTCCCTTAGTAGAACCCGGGGGGGCGGGTCACTCTCTATATGGGGGCATTTCTTCGCTACATCCAGAATTACTTGCTTGACGTGCGAAGACCTCTCTTCGTAGTCTACACCTATGTCGAGGAATAGCAATACTCTAGAGGCAATTCCATCCCCTCCTCCCCTGGCAAAGTTCGTTATTGTCGAGTCCACAAGTCTGTTATTGGGGATGACCACCAGTTGCTCGGTAAGTGTGAGGACCTTAGTCGACAGTAATCCCAAGGACATAACCGTGCCAGTCACGCCATCAACTTCGATCCTGTCCCCCACTTCGAATGGCTGGTCTAGGGCAAGCATGAATGAGTTTAGCATGTTTCCAAGGGTCTGCTGTACGGCAAGGCCAATGATGATGGAGAATACGGCCAATGAAGCCAGAATCCCGAAAAGCTCTATGCCAACTTCGTTTAGTGCCATGTAAATTCCCATGAACCAAACTAGCCCCCTAGAGCCGAAGACCACCAATGGATTTCCACCAGTTACTGTGACGCTCTTGTTTGTGTTGTATCGCTCCATTGCAGCAGGAACGATGAACTTGATCGCGATGCTAACTATAGATGCCGAAAGTATGATGTAGATACCAGAGAAGTAAGGTGCCACAGAAGCGTATATCTCGTCCTTCCTTCCTAGGGTCCACATCATCGTCAGCTCGATCCCAGCTAGGATGACAAAGACGTAGGCTCTGTTTACTATCGGGTTTAGAATATCGTTGTCCCAGCTGGCTTCGGTGTTTCTCACCAGTCTCCATGCAATTCTTAGAACGACGAATCTGGTGAACATAAGGACAAACAGAGTTAGTCCTATGGAAACTCCAATCTGGGCCGGTAAACCAACCTCCTCGACCCGATCCAGCAGTCGGGTCGCCTCAGTTAGCACGGTGGTTACTGGGTCAGCCATACCTTCTCCTCCAACTTTTTCCATTTCAAATGCTTGTCTCTCCCACATCATCCCCTGTTTACAAGGATATTCGCCTGTTCCACCCACTCATCCCTGAGAATCCGTCCCGGGCCTAGGCCGATCACATCGGTCACTTTGTCTCTAATTACGTTGTCCATCTTTGAAATCTGGGAGAAGCTGTATATCCCAATAATGTTCAGCTTATTCTCTATCCCGGGGGTGATTCCATCTATCTGCTGGAGATTGTCCTTGCCTGCTTCTGAGGAAAATCCGATCGTCACGAAGTCGATCTCATCGGCCCTGTCTGCAACTCTCAGCAAGGCCTCCTCTCTTGCCCTCTCTCTACCTTCTAGCGAGTCAAGATTCGCGCGTCTTCTCTCGATATCTTCCCTTATCGACTCGAACTGATCTTCCCTGCCCCCTTCCTCCTTATTGCGTTGAATTTCTCTTGCCCTCTCCCTCCTGAGGGTCGCCTCCATTATCTTCTTCTGTTCTTCCTCTGCCCTCTTCTTTTCTCGGGCCTTCCTAAGAATCTCTTCTGTCCTCTTCTTTTCTTGCTCATTCTCCCCATCTTCTATTGGGTCTTCAGATTCTGATAGTGTCTTGGCTTGCTTGGCCCACTCGTCCCTCCTTATCCTTCCGGGGAAGAACTCTATCGCATCATTCACTTTGTCTTCCATTTCTGGATTCAGCTTCGAAATCTGTTTGAAGGTGTAGATTCCCAGGGCATTGAGCTTCTCTTCGATGAATGGACCCACTCCGCCAATTCTCTGTAGGTTATTCTTGTCGGATTCCGTGGCAAACCCAATTAAGCCGAAGTCGATCTCCTTGGACTTCTCAGAGATTCTCAGGAGTGCAATCTCCTTCTTTCTTGCCTCTTTGTCCAGATCGTCAAGCCTCTCTCTCCTTTCATCCAATTCCTTCTCTATTTCTGCTGCCCTCATAGCGGCCAATTCCCTGGATTGTTGGCTCTCTTTCTCCTTGGACTCCATCTTACGCTTTCTCTCAATTGCTTTCTTTCGCAGTTTCTCCTTTGCCTCGATTGCCTTCCTTTGGGCTCTCTCTTCCAATTCGGCTTCCTTTCTCGCCGCGGCCCTTCTTTCTTCTGCAGCCTTCTGCTCGGCTTCTCTTTCTATTCGAGCAGCCCTCTCCTGCTCCTCTTTCTCGAGCCTTGCAGCCTCTTCTACTGCAGCCCTCTCCTGCTCCTCTTTCTCGAGCCTTGCAGCCTCTTCTTCGGCCCTCCTCTCTTCTGCCTTCTTCCTAAGTAGGGCCCTGGCGGCAGATGCCTCTTCCTCTTCTAGACGCTCGATTTCTGCTAATTCGGCCTCTCTCCTCTCTTCTTCATCTCGAGCCTCTTGCTCGGCCGACTCTCGCTCCAAGGCATCCTGCCTCTCCCTCTCCTCGGCCTCTTTCCTTTCCGCCTCTTCTTCAAGCACTGACGCCTTCTCCTGGACCTCCTTTTCCATCTGCGATGCCCTTCTCTCGGCTTCAGCCGCCTTCTTCTCTGCCTCGACAGCTCTCTTTGCAGCCTCTTTCTCAATGTCTTCTAGCCTATTCTGCGCTTGCCTCTGCGCCTCAGCCGCCTTCTTCTTGGCCTCTATTTCTGCATCAGCAGCTCGCTTGGTTGCCTCCCTCTCTAGGTCTGCCGCTTTCATTCTGGCTTCCCTTTCAATCCTGCTGGCGTTCCTCTTTGCTAGCTCTTCTTCGGGGGTGTCCTTGGTGACTTCCACCTCAACTTCCCACAGGAAGTACACGGTGTCCTTGCCGAGACGGATTAGGCCCTCGAAAACGGTTGTCTCCGAGGTATCGTCGTCGTCTCGGAATTGCAACCGGAAATCAATCTCGCCCCTATTGCTAGACTTTATCTTCCTCATGCTAAATCTGCTTCCGTTCTCGTCCGAGGACATGTCGGTGAAGTCACAACTTTGCCTGGGGGTGATGTTTGAAACATTGATTATCTCGTGACTCTCTGCGAATGAGCCAGGCCTCACTCCCTTTACGGGTCTGAGGACAAATGGATCATCGTACTCCCCGCTTCCTCCCTTCCATCCCCGTTCGGTGAAGGTATACTCCGGTTCAGGACCCATTATATCCTCCTCGTCGACATAAAATGGGTTTAGCAACCAAACCAGCATTAGCAATAGGAGAAGTAGCGGGAAGCAGCAAATCCAGAGGATCCTGACCGTGGCCGGTACATACTCCTCCAAGAGGTTGCAGACCCCGTCTCCATCGTCATCCTCCGGGACTGAGAGGTTGTCCTTGGGATCCGTTCCGCAACTAGTCTCGTTTAGATCCGGCCAACCATCCTCGTCGTCATCCAAATCCTCCTCGAGGACGAAAGAGCAGTTTGCAGAGTCCGTTAGGAACCTGCAGGTCAGTTCGTCGGGCTTCGAGTCGTTGTCAGTATCGTCCCATGCCGTTGGATTCTCTGGGAATGCATCAATCAGGTCACCGATCTTGTCTCCATCGTCATCCTCGTCGATGTGGCTGCATATGCCATCCATGTCAATGTCTTCTGGGAAGGATGAGTTGTCATCCGGATCAGTGTTGCACTCCAGTTCCTCCTCGTCCATCCATCCGTCTCCGTCAGTGTCGTTGATGTATACAACAGGGGGGAAGATGTCGAAGTCTACTCTGTAGCTGAAGCTATATTGTGAGTTTGAGGCCGTGAACGTGTGCGAGTACTCGATTAGCATATGCCTGAAACCCTCCGTCGGAGTGCCAGAAATTACCCCAGTGGTGTTGTTCAGCATCAGCCCGATGGGCATGTCTGGGATCACTGTGAAACTCATTATGTCCCCGCTAGTGGGGGCAATTAGTGGCTCTAGGATTTCCATCTCCTCGCCGACCGTGAGAACTAACTTGTCCATGGGATAGAAGAAAACTACGGGGGAGTCGTCGAAATCATCTAGCGGATCGCACGTCGAGTCCCCATCGTAGTCTTCTGGGCTATCGAAAATATCCAGGGGATCGTTCCCGCAGTCTATCTCTACTGTGTCGTTCCACCCGTCCCCGTCGTCGTCTGGGTCGTCGATGTCAGGAATACCATCACCATCAGTGTCCAAGTGAGCGGATGAAATGGTGATGGTGAAGGTGTTCAGGAAAAGGGCATTACTCGCTGTGATAGTGAAAGAAGACTGGTTTACTTCCACCGAGATGTTGCCAGTAATCAGTCCGTTACTCTCGTTGAAGTAAAGGCCTTCGGGTAGTTCGGGGGATATGGACCATGAGGACACGTTCCCCCCGAAAATCTGTGGCTCGAGGTATACTTCGTCCAAGTTGGTCGTCAGGTTTAGTGAGTCCTGTAGGTAGATTAGGTCGAAGTCGGTGTCGTCTGGATCGGGGATTACTGATTGCAGGGTGATATCCACCGAGCTTTGGTACTGTGAGTTGTTAGCCCAGACCGTGAAGACCTGCAATCCGAACTCGTTCATTGGTGCCCCTGTAATGGTCCCGTCCTCAGCCCCGGTTCTGGGTGTGGCGCCATTGAGGGTCAGACCCGCAGGGAGTGGGGGCCAGACCTCCCACGTTCTGACGTCACCACCATATTTTGTCCCGACAAGGGGGGCGATCGGCTCGTTGACGAATAGGAGCTGCGATGTGATACTGTAGACTAGGAAAAGAGGAGAGTCGTCGATGTTGTCCTGACCATCGCAGACCCCGTCCCCGTCCCCGTCCATGGGGTATGAAAGCGGGTCCAGTCCATCGGTAAGGCAGTCAAACTCGACACTGTCATTCCACCCGTCGTTGTCATCGTCCGGATCGGTCTCATCGGGAATCCCATCCGAGTCAGTGTCGAGAGGAGTGGATTGCAGGTTGATAACGAAACTTGAGTTGTATTGGCTGTTGTTCGCCCACACGGTGAAGTTCGTCGGGCCGAAGCTGACTGCCGGCACCCCCGAAATCAAACCCGAATTGTTGTCGAATGTAATTCCGCTGGGCATTTCCGGAAGGATATCCCATGTCCTGACGTCCCCTCCGAAGACTATTGCTGAGAGTGAGAGCGATGAGACGTTGGTCGTCAGGTTGACCTGTTGTACCCCATATGCCAGAAGCAGGGACGAGTCATCCACAGTATCCAACAGGTCACACAATCCGTCCCCGTCGCTGTCTTCGGGGAACTCGTCCTCGTCCAGCGGCCCCGTTGAGCAGGCCGTTTCATTCGAGTCCGACCATCCGTCCCCGTCGTCATCATCGTCAGTTATGTCCGGTTCTCCATCCCCGTCTGTATCTAGTAGTGACGATGAGATGTTAATGGTGAATGATGCCGAAAATGCCGAGTTGTTCGCCCAGATGACGAAGCCCGTCGCGTTGAAGACAGTAGTCGGCGTGCCCAC
>JAKURM010000022.1 GCA_022449945.1 Candidatus Thalassarchaeum sp. | reverse complement strand
AGGTAAAACCAGTCTTATTCATCAACAAGTTAGACCTGCTAATCAATGAATTGCAAGTTACTCCTGAGGATATGCAAGAGAGATTCATTAGCCAAATTACTAAGGTTAACCAGCTAATCAGATCATTCGCCCCCGAGGAACACAAGAGCGACTGGCAGGTTAGCGTTCAGGACGGAACTGTTGCTTTCGGCTCGGCCTACCACAATTGGGGAATTACCGTACCTTACATGCAAAAGTCGGGAATTTCATTCAAGGATATCTTTGAGCACTGCCACAATGAGCAACAGAAAGAGCTCGCTGGAAAGGCCCCCGTCCATGAGGTCCTCCTTGATATGTCAGTAGAGAAGCTACCTTCGCCCCTAGTTGCCCAAGGATACAGAATCCCAAACATTTGGCAGGGTGACTTAGATTCCAGTACCGGCATGGCAATGCTTGGGTGTGACTCAGATGGACCACTATCACTGATGATAACCAAAATTTGGATGGACCCACATGCTGGAGAGGTTGCAGTAGGAAGGGTTTACTCCGGGACAATAAAGCAGGGGGAGTCTGTTTGGTCAATAGGTGGAGCGAAAGCAGAACGAGTACAGCAAGTCAGTATGATGGTCGGAGGGGACCGAATTCCGGTTCCAGGAGTGTCTGCTGGGAACATTGCTGCACTTACAGGTGTACGTAGTGCCGCTGCTGGAGTTACGCTATCCCGCGAACAGGACTCAACACCCTTCGAGGCCATTAGGCACTATTCCGAACCCGTTGTTACCATTGCGATTGAACCAAAGTCATTGAAGGACTTACCGAAGTTCGTTGACGCACTCCGTAGCCTCGGCAAGGCCGATGCGTCACTCCAAGTTACTACAAATCAAGAAACTGGCGAAGCACTACTAGCCGGAATGGGTGAACTGCATCTTGAGATTACGATTTACCGACTAGAGGAGGAACAGGGAATCAAGGTAAATCAGAGCAATCCAATCGTAGTTTATAGGGAGTCAATTTCTGAAGATAACAAAGGCCGTTCATTTGAGGGTAAGTCCCCCAACAGGCATAATCGATTCTATGTTGAGGTTGAGCAACTCCCAGAGGAAGTGATAACAGCTCTCCGAGAGGGACACTTCGGTGATGGCCCTGTACGGGTCAAGGATGCAAAGGAGACTGGAAACAAATTTGCGGAATTCGGCATGGACAAAGATCTGATGCGGAAGATATACGCAATTAATGGCACCTCTGTCTTGGTCAACGATACGAAGGGAATCCAGAATTTGCACGAGACCAGGGAACTAATCATCGAGGCATTCAATGACGTATGCAAGAAGGGACCTATTGCCGAAGAGCCACTGACTGGTGTAATGGCTCGCCTTGTCGATGCCAAACTCCACGAAGATGCAATTCACCGCGGTCCTGCCCAGACCCTCCCTGCTGTGCGAAACTCACTCAAAGGAGCACTGATTAGGTCCAACTCTGTTCTGTTCGAGCCCATACAAAAGATCAGGATCGATGCACCCACTGAGTGGGCCGGCGGAATAACCAGGCAACTCAATACCAGGAGAGGTGTAATTGAGGATATGCCCGTCGAAGGAGACGTAACTAGCGTACTTGGAAAGATGCCAGTCGCAGAGTCATTCGGATTCTCGAACGATATCAGGGCAGCCACTCAGGGAAGGGCAGTATGGAATACAGAGAACGCTGGCTACCAACAGGTCCCTCCCAACTTGTTCCACAAGATTGTTGCCGATATAAGGCAGAGGAAGGGTCTGAAGGAGGAAATCCCCGGAGAGGCCAATTATACAGACTGAAAATCAGTTAATCCTAATCAGTTGGAAGTCCGTCAACTCTCTAAGGACTCCCACAGCAGCGTTTTCTTTGAGAGTCCCGAGATACTCATGAGCAAGTGCATGGTGTTTCATCGCCCTATTTCTCGCATATTCTATTGAGCCAGATTCGTGCAGTTCCGCTACTGCATTGTCTAATTCCTCTGAGCTGCACTTACCAGAACCGTAAACCTTGGAAAAATACGGCATCTCAATTCCACTATCCAGGGCATGAATCGCAATCAGCGTCCTCTTTCCCTGAAGTATGTCAGAACCAGCGGGCTTGCCCAGGGTCTCAGTGTCCCCCGTGGCGTCAATCAGGTCATCCATCAGCTGGAAGCATAGTCCTAGGTTTAATCCCCAGTTTGCCATATTTTCAATTGTTCTTTCTTCAGCATTAGACAGAATTGCTCCTGTCCTAGCACATGTCTCAAACATTGCACTGGTCTTGCCCTCAATCATTGCGATGTAATCGTCTTCGGTAACTTTACCCCTATTCTCGAACTCAATATCTTCCTGTTGGCCATCTGCAACCTTTCTGACCATCTCGCCAATTGCTGAAATTAATTGACCCAGGCTTTCATTTGGTATATTGTCAGACTCGGCTAGTATTTCGAATCCGATTGCTAGCATCGCATCTCCTGCGTTTATTGCCGTAGCATCGTCATATGCAACATGCACCGCATCAAGACCCCTCCTAATCGGATCTTGATCAATGATGTCATCATGAATAAGGGTGAAGTTATGAATAATCTCAATCGAGGCCCCGAGGGTGTAGTGGCCATCATTCTCGCCACCAATAGCCTCAGCTACCAAACGAGGAAGGATTGCCCTGAGTCTCTTCCCTCCTCCCTTGAATAAATGCGTCATTGCACCATGGAGCCTCTCCTGCGTCATCTTTGACAGACTCTCCATTATCTCAGCCTCAACTAGTTCCCTATGGGTCGATAGTGCGGTAAGGAGATTATTCCCCGGAGTGACGGAATTGCCTCCAAGGTCTACTTCCCCGCAATAGACAATTTCCTCTATTACAAAATCTGCCATGAGTGTGGGGTCAGAACCGTTTGGCTCGATGAAATTCTCCCACAATAGCCTGAACCACGGACTAACCAATTCATTCTCCCATTCCCCTTCGCCATCCATCATTCTCTGAATTTGCGAGTGATCGGACCAAATAATATCCGAGATTTCATTTTCATTGGGATTTACTTCCACATCTGCACGTGCTAACAGGACATGGTCAATCTCTCTTTCTATCCATTCATCGTCCCACCTACAGGAATATTCCAATCTCCCCATGTGGTGAAAGGTCCAGCCTTCAGTTATCGAGGAAGGGATGCCGAGCTCTTGCTCCAACTTTCTCCTTGCAGCAGCAACCACTCCCATTATCGGGTCACCATTTTCACCATCGATATCCAGTGGGTGACTGCAACAGGAATTTGCCCAAATTCCTGGAAATGTGATTTTTTCCGATGCTCTCTTCTGAATCAGCATCCTATTTGATTCATCGAAAAGAAATACGCTGAATGCTCGATGCCTGGTTCCTTCACCATAATGGCACGTCAATTTGGATTCGGCCCTTGTCATATTGTCCTTGCGATCCACAACCAGACACATCTCCTGCATCATGTCAGACTGTGAGGGGTCATGTTCGACCAATGGTCTATCTTCACTATTCATTTCTAATCCACCGGGTACTGTGATTCCTATATGAACCTCAACTTGGCATTATCCTAGTTCCAATCGTTTGCCCTCTGGTAAGCAGTTCTAGAAGCCTAGATGGTTGCCTTCCATCAATAATCCAAACATTCTGAACATTCCGGGAGATCTCGCTGGCCCTTTCCATCTTCAATCTGATTCCACCAGTTACATCAATTTCTTCGTAGTGCTCGGAATTGACTGAGTCATTCGGGCCCCAGGTCTCGAGTAATATCGCACCATCTTGGTGCGGTGGTCGATCCATTATTCCCGGTGCGTCGCCGATGAGGAAAATTGCATGGCCAACCCCGACCATTTCGTTAGAAAGCCTCAGCATTATATCATCCCCGGAGAGTATTCCAAATTCCGTTCCGTCATTGGTATCCACTACGTCCCCGAAGGTGACGGGGATTACTCCTTTCTCGTTTTCGAATATCGTGAGGTTTCCGGAGAACTCCTTGCCAGTACCCATTGCCCAATTCGAGGGGGGAAGACTTTCGCATTGCAATCCTTGTTCTTCTAAGCATCCAATAACGATTGAATTCAGCTCAATCATGTCCTTTCGGATCCGGGAGACGGCTTCGCGTTGACTTTCCAATATGCTTCTTCTGGAACCACTGGCAATAGACCATTTCTTTGCTAGAATGTGACCATATGAGCCAGCCCCATGAACGAGTAAAACCGCGAATCCTAGATCCGTAATTTCCGCGACATACTTAGCGACGCTTCGTACTGCTTCTGTGTTAATCGTCTTCATCGAGCCTTTGTCAGTAATCAGCCCCCCTCCCAGCTTAATCACGACCTTCCCAGACATATTGCTGAAAATTGCTATTGTCCCATGTATTCTAACATTTTCAAAACCCTTAGTAGAATTTATCCATATGTGCGATTTGGTAGCACCATGGAGGGAAAATCTGAGATTGACAGATTTCAAAGGTGGCTTCAGTCAGAAATGGCAATTGCATCAAGGATTGAGGATCCTGCCGAAAGGGAAAGACGCTTGATACAACTAGAGATTTCAATTTCTGAGATAGTCCGATATCGTGAGATTGTTAGTAGTCTTGGGGAGTCCGTGGCCTCTCCATTTGTCGAAAGAGAATCACCGGTAAGGGAAACTAGCAATTCGGAAGTAAAACCCTCATCTACCATGGGAGACTGCCATTCATGTGGTGCAAAGATGACCGGCGATCTAGATTTCTGCCCAGTCTGTGGTGAATTCTGACTACTCTTCTTCCCATGACTCCCTTAGAAGGGATAGCTCCGGGTCTTCATCTCCAACGATATTCAGGTACTCCCCAGAAACACTCTCAGAGAGGTAAACAGTTACTCCCGCATGCCATATCGTTTCACCTGATGCCACCATTCTTGCAGTGTCTACTTCAATAATGTCAGGGTTATTGTGGTGGAATCTACCGGCCTCTGCTGCAGCTCGAATACTGGCGGAAAGGTGTACGTGAGCCCTATCGCCTGGGCTGATTCCAACCTCTAGGAGATTTTCCGACTCAGCAGGATCACATGGGTAATATAGAGAATCCGGAATGTCTGAGGACGGAAGGTCCAACTCAATCTCTACCGTGTGCCCGTATGTGGCCCTCATCATGTTACCCTTTATCTCGTACCTCCCCTTTGGATCAGTTTCAGAAATGGCTCTGAGGTGGTGTGGGCGAAGCCAATGTTGGCCCCTACGTGACTCTTTGAATTTCCTCACTATGTCCCGAACATCAATCCAACCATTAATGTCCATTTCAAGATCAAACTTCTCCGGTGCGTGCCTTAGAACTAGGGCAAGCTTTCTTGCCATGCTATCTCTCTCTCTTGTGCTCATGATGAATTTTCCTTCGGAGTTACACGCCGGACATAGGTCGTCGTCCGAAAAATATCCGTGTATCGAGCATTCTCTAATCATGAGAACTCCTCGTCGAGCCTTACTCAAGAACCCCTCGGTGCAGTATTTTCAGACATACTGGCAACCGTTATGGGCGTAATACGGGACGAGGGTTCGTGAAGGCGGTAATTGCTGGCTGGCGACGCTCTCCATTTGACCGAGCCCACAAGGGCAAACTGCAGCAAATACGGCCCGATGAGATTGCAGGCCAAGTTGCCCGCGAATTGATCCAATCTGTTGGGATAGACCCTAGTGAGATTGATGATGTCATCATTGGGTGCGCTTACCCCGAAGGAGAGCAAGGGTACAACATTGGCCGAGTTATATCTTATCTTGGAGGCCTACCCGACTCCGTTCCCGGGCATACAATAAATCGACTGTGCGGCTCATCGATGCAGGCTATACTGGCCGCCGCAGCAAATATTGGCAATGGCTGGGGTGACTGCTTCCTTTGTGGTGGCATCGAGTCGATGTCCAGGATACAGAGGCGCGGATTCAACTGGAGCCCACACCCCGGATTGGAGGTCGATTTTCCCCAAGCTTACGTGAACATGGGTATTACTGCCGAGAATGTCGCAAGCCTATTCTCAATTCCCCGATCCGAACAGGAAAGGTTTGCCCTCGAATCTCACAAGAAAGCATCATCAGCCCTGGAGGCAGGGTACTTTGATGAAGAACTGGTCTACATTAGCGCGAATGGAACTGAGATTAGTAATGATGGCTGCATTAGGCCCTCTACATCGCTGGAGTCTATGGCAAAACTATCCCCCGCATTCGTAGAGGGTGGATCTGTTACAGCTGCAACCTCTTCCCCTCTAACAGATGGTGCAGTAATGGCGGTTGTATGTAGTGAGGAGTTCGCAAATTCGAATTCTATGGAACCGATAGCATCAATCGAAGGTGGTGCAGTAACGGGGTGCCCCCCTGAGCTGATGGGACTAGGCCCGGTTTCAGCAACAAAACTGCTTCTCGATAGAGTAGGATGGACTATTGACGACATCGATTTGTTCGAGTTGAATGAAGCATTCTCATCCCAGAGCATAGCATGCATTTCTGAGCTCGGGATCCCGGAAAATCGCATCAATCTAGACGGAGGTGCATTGGCAATAGGACACCCCCTGGGTGCGTCTGGAGCCAGGATAGCATGTAAGGCGGCCAGCATCCTCTCCCGCATTGGTGGAAAACGAGCGGTTGCAACAATGTGCATCGGGGGCGGCATGGGCATCGCAATCGCTCTCGAGTCATTGTGACAGTATTTTCTCGCCGACGACCTCATGAATAGGCGATACCTAGCAGTTGCATGGGTGGAGACACCGGAGTGGCATCCCATAGTCGAACATTGCAAGACAAACACATCTTGCTGGCTGTTTCTGGGGGAATCGCTGCAACGGAGTCAGTCAAGATATCCCGAGAGCTTCGGAGGCATGGGGCCCAAGTTTCGGCCATGATGACTCGCAGCGCCCAGAAAGTGATATCCCCATTGGCAGTATCATGGGGTTCAGGTTCCGATGTCCTCCCGGAATGGGAGTCCAAGATGTCTCAGCTTGGTCAATTCGATGGGGTTTTGCTGGCTCCGGCCACCCGCAACTCAATTGCAAAGCATGTGAATGGAATTACCGACTCACCAGTCATGATGGCATTAGCGGCCGCATCTGGAAATGGGACTCCAATCCTCTTCGTTCCTTCGATGCATGAGGACCTCTTCGATAGCCAAGTGACAATTGATTTAGTCGGCGATCTAGAAAAATTAGGCCATGGAGTACTGTTGGCTGATTCAGAGGAAGGGAAAAGAAAGCAACCTGATCCAGTCATGGTTGTGGCTCACTTCAGCAATTTCATCAACAGAGAAATGAATGGCAGGAAGAGGGTAGCCGTCACCCTAGGCTCGAACCGAGAGCCAATTGACTCAGTTAGGGCCGTGCATAACACATCAAGTGGGCGAACTGGATGGGCGATAGCCGAGCACCTCCACCGAATGGGGCACAAGGTCACCTGCATCGCGGGCCACACATCTTCGCAGCCTTCATTCCCACTACCGGATGTAAGGGTAGACCATTCTTCACAGGGCATGCTTGAGAAATCCTTGGAATTGGCGGGCTCATCCGATGGACCAGATGCGTGGGTTCACTCTGCCGCCATCCTTGATTACATCCCTGAGAACTCGGTTGGTAAGCGGCCTAGTGGCCAGGGCAAGTGGGAGATAACCCTCCACCCCGGCCCCAAGCACCTGGAAAAGCTCGCACTTTCCGTCAATGGAAGCACCCAGATAGGCTTCAAGTTGGAGGTGGGAACAAATTCTGAGGAATTAGAGAAAGGTGCCAAAAGACTGATGAAAAAATACGGGCTTAATGCAGTCATTGCAAACCTATTGCACGAGGCACTCGGGGAATCCTCAATCAGATGCCGGTTGATTACTCCGGATGGGAACTCCACGGAAATACAGGAACAAATCGAGCTTTGCGAGTCCATAGAACGCCTAATCTCAACCGATTGAGGCCAACTCCAACGAATGATTCAAGCCATATCCCCTCGGGATAGCACCATGGGAGGACCTGGCAAGGCCAAGCGTGGGATTCCTCCAAAATCGGACTTCAACTCCTGGTATCCCTCAATAGTTGAAATCGCCGAACTGGTGGATAAGAGGTACCCAATCAAGGGAATGGACGTCTGGATGCCATATGGGCTCCGCTCAATGAACCTCATCGACCAACTAGCGCGCCGCGAGATGGCACGAACTGGCCATGATGAGTTCTCTTTCCCCCTGCTTGTACCTGAGGAACTGTTGGACAAGGAGAATAGGCTGGTTTCTAGGCTCAAGGCCGCCAGAGAGGCCGGGATAGACCCCTCGGAGATGCGGGACGAGGAAGAACCGTCTGGCTTCAAGAAGGAGGTATACTGGGTCACCCATGGCGGCGAGAACAAACTCGATGCCCCGATGTTCCTCAGGCCAACGTCTGAGACCCCAATGTATACCATGTTCTCATTGTGGGTTCGTAGTCATGCAGACCTGCCACTGAAGACATTCCAGATTGTAAACACGTTCAGGTACGAGACTAAGCAGACGCGTTCCTTCATCCGAGTAAGGGAGATTCACTTCTTCGAGGCTCATACAGTGCATCGTGATAAGCAGGGAGCTGACGAACAGATTGAGGAGGATGCAGAGATGGTGAGGCGGATACTTCACGATCTTTGCCTGCCTTCAATAGTATCGAAACGCCCCGTCTGGGATACATTCCCAGGGGCATGGTATACGAAGGCAGCCGACGTCGTGATGCCTAATGGAAGAACTCTGCAAGTAGCAACATACCACCACTACAGGGACCAGTGGGCCGAGGCCTTCGACCTTTCATACGAAGACTCTGATGGGAGCTCTAAGATGTGCCACCAGACAACCTTCGGAATGTCCGAGAGACTCCTTGGTGCAGTAGTTGGAATGCATGGGGACGATAATGGGCTAATCATGCCCCCAGCTATAGCCCCCTACCAGGTAATACTGATGCCAATTGCCGCACACTCGGATGATAGGGTCACTACTGCTGTTGAGCAGATTTCGAACCAACTCACTTCTGCCGGAATCCGCACCAAGATAGAAGACAGAGCCGTGAGCCCAGGAGTGAAACACTACGACTGGGAGATTCGAGGAGCACCTATTCGCGTTGAAGTCGGCCCTAGGGATATTTCATCTGGGAAGTGCGTAGTAACCCTACGAACAGGGGGGAAGTCCGACGAATCGATAGAAGGTATTTCCCATAACATTGCCAAGCTACTGGATTCTGTTTCTGGCACTCTCCGTAAGCGGGCCCAGAAATTTTACGAATCGCTGGTGCACCCCCTTCCAGTAGATCCGAGTGATGGAAGGGCAATTAGCAGTGATGAAATCGAGGACGGTGTAGTATACGAATTGGCATTCGATGGAAACGACTCAGATGCAGAAGCCCTTGAGCATCTCACCGGATTGACCTTACTGGGTGAGTGCGACGAACCACTGACGCAGGAAGCACCATGTGCCATTTCGGGAAAGCTCACCACCAAGAGGCAGCATGTCGCTAGAATGTACTGACTTCTTCCTCCAAAGAAGTCCCACCAATGCGAGTGTAGCGAAGATTGCCAGGAGCATTACGTCCCCGACCAACGGTTTCGTCATTGGTTCCACCCAGGTCTCAATTTCGTGCAAGCGATCCCATGTGTAGCCCTTCGTCCAAACCAACTTCGTCTGCCCGTAATCGTCATTGCAGACTTGCTTCATGTTTGCCAGCCCAATAGAACATAGAATGGCACCCCCCCCAACGATCATGTTGAGGATGGTTCCGAAAAAGCCACAGATTCCTACGAAAAGGGTGAATTTTCGCCTCTTTCCCTTTGGGGGGGCATCGTAAATCTTCGAATCTGATATTTCCGGTTGGAAGTCCGGAAGGCTGACATCATCGGAAATCTCTCCATAATCAGGTGTCATTTCAGGAGTCTCTACCTCGGGCGCAAAAACGCCCATCTCTTCCAGAGCCTCCCTTCCGTAAATCCTCTCTGCCATTGAGTATAGGGCTGGGTCATCCTCGATTTCGGATGGCTCAATATCGCCTTCGAGTAGACGCTTTACTGCGTCTGAGTCGACCATACTATTGATTCTCGCCGTCGCGACCCCTATCAAATGAACGCTGAAATGATATGTCAGGGTGTGTTTTTCCTGCTAATCGCTCTTTTCGCAGCAGCGACAACCTCAACTTCTGTAATTTTCAGTGCATCCATCAACTCATCGCTCCCCCCACTTTCTCCAAATCTATCCTGCACCCCAACCATCTCGAGATGACATGGATTGTTCGATGATAGCCATTCTGCAATCGATCCACCAAGTCCACCAATTACTGAGTGATCCTCTGCCGAGACGAAGCAACCGCATGACTCAGCTAGTCTGGAAATGAGCCCTGTATCAAGGGGTTTGATGGTGTGCATGTCAACTACTGTGGCATTAATACCGTCATTAGATAGGGCATCAGCAGCAACGAGGGCCTGCTCAACCATTACCCCGCAGGCAATTATTGCGACATCGTTACCATCTCTTAGAACGCTCCCTTCTCCAATCTTCATCGATATGGCATCATCGTTGTATATCCTACGCGTTTTGTTACGTGCAGTACGCATGTATGAAGGCCCGTCTAGACCAACCAATTGCGCTGTTAGCTCTTCTGCAGAAACATCATCACAGGGGTGGATGACGGTCATCTTTGGAATAGAGCGAAAAATTGCCAAGTCCTCTATTGACTGAGCGCTGCTGCCATCGGTACCGGTGTGAATTCCTCCGTGACTCCCACAAATGTGCACGGAAAGACCCGGTCGAGCAATCCCATTCCTTACTTGCTCGAATCCCCTCTCCGTGAAAATCGCAAATGTGCTGGCAAAGGGAATCTTTCCGGAAGAGGCCATTCCTGCTGCGACTAGCATCATATTCTGCTCTGCGATACCTAACGACACGGTTCTTTCCGGAAACTCCTCCCTGAAATAACACGACTTGGTCGACTTACCCAGGTCTGCCTCTAGAACCACCACTCTGGGATCCTTCGATGCCCTTAGCAATCCCTTGCCGTACCCGTCCCTAGATGCTCCACCCGATGAGGGCGAACTCATGATAACTCCCCCAGTGCAGTGGCAAGCTCTTCGTCATCAGGGGCCTTGCCGTGGAAGGCAGGATTGTCCTCCATGAATGACACGCCCTTTCCCTTGGTTGTGTGAGCAATTAGGGCCACGGGGGCTGACGACTCTTGGCTCGCCCATTCAATTGCCTCTACCAATTCTACCATGTCATGCCCATCTACTTCCCTAGCATTCCACCCAAAAGACGAGAACTTGCTTGCAATGTCCCCGATTTCCATCTGTATGTCAACAAAGTCGTCATTCTGAATCCGGTTCCTGTCAACGATAACTTTCAGATTCGTGGCATTGTGGAAGCTGGCTGCCATAGCAGCTTCCCACACCTGTCCCTCCTGTGTCTCGCCATCTCCGATCATTACCCAGATATTCCTGTCGCTACTATCCATTCTAGCTGCGATAGCGCACCCCAGGCCAAACGACATTCCCATTCCTAGGCTCCCGGCCGAGAAATCAACTCCATCAGTCCAGTCCATATCGACATGTCCTTGGCAGGGCGAACCCATTCTCCTGAAGCTCATAATTTCATCATCATCTAGTATCCCGTATTGATGTAGTAACGAGTACATTGCTGGACTAGCATGTCCCTTGCTCATCACGAATCTATCCCTGTCATCCCAATCCGTATTGTTTGGGTCAAATCTCAGTACTCTACCATATAGTGCAACCATTGCATCGATTGCCGATAGAGACCCTCCTGGATGACCGGCACCAGCCGCGTGAGTCATCCTCAGTATGTCGATTCTGCACTTCCTAGACATCTCTATGAGTTGTTCAAGACCCATCGTCCCCGGGGCTCCCACGATGTTTTCCTGTAACGCGGGCTATTGATAGTTTTCAATGAATGAAGAAACCCCCCTTCAGAGCGATTCAAATATATCGATTGTTCCATGAAATTGATGGCCGCGAATTCTGGCATTCAACATGATTGGGTTTCCCGACTTAATTCAATGAGAAGCCCTCTTTCGGTCACCAATCAACCAGCTTTGGCCGCAGCACTGGATGCACTGAGAAAACATCGTCGAATTTCAGTGGAGCAGGGCATTAGAATGCACAATGAAGCCACTATCTCCGGCCTCGCTGCACTTGCTGACATGGTGAAGAGGTCAAGGTTCGGCAATCATGTGTTCTTCAACGAAAACCTGCATGTAAATACGACAAACATTTGCACCTTAGCCTGTCGTTTCTGTGCGTTCAGAAGGGGATCACGGCATCATGAAGCATATGCACTCACTCCGAAGGAATTCATATCACGTATCGAGCCGTTTTCCAACACAATAGACGAAGTACATGCAGTTGGCGGCCTGCACCCCCAATGGAACGTATATGACTACGCCAATCTATTCCATGACGTCAAACTCCGCTTCCCGAAAATTAGCATCAAATCATTGACTGCTGTGGAGGTCAAGCACATTGCCAAAAGATCAGGAATTTCTACCAAGGAGGCACTACGGATCCTTCTTGACTCCGGACTCGACTCACTGCCGGGCGGTGGCGCTGAGATACTTGTTGACTCTGTCAGGAATAGGATTTGCAGGGGCAAGGAACTGTCACGGGAGTATCTTGCAATTCACGGGGAAGCTCATGAATTGGGTATTCCTACAAATTGTACCATGCTTTTTGGAACAGTAGAGACCGTAAAAGATAGGATGACCCATCTAGATCTGCTTAGGGAGCAACAGGACAAATCCGGAGGCTTCCTGTGTTTCGTCCCCTATCCGTTTCTTCCGGATAGAACCAGGCTTCCCGAGGCGACCCTCCCGTCTTCAGAGGAAATTATTCGTGTTATTGCAATTTCCCGAATAATGCTAGACAACATCCCCCACGTAAAGGCATATAGGATGAATATAGGGGACGATTTAGCGACTATCGCAATTAAATCTGGGGCAGACGATATCGATGGCACGGTTGGACACGAGGAGATTATGCACGAAGCAGGTAGTAAGGTTAGAACAGACTACAATCGTGATGATATAGCCAGACTGGTCGAGTCTACAGGACAAATAGCAGTGAAGAGGAATACCGATTACACAAATACAGTTGTTTACAGGCCGAATGGACACATTCATCGACTAGCGTTACCTATCGCCGAGCAGGGATAGGTGACCTAATGTCATGGAAGGGCGTGCTCGGGAGGGTCTCGTTCATCAATTGCGAACCAATATTCCACTCCATCGGGCCAAATTGGAATGTTCTATCGGCACCACCCTCTTGGTTGACTGGACACCTTCTTCGTAGAGACTGCCTCACTGCGCCGATTCCTACTGCAGATTATGGAAAATTCCAATCTGAATTACGCCTGATTCCTAATATCGGAATCGTGAGTAAGGGACAGGTTGGCTCAGTACTACTCTTAGGCCACAGGCCAATTGAGTCGATGCGGGACATTGCAATTCCTTCTGATTCCTCTACCTCTACAGCCCTTCTGAGGTGTCTATTGGAAAGGAACGGGAACGATGCGAGGCTTATCGAAATGGGCCCAGACATCGACTCCATGCTTGAGAAGTGTGACGGTGCTCTATTGATAGGAGACCGAGCACTTGACGTCGCAAGGGACGAACCCGAGTCAATCGTCATGGATCTGGGGTATGAATGGACCAGGATCACCGGTCTACCAATGGTTTTCGGCGTCTTCGCTGCACGGATCGACTCTCCAATTGACCATATTAGAGAGGCACATGATCTCATGGTCAACCAGTATGAGGAATTCGTCAATGATCCAGCTGTTCGTAATGAGGTAGTGTCTGAAGTAGCCAGAAGGATGCAGTACGATGAATCACGCGTCGAAAGATACTTCGACGAAGAAGTTGGTAACATCCTAGATGCTGATGGCATCAGGGGCCTAGAATACTTCTTGGTGGAGGTATGCAAAGCCCCCGAGCCACCCAAGTGGTTCGATTTCGAGGCGAACTAGTAATCCAGCCTCTTGCTGGAAACCCAGTTGAGTAGGTCTATTGCGACTTCACAGGATTCTGCGACGACTATCTCTTCGTCATTGACAAATTTCTCCAGAGTAGTCATCGCACTCCTATTTCCAATCGCACCGAGGGCCTCAGCTGCCTCATGTCGAACCATTACGTCCTCATCCAAATCCTCGAGCCTTTCGATCAAATGCGGAACTGCATGATCATCTTGCATCTGGCCGAGGACGTATGCGATCTCGTGTTTCAATAGGGCCGAGGCCGAACCGAAGGCGGCAGCGAGAGCATCAACTGATTCCTCCCCACCAATGTTCCTTAGTGCGAACAGGGCCCTCATTCTTTGGAACATCTTCTCGTCTTCGTCGCAAATCGTGTTCCTAAGGTTTGAGACGATATTCCCATCGCTTGCAGGAGCGGGGTCAACAGAACCGAACTCACTCACTTCTGGCCTTTCTCCGTCCATCTTTTCACGCTCCTATGAAGTCTATTGCCTCGACATCGAAGTCTTCCCTTACCATCCCAATCTCTTGCCCCTTTCTTAGGAAAAGTCTGACTGCCTCCCTTCCTTTGGCCCCATAGTCCACAGTACGCTCGTTTACGTACATCTTTACGAATCTCTCGTTCGTATCATCGTCAATCCCTCGGCCCCACTTCTTTGCAAACTCCAATGCCAGTCCGGGATTCTCCAAGGCGTGCTCGATACTCCTTCTGACATCATTGGTGATTGCTTCGCATTCATTCAATCCAACATCTCGACGTACAACGTTCCCCCCCAAGGGAAGTGGCAGTCCAGTACTATCATTCCACCATACTCCTAGATCGATTACAAGATTCGCCCCCTCTTCGCCCCAAGTCAATTGTCCCTCGTGTATAATAACACCAGCCTCGAATTCGCCCGAGAGAACTCTTGGTAATATCTCATCGAATGGGACTTCTTGGACATCAACATCCCCCAATGCCAGCCTTAGTGTCAAATACGCGCTTGTACTCTTTCCTGGTATAGCGATCACCACTTTCTTGACTTCATCCAGAGACATCGGACTTCGTGAAATGACCATTGGGCCGTATCCTTCCCCCATAGAAGCACCGCAGTTCATCAGTGCGTATTTATCGGAAATTTCAGGAAACGATCCGATGCTAACTGCAGAAACTTCGTATGTGCCCTCCTTCGCTTCAGAGTTGAGTGTGGCAATGTCAACAAGGACGTGTTCGTAGTCCCTTCCACCAGTATCTATTGCCTCGGATGTGAGGGCGTAGAACATGAATGCGTCATCTGGATCGGGCGAGTGGCCTATCTTGACTCCAAGCGGGACCCCATTCATGCTAACTGGCCCGTGAATCAGTTGAAATGGCTTTTCATAGAGCCGACTCCTTCGCAATAATGAAGAGCATAACAAGAGAGGGCGGAATGTGCCCGACCCTAGTAAACTGACGACTGCATCAGGTCAGCTGGGGCCAAAATGTGCAGGATGCGATTGTGCACTAATTTTTGCCGAAGCCCTGGTGATTGACGATAGATATCACTGCTATGCTTGCTATGAGAGCATATCGGGTTCTAGTAGCTCGTCCGAACCAAAAGAGGTCGGCGGACTCCGACTTGAGTGATTGAAAACTTATTTCCCACCTGCCGCATGATTGCTCATGGCGGGGGGTTGGAGCCGGTTTGCTTTGCGTTTCTCGGAATTCTATGGGTCAATTTTGCCAGACCAGATTTGGGTCCCCCCACGATTGAAGAACAGGGAGTGGATGTTCGTTCCTTGGGGTGGCGCCCCTCCAGATAGGCATCGTGCCTTTCTGGATAAGCCCGGACTCCACTCATACCTTACCAGCCGCTCTCCTCACTCTTGCTTCCACAGTACTGCATACTACACCGATCCCCTGAATAGGAAGATGTCTGAAAAGGGATGGCTAGGGGCCGACTTAATCTTCGATCTCGACGGAGATCACCTACCTGGAGTATCAGATACAGACTTTCCGACTATGATCGAAACCATTCAAGGTCAGGCATGGAGACTTTGGTCTGAGTTCCTGGAGCCAGAATTCGGATTCAAACAGGAGTACGTGCAGACCACATTTTCTGGCCATCGTGGGTTTCACATCCACGTACGAGACCCGAATCTGATGCACCTTGACTCAAATGCACGACGTGAGATTGTGAATTACATTCGAGGAGATGGCATAGACATTCAGTCGGCCTTATCGAGTAACTCATCATGGGGGTCCCGTGCAATTTCTGGTATGGACGCAGTCTTGAATAAACTACATGCAATTTCCAACGGCGAGGCCGGAAAAACCGCAATTATCGATGAGCTGCATGGAATCCTAACTACCAGGGCTAAGTCTCCAAAGGTGCAATTGAAGTCGATCGCAAGGGCACGAATATCTGAACTAGCCGAACTGGCAGAATCCGATGACAGGGTCAATAGGCTCAGGGCAGATCACAAGCTATCCGTGTTCGGGGACGTTTGCACGCCCATTTTCTGGGAACTGGTCAAAGGAGACTCCTCAGTGGTTATGGGTGCCGCTGGTGAGACCGATGAGGCTGTAACCGTGGATACGAAGAGGGTGATTCGTTGGGTGGGCAGCCTCCATGGCAAATCCGGACTCCAGGTTACTGAATTTCCCCTTTCGAGACTGGATCCGGAGGGGGCAAATCCGTTTAACCCACTGACCGAAGCCGTCGCCTTTGGCTCCGAGGAGACCAAGATCAGAGCCCTCAGAGATGATGTCGTGGCCGAGATTAATGGCGAGAATGTCGCATTATCTGAGGGGGATTTGAAGGAGGTAGGCGAATCATTAGCAATGTTCCTATGCCTGAAGGGATGGGCCGAGTTGGCAAAATAGCGGTGGAATCGAAATGGCCCCCAAATGAATCATAGGGTTTACACAGTCACAGAATATTGAATAGTGGTGAACGACGGAAGTAATGCGTGGTAGACCCATTAGATCCATTAGACGAGGACTCAGACGAGCATTCTGGGGCCCTGCCGCCACCCCCTCCCGGGATTGTCATACCCCCTCCGGTGTTGGATATGCCACTCCCAGAACTTGACCTCCCCCCTCCGACGTCTCCTTCACCGCAGTTTGGCTTCTCTCCCGAGTCCGGCCAAGACTCAGATCTCCTCGATGCGGCAAATTCCCTCCCGCTCCCGCCACTCGAATCCGATTCCAATGAACCTAGTGACTTCAAGTCGGTTTGGGAACGTCGGAAGACGTCGGACCCAGCCATTACGTCGAGTGATAGAGATAGCATTTACAATCGCATTAATCGAATCTCGTCCGGCAAGAGCGGCAGTCTGATGGAACGGTATTCCGACAGATTTGGCAGCGATCTCGACAGGGAGATAATTGTGATGAGGAAGAAGGAACAGGACGAACTGGCCTCAATCAAGCCTACCGTTGAGCTGATATCGGGCCCAACCAAGGCCACGGAGATGTCATTCGACGAACTCATCGATGCAATGGGCGATTCGGGATTCGTGGACATGGTCTCCGACAAGACTGGCGTGTCCAGCGATAAGTTGAGAGAATTGGATATCGACTCCCTGAAATCATTCTTCACAGAGGCGGACCAGGATGGATCCGGAGCGCTTGACTTCGACGAGTTCGTTAAAGGGATCATCCAGAGTTACAGGAGCTACGATGAGGACTTCACCCACTTCTTCGGGGTTATCAACAATCTGCTCGGGGAACTTCCTGAGGATAAGACAAGCTCCTTCATCTCATCAGACGGCTTCGAGTTGTTCAAGCGGGTCGGGGATGACCCCGGGAATGTAGAACACGCTACAAGAAGCGAGTTCTTCAAGATGGTTAATGAACTGCTTGTTGATCTCCCTGAGCCAGTAATGCAGTCTTTCATCAACTCTCCCGATTTCGATCTATACAAACAAATTGCTGAAAGGCATGGTGGTTCATGATGGGTCTTTTGTAGAAGGC
>JAKURM010000021.1 GCA_022449945.1 Candidatus Thalassarchaeum sp. | reverse complement strand
CGGAGACACAGAGTCATGGCATGCCGAATTGGGCCAGGCCGCCAACCCAGCGACTCGTTCAGAATGGTCAGAAAGGGGCCGAAATAGGATTGAGGAGATGGACCTGACTCCTGATGCTCACGCAAGAAGGCTATGGGAATTACTTCACAACTGACTGATCCTCACTCCGTTGGAATTATGTCCAACATTTCGCACGAAGGGGCATGATTCGTTCGGTTGCAATAATCGGAGCGGGAAACATGGGCTCCGGAATCGCTCAGAAAAGCTCGTCAGAGGGCTTCTCGGTTCAGATGGTAGATCATGAGCAAGAGTGGGTTGACAGAGGCCATGCTACGATTGAGAAATTTCTTGATGAGGCAATCGGGAGGAAGATTTTCCGTCCCGAACAGGCAGAGAAGATAAAGAGCAACATCAAGGGTGTTGTTGGCCACCAGAACGTGGCAAAAGACACCGATTTGGTAATCGAGGCCGTTTTCGAGGACTTCTCCCTCAAGCAGGAAATCTTCTCCAGCCTGGACAGCACCTGTGACGAGAAAACCATCCTAGCAACCAACACCTCTTCTCTTTCCGTCAACGAACTCTCCCAGCAGGTAGAGAGAAAGGACAAATTTTTGGGAATTCACTGGTTCTACCACCCTGCTAAGAATCGCCTTGTCGAGTTAATTCCCGCTGAGTCGACATCGCAGGAGACATTGGATGAAGTCGAGCAGTACTGCAAGACAATGGGCAAGGTGATTATTTTCTGCAAGGATCGCCCGGGTTTCTGCGTCAACAGGTTCTTCGTTCCTTGGATCAACGAAGCGGCTAGGCTCAAGGAAGAAGGCATCGCAACTGCAGGACAGATAGACAAGGTCGCATGCCAGGCCTTCAGGATTGGACTGGGCCCATTCGGTCTGATGGATTTGACCGGCCCAACCATCGCGCTCCATGCCAGTGACTACCTATCTGATCAACTCTCTGTCCCTCGTTTCAGGGGGGCCGACAACATGCGTGAGCTAGTGAAGAGAGGAGGCAGTTGGGACATCGGAGACGACCCAGATTGTGATGAGGTTGCAGCCAAGACGATCAAGGATAGGCTGATGGGTCAGGCATTTGCAGTATCCTCCCAGATCGTGGAGGAAGGAATATGCAGCATGGAGGATGTGGACCGTGGGGCCAAGGTCGGACTACGTTGGAGTTTCGGACCCTTCGAGCTCGCTAACAGGATTGGGGTGAAGGAGGCATCAAGGATGGCCATTGAATATGCCGAATTGGCAGGAATCGAGATTCCAGATTGGTTCGCCAATAGGCAGCAGCCATTCGATTTCAGTTATGTAGACGTTAGCGTGGACGAGGGGATCGCCACGATCCTAATCAACAGACCTGAGTCGATGAATGCCCTGGATGTCACGGTAATGGATCAGCTGGGCGAGGCAGTCGAGAGCCTCAACGCCCGAAACGATGTGAACACAATCGTCCTCGAGGGGGCTGGCAAGGCATTCGTAGCTGGTGCTGATGTCAAATTCTTCGTCGACATGATTGCCCAAGACAACTTCCAGCGTCTGTATGACTTCACAGTCGATGGCCACAAGGTGTTGAATTCCATCGAGTCCAGTCCCCACACCACCATAGCGCTGGCCACCGGTCTGGCGCTGGGGGGCGGTCTGGAGCTCGCCCTTTCATGCGACTACAGGTTAGGCACCGAACGCTCAGTGCTCAGATTCCCCGAGACGAGCCTTGGAATATTCCCTGCGCTAGGTGGGACACAGAGGACAACCAGAATTTGTGGGATCGAGGCCGCAAGGTTCGCAGTATTGGGGGGAAACTTCCTCGATCCTAGCACCGCTCGGGCATTGGGACTGCTGACCCATCTAGTTCCTGCTGCCGAAGTCGCGCGTACAGTTTCTGATATCTCGTCTACGGGTAAGCCCGATCAGAAGTACCCCGGAAAACCCGCAGACCCATCAAACCCGGTTGCAGAATTCTCTGCTGCATTCTACTGTGACTCCAACATGGAATCAATCATCTCCGGCTCAATTCCGGACGGTCTAGAACCAGACGACCCTAACGTAGCCCGCCAGATAAAGGCCCTATCAAGAGCGGCACCACTGGCATTGAGGACAGCTAGTGAGCTGCTAGACCAGGCGATTGCAACTGGTGACGACCTGTCCGCAGGTCTGCAGATGGAGCTAGATCAGCTGGAGTCCACCTTCGACTCCAATGACGCAGTCGAGGGTCTGTCTGCCCTCATTGAGGGCCGACGCCCCGACTACAAAGGGACCTAGCTCACTGTCAGCGAGACTACGCCACAAGTCATGCATGAAGTCGTCCTTATGTTCGTTGATACGAACTCCTGGTAGACCAGGCAGGGAGAACCACATGAGGGGCAGACAGCTATTGCCTGCAACCCCGTCATTACCATCACATCACCTTCTTGGGAACTCCGACCAGGCTGGCGCCCTAACGTCGGCCATTGCTCTGATGATCACCTCTATCATCTTCATTCTAAGCAATCTCCTCGTTCTCAGTAGAGCCTTTTGCACAGTCCCTGAGGTCCATCATCTTCATCACTTCATTCGTCCATTCTTGTAACCATCTGTCCATTATTAGTTTCCTCTTTAAACCTAGTGTGGTTTCTACACCAAGCGAACCAGTCCACACTTATTAACACCAAGGTTTCCAAGAGCACACTATGGTGCAATTTATACACTAGATACCTATGTCGATACTAGATTTACTATGCCCAGACAACCCATGGAAGTGACTCACGAGGATTTCAAGAAAGTCGAGACTGCAATCAATGACGTGAAGGAGGAAGGCCGTCAGATTAGATCAATATTCGAAGGATACTCTGATGAAAATTTCGGGATCGATTGGGAGGTGGATGCAGCAGTGGATGCATTCAGCATTTTCAGCTCAAGATGGACAATCGAGATACTTGCAACCCTTTACATCGCCGGAGAGAGGCGATTCAATGAAATGCGTAAACTATTGCGTGGAATAAGCTCTAGGACCCTCTCAGACAAGCTGACGAAGTGCGCCGAGTCGGGTCTAGTGGAGAGAATAGTCGAAGACGGACCCCCCGTGCGGGTGATTTACAGGCTCACCGATCATGGGCGAGATGCTGGGAGGCTTCTTGGCCCATTGGTGGCATACATGAAGATTCACCAGGACAGGGTCGTCAGGCACTCTCAATGACCGAGAGCATAGACGACTCAAACGAACGCATGCTTAAAGCATCGCAGGAATGCGACGTCGAGACATGCCCCTGATACAGCAGTGGAGAGAATCCCATCCATGGGCCTCGGACGCCATCACGGCGATAGCGGCAGGGGCCTTCGGACTGGCATCGTTGCTACCCTTCTCTCCAGCCTTCACGAAGGGGACGCTGTCCTCGCCCCATGACCATTCCTGGGAGCACCCCATGCGCGGGAGGATTCTGAGAACTCTGGAACGCTCCCCGGGAATCCACTTCCGAGAGCTGCAAAGGCAGTTGAACGCTCCTAACGGAACACTGAGGCATCATCTCAGAGTGCTATCCAACGAACGCTCGGTAACCATCGTTCCAATCAACGGACGCACTTGTTACTATGCAGGAGCTCCCGCACAAGTCGAAATCCTCGAGGGGACAGGCGTGACAGACGAGGCCACAGCGGCTGCCATGCTACCCGGGGGTCTATCTGGAATTCAGAGGAAGATAGTGAACAGGCTCTCCATCTCCCCTGCCCCAGCAACCCAGGCCCAGCTTGCGAGGGACCTTGGGCATTCTAGGACAACCGTCCACTCCGCAATCGGTGTTCTCCGCAGGAGGGGGATAATGAGTTACGGACGCCTCAAGCTCGCCCCACACCTAAATGGCCTAGGCGTCTCAAACATCGACTACCCCTGGCTGGAAATCCGCTCGGAATACGTCTGACTCCCTCTCCAGCCAAGCCAAGCCTATTGAGCCTCGGAATACGCCGGAGACTCTGTGTTCAGACTGAGGCTGCTCGAGCAACCCATGCCAACCGGTAGCAAAGACCCAGACGTCTTGCTTTCATGGCTCTTGAACTCAATGGGCCTCATTCGTCGAAGAACTGGCCAATGGGGGGATGATGACAGGGGTGCATTACACAGAATAATGAGAGACGCCCTTCTGGTTGATCCCCTGAGGGGCTTTGATACCAGGGATCTGGGGGATGCAAGCGGACTCTCGAACACCGGAACCCACCACCAGATGTCGAAGCTCAGGGCCAGCGGCCTCGTCTCCACCGATGTGGATGGGAAGTGGCACGTTCACGTACTTAGGGGAGGATCAATCTCAGCAGCGGTCGGACTCGTGTGCGTTCAGGCCAAGGCCGTATTGGAGGTCAGACTTGCCGAACTGTCCGGGTTAGTCATAGAATCTGAATCCAGGATGAAGACGAGAACGGAGGAAGAGGAAGTACCCTTCTCCATACAAATCTGCGAACCAGGAGCGAGAAGGGAAGGCGAAGACAGCGTTTCTGCATTGGTCAAAGACTTGGGCCTGGGAGGGGGGAGGAACAGCGACCACGGATTGGCCAAATCCCTGCTGACTAATCTGGCAGAGGCTCAGCACCCGCTAACCATCGAGTCACTCTCAGAGCGACTCTCAGAGAGCAGGTCACGGATCCAGACGGCTTTGGGCAGGATGAGGAATGCCGGCATGGTCGAACGGGTCCCGATGATCGAGAGAATATCCCAGGACGTTTTCTCTGGTCTAATTCGCCAATTCGATGCCCGGGGAGAAGGATGGTTGATGACGAGAGGGGGTCTGGGTAGGCTGAACGACTCTGTATCAAAGAAATTGATTGAAGGAGTTAGCAAAGGAACCCTGGATATCGGCAGGGTGGAATCTATTCTTTCTCCAGTCTCACTGGGGGATCAGCGAATCCTGCTGAACACACTGGGAGGAAGAATGCCTTTTGGGATCCGGCTTGCTGGAGCGGACTCGGCAGCGGTATCCGAGAGGGTTTCCCGACTTGCTGATCGTACTCTGAGGCGTCTCAGAACGGTTGCCCAGCGTCTGGACGGTTCTCTAGCCTAGGGCTATTCATTGGAACTGTTTATTAGACCCAATTTACCTCGGTTCCTCGGAGGGGACGCGGAAGTCTTCAGTAGTATTTCTTCTTAGTCCATTGTAGAGTAATTAATCGTTTTTCACTCATTAAGAAATAAGCGATTGTTACCTCTAATTTCGAATTCAACCAAAAAAGGAGCAACCGAAAAATGACTTTGAAGAAGTGCGGAAATTGCGTTAATTCGATCAATTGGGAATGGCCATCTTGTCCTTTTTGTGGTCACATTAATCTTAGGTGGAATAGAAGATGAAGATGAACGAATCCAAGCTCCCTTCTTACCTCAACGAATTACTTACCAATCATTTGGGCAGATACATTGATTCAAACAAGCACCTAATTGACGAGAATTACGATTCAGAACTTGCGGCGTACGTCCGGAACAGCAAGGTGATATTCGAAACACAGAGGGAGATTCAGAGAAACGCCGAGGAGTTCTACAGCGGTAGGATTGGCAAGATGCCAATTTACGATCTATCCAGCTTTCTCGTTATTGCCGCATCTCTCTTCATTCCTGAGCATTTACGAGACGAACATGCCGTTCTCAACGCAGAGAAGATGGGTGCTGGCGATCAGGTCCCTAATGCACATCTCTCTGCCAGGCTCTCCTTGGTAACAAATCTGAGCTTCCCCTGCCTCCTTGCAGTTACACGGTTCGACCATGATGGTAGCATGGTCAGTGCTCACGAACTGGTGGTTGATGACGGCAAGGGAAATGCTCAACTGACAATGTTCGGACTTGGAGTGGTGATGTCTCTAAATTCGGATGGAATTGAACTCGAAGAGGACATTTTGGCATTACTGGATGTTCCTGAGGGAATGGAATGAAGGAACCAGACGAGGACTTCAAGTTTGACTGGCGATAGGGGGGTTTCAATGGCTGGCGACAACACCATCCGAGTCTTGCTGGGAAGTGGCGGAATTGCTACCGAGGAGAGGAGGGCTACCTACCGGGAGATGGTTTCCGAGCATTTCCATGATTGCGAAGACGTAATTTTCATCCCCTATGCTTCCCATGAACACTCAGACTACACCTTGAGGATGCAGGAATTCCTAGGTTCGGACGGACCTCGTCTGGTCGGAATCGAATCCTTCGATGACCCGTTGTCAGCCATATCTGGAATGAATGGCATCTACGTCGGCGGCGGTAACTCGTTCCTGCTAATCGATGAACTTCACCAGAAGGGGCTAATTGACCCAATTCGGGAAAGAGTGCTCTCCGGGGTCCCATACCTGGGGGTGAGCGCGGGAGCCAACGTGGCTTGCCCGTCAATGAAGACCACGAACGACATGCCGATCACTCTTCCACCGTCGTTCGAGTCATTCGGAATAGTCCCATTCCAGATAAACCCGCATTTCCACCCGGGAAAGATCCACTACATGGAAGGAGACCAGCTGGCCCAGCACTACGGGGAGTCGAGGGCACAGAGAATAGCCGAGTTCCACCGTGTGAGCGACACCCCCGTCTTGGGGATGTGGGAGGGCTCTTTCGTCCAGTGGGGCGGAGACCGAGGAATCCTCACAGGGACCGCGACCGCCTTCAGGAAAGATGAGGAACCATTCAGGATGGATAACGGAACAGTGTTTGACGGAACACTATCCCGTGTCTAGAATGCAAGTCAATATTATGAATCCGGGACTAAGTCCATATCCCCTCCCAACTAAGGACACACATGAGTGACAACCCCGAAAATGCAGTTCTAAGATCAGAATTTGATACATCCATGGCCGGATTGTATGCATCACTGGTAGCAGGCTGCTTGATGCTCGTTTACGCCATTTGGTACGTAACAAGTTTGGAAGGCATCGATGACAACTCCTTCCTCATTCTGGGACTCATTACCGGATTGACCGCTATCTCGGTAATTGGCATGCACGAGTGGTTCAGGCACCAGAACGGGGCAGACAGACCAGAGAACCCAATCGAGGAATATGCTGGGGCGATAGCAGTCCTGATGGGTGCGTTGTCCTCTGTCTGGCTTACGCGATTCGCAGTATTCTATGTCGGCCCCCAGGAGAAGGGCTGGATAGACGTAGGATTCCAAGAGGGGGAAGTGTGGATGCCCGTGTGGCTTGCCGCTCTTCAGGCCGTATGCATGTTACTGGTCATGGAGGTTAGCACCAGATCTATTCGGAGGCACTCTCTTGGTACACTCCCCCGGACTGTAGTTATCCTGGCCCCTCTCAGCCTTGCGTTCAGCGGAATCCCGATTTGGCTGGACTATTCCAGGGGGGAGTTGGAGATTTTCGTGACATTCTCCCTAATCCTGCTGACCTGCTCCGCGATTCTCTACTCCCTTAGGCTTGACAGGGCCGTACTCTACCAAGTCTCATCCGGGATGGCCGTGTTCCTCCCGATCTACATGGCCCTGCGAACGGGGGGAAGCACAGAACATGCAGGACTGCTAGTACCTGCAATAGTCATGGTGGGAATAACTGCCACCGATCGTAGCCTCTCGAAGCAGATGATCGAGAACGGCTCGGGGGTAGTAGTTGCTGCGATTCTGTTCTGCCAGATAATAGCCACAAATAACGAGACTTCATTCGTATTCGCGGACCTCCTTGAGAGCAAGTATCCATTCGGGCTAACCTTCTGGCTCTGGGTCGCTCTGCTCGTCGGATGGTTCGCACCCACGACCATGCAGAGGACTCCCGCTATGCCAGTTGGACTTGCCCTGGCACTAGCCCTATTGGCAGACGAGGCAGCCCTTATTGGCTGGGCAGTAGGAATCGCTGCCTTCGCCTACTTGGAGACTAGGCCGCAAGCTAGGGATTGGGTTGTCCGCGCAACCTATTTGGCGATGATTGCTTCTTGGTGGGTCTCGGCAGCCATAGGGTCTAGCTATGAGCGAACGCTTGCAACATTTGGGGAATACTCCCTCTCATCCGTAGAGGGCTCGGCCTACCTCCTATTCCCGATGCTACTGGTTCTGGGGATGTGGGCTCAGAGGCGTGGGCGTCTGGGATTCTTCGACGGCCCCCCGGTATTGCTGATTCTAGCATCCATCAACTTCCCCCTCTTGGGGGAATCCAGCGAACTCGTCTCCATCATAATAGTCGCCGCGGCCATCTACCAGCTGAACCTATTTCTGGGACTCTCCAGAGATGATGGGGACGGCGATTTCGAACCAGTCTGGAGGAGCGAGATTTACAGTGCACTCATCACACTCCCAATATTGGCATCCCTACTCATCCAGTGCTTCGACGATCCGGAAAACCTCACCGAAATGACGCGCTTCTTGCCTATTTCCGCTGCTATTGCACTCTACGGGGTCTGCCGCTATCACATGGATCAGGGAAGGAACCTGATGCTTCGTCCGGAGATGGCAGTGACGATGTGCCTTATCCTGCTCTTCTTCGCAGTCAATTATACTGAACATTATTCCTTGGGGTCTAGCCAGATTGTGATGCTCACGCTGCTTTGCCTCGGCATCGTGTCTGCGTTGTTGGCTGTCGAGGGGGGCCTCTTGGCGTACTCGACCCCCCTTGAGAGGCTCGTTGGAATAGCCTACTTGATCCCCGCTGCAATGATTTCCAGCGATGTAATTGTCGACGAGGGCGGATACCTTTCGTCGTTGATAATGAGGGATGCTCTTGTTGCATCTGCACCACTAATCGTCAACTACAGGATCAGGGAACTTGCTGATCTATCAGAAGAGGCTAGAAACATTGGCTCTGCCACCCTGATCGCTCTCCTCTTCATCGGAATGACCGATGTATCGGGGGGGCTTCTCGCCATTCCAGTCTTCATAGTGGCCCTTCAGAGGGCAACAAAGCACGCAGTCACGCAGGTCCTGGTCTCACTACCAGTCTTCGCCGTTGCCTACGCCTCTTCTTTCGCGGGAGAGGGAGAGACAGCATGGTACCTACTTGACTCGCTTCCATACCTCGGGGAGACTACCGATATTTTCCGAATCGAGGTCGAGACACCGCGTTGGGCCTCCCTCCTGTTGGTGGCCATTCCCGCTGCAGTTGCAATCCATATGCCATCTGAGAGGACTCGTGAAGGAGGCTCAAGGTATGGTCCCGAACAGCTATTCGGCCCTGCTGTAGCAGCCCTATTCGCCGTCGCCTTCCTGCTACCAGACGTTAGGACTGCACCGATATTGATTGTCGTGGCACTGACTGCTGGCGCATGGAAGAAGGGAATCGCGCATTGGTTCTGGTTTACCCCGCTGGCCTCCCTATGGGCATTTTCCAACCTGATAGAGTTCGTCAATTCCCCTGACTACTTTGGAATGGACGTCAACTCAGATTTCGCCCATCTTATCGGGGGTCTGGTAGGCCTGGTCCAGTACGTCCTGCTTGAGCAGGGGGTCCTCCTTGCGAATGTGGAAAACAGCGAGGAGATGGATCCTTCGCTGGATTACCTAGGAGCAGTCTCCAGGGCCTTCGGTTACGTCATGATCCTCACCTCCGGAGGGATTAGCGGCGCCCTGCCATTCATCTCGGCTCTGATCGCTGGTTGGGACGGACTGAGGAACGGCCTGCCCATTCTCCTGCACGTTTCGGTGGTAGCCCAGTTGGTAACTCTGAACCTTTGGCTCGAATTGGGCGATGACTCCAGATCATTGCTGCTTTGGACGATTCTGGCCGGACTGGCAATGATAGTCATGTCTTGGTCACGCAGGAACCCGTATGGTGCCCCCGTCCGCGGCCTGTCCGAGCCATTCGACGTGGAGAAGGACTTCGGATTGTTCGGGTCCTCCTTCCTACTGTTCTCGATGTACCCCTACTCCGAATACATAGGATTCGACGAGTCCTTCGGGCTCTCTATCGTACTCTTGTCACTCCATCATGTAATTCTCGGTTTCAGAAGGGATCAAGGGTGGAGGAGGATGTTCAGCCTAGTTGGGATGCCATCCGGTTTGGTCATCACAGGGGCCTCTTCAGACGATCTCGTGCTTGTACTGATGCTCTTCCTGGCAGCATTGACGCTAATCGGACAGGCAGTGCTCTACGCATCGAGGGGGGGCCTCGAGATTGGCAGCACAATCGAGGGAGTCGCGCCCATCGTCTCAGACGTAGGCCTCCCATCATCGGAGAGCATGGAATCCAAATCGGAGGAAACCGAAGAGGCCCACTTGGAGAAAACAGACGAGGAAGAGGAGCATGCACCACTGGAGGAAGAGGCGACTCCAGAGCCAGTTCGCCTCCCGGGCCCCCTTTTCGCTTCAGATGATGCTCCGTACGGCGTCAGGCTCGACCCCTCGTTGGTATCGAATCTACAGAGTACCATGGAGGCAAACAGCTCGGTCGACCTCAGCAAGTGGAATCCTGTTCTGTCAGTGAGCTCGAATGGCGCCATTGTACTGAACTGGGAGAAGATAGAGGATTAGCATAATTGCGTAGAGTCCATCCGGCCTTCATGGCCAGTGGGATCATCAGCGGAATGTTGGAATTCCTGAAACAGATGTTCAGATTGTGGAAGACCCTGTTCTTCTTGCAGATACTAGTTGCAATTGTCTTTATCATAGGCATGCTGTGGTACACAAAGGACATGATTTCCTTCGGAGTATGGTTGTGAACAAATGATAGTGAACATCGCAGGGTACCGTTTCGTAGATCTCCCGGACAGGGACGAGATGAGGGAACCGATGCTAGAGGCCTGCATGGGACTGGGGCTGAAGGGCACGGTCCTACTGAGCCCAAATGGCATCAACTTCACCCTAGCGGGTACCAAGGAGTCAACGGACTCATTCAAGCAATACCTCGAATCCGACGAACGACTCGAGGGAATCGAAGTCAAGGTCAGCTACACGGACTATCAGCCCTTCAGAAGGATGCTCGTGAAGAGAAAGAGAGAGATAATCTCCCTTGGCATGGACGAAATTAGACCGGCGGACTTCACAGGGCCGCACGTTTCGCCATCGGAGCTCAAGCGGATGATGGATGCCAAAGAGGACATTGTCGTAATGGACGCCAGAAACGACTACGAGACACGAATCGGCAAATTCCAGGGAGCCGTCGAGCTGGGGATCCCCTCATTCCGGGACCTCCCGGTTGCAATCGAGTCCCTCCCCGACGAGTACAGGTCGAAGACCATCGTGATGTACTGCACTGGTGGGATACGTTGCGAGAAGGCCTCTGCGGTAATGCTGAACTCGGGCTTCAGCGACGTGAGGCAGCTAGATGGTGGTATTCTGGCCTACTTGGAGGAGTTTGGTGGGACCCATTGGGATGGGGACTGCTTTGTTTTCGACCAGCGGGTCGCACTCGATCACAACCTCCGGGAGTCGGAGATAGAGATGTGCTTCAGGTGCAGGGAACCGCTCTCTTTGGGGGAGCAGGAATCCGAGCACTACGTCATCGGAGAGAAATGCCCGTACTGCGCGACTATATGATAGCGGAGTCTCACTCTACTTTGGAGACGTTGACTGCATTTGGGCCCTTCTCGCTTTCGCCCACTTCGTACTCCACTACGTCTCCTTCACGAATCTGTCCGTCTACCTCTGATTTGTGGACGAATAGATCCTCACCTTCTTCCTGTTCTATGAACCCGTATCCCTTTGTAAAATTGAACCACTTCACAGTTCCTTGTGCCATATTCCATGTCCGAGTGAAACAGGTTCTTGAACTAGTGTGGTGGTTTGGCTCAATTTTCCATATTAGTTTGTGATTCCTTTTCCTTCAGAAGCCACTTGGGAAAACAGAGAGGTTGATTGGTATCCACCTTCCGTAATAGTCCATGTCGGATGTACTGGCACCCCCCAGCCTTCCGCCAGTCTCACCTTGGGAAGCCTATCTGGTAATCATATTCATTCCCTTCCTATTGAGGCTGATTTTCGTAGCCCCGCCCCTTCTCGATCTCGTCCAGACGTATGCTCCCAAAGGAGATCGGGCCAAGCACGCAAGGTGGTTCATGGACCGAATCAAGAGGCTTCCAGTTCAGGGCTTCTGGCTAATAGTTCTCAACGAGGTGCTTGCTTTCGTTCTGCCTGCGACTCTTGCGATTCTCGCTAGAGTGTATGTGGGCCCAATAGGTTGGGATGACTGGGATATACCATTCGTCGGACTAACCCTTCTAACTATCGCAGGCATAGCCTGGATCGCAGTAGACTTTGGTAGGGTAGCACAGTCTAGGATCGACATCCGAAGGCTCGGGGAGCTAAACCTGGAGACTGCAAAGCAAACTGTAGATACCGCCGTAATCGGTCGTGAGATACTGAAATCAGTTAGGGGATTTAGAATTCCCAGACCATGGCGTCACGATTCGGAAGATGGACACAGTGAGCCGAGGAACCCAATAATTGGCTTCGTTTCTAGTGCACTTGACCTGGGAGTGGACGCTCTCGACATCGTCTTAGATCAAGCAAGGGTTCCCGCAGGAGATGCAATCGACATGATGGACTCCGAGATCCAGAGGAGAATTCAGGAACGAGTCAGGGCATCGAAGCGATCTCTGGCAACTGGTACACTGTTCTCCCTGTTCCCCTTGGTAGTCCTCCTAGGGCTACCAAAACTGTTCTAGTCTGTCAAGAACGCCCGCTCTCCCGGCGAAGCCAGGAGGAGCCAGAGCACCCCCACCGAAATCTGTATTCCGGCAGTGATTAGCAGCATCTCACGAAGAGTCACCACCTCGTACTCCATCCCTAGGCCGGCGAATATGGTCGACACGCCCAGAGACAGTGTGATGATCAGGTTGTCAGTGCCAGCGACTCGACCCATCCATTCGTCGTCGGAGCGCTTCTGCAGGTGCGTCGTCGAGAAAACCCAGGAGATGCCCGAGCAGGCATGGCTGGAGAAAATGCAGAGCAGGGTCAGAATGCCCCACTCGAAGGTCGAGACTCCGACGTAGAGGAGACCCGCACCTGCGAGGGCGAACCCGATCAGGTAGGGCATGATCCTCGGGACCGCCATCAACGGGCGAGCCACGATCGGTCCGAACCCGGACCCGAACCCCCTGCAAAGGTAGACCACCCCGATTCCGGCTGCAACCTCCCCGAAGCCCGCCTCCATCCCTATGAGGATCAGCAGGAACACCTGTGCACCTCCCCCTGTCGCCCATCCGCCTTTGGCCAACAAAAGCCTCCTGATATGGGGGCGTTCGAGGATGTATCCCCATCCGGCGATTATCTCCTTGAACATCTCCACTGGGTTGGATGACTTCCTCTCGGACCGGTCGGGACCGCCTTGGGGGAGGGTGGAGATCATGAGGGCGGCGAAGAGGAAGGTGACCGAGTCAATCATCAGGCCAACCTCAATGCCGTACTTCGATATGACTAGTCCTCCAATTCCTGCACCGAATCCCATCGAAGCCGACCAACCTCCAGATACTAGGGCGTTGGCAGTTAGCAGCTCCTCCTTCGTGCAGACGTTGGGCAGATAGGCGGTCTGCGCCGGATCGTAGACCGCCCTGCCCACCACCAGGCTGATGGCCAGAAGGTAGACAGAGACCAGGCTCCCCATCAGATCCAGGGCCAGGAAGGCAGCCAGGATGCAGAACGACAGGAGGTTCGATGCGAGCATCAGGGCCTTCCGCGAGTAACGATCGGCGAGCATTCCAGTTATAGGTTCGAGCGGGGCGAAGGTGAAACTGCGAGCTACCAGTACTCCTGCGATTGCGAGGGGCGAGTCGTCCGTGGCCTCCGCGGCCAGGAGGAACATCGCGATTACGGAGAACCAGTCTCCGGTGAACATCACCATGTCACTTATGAACAGCCTGCGGAAGCTCTTGTTCTGTCTCAGGAAGGTGATGTACCCGGGAGAGGTCACGACCCTCGCATGACAACGGCCCTATCACTGTCATCCTCCAGCCAACATGAATAAGTGCGTGTTTCGGATGGCCGGCCTGTGAAGGAATCCAGAATATGTATGCTTGACCTCGAGATGTCGGGTCTAGACCCGGAGATAGAGCGCATTATCGAGGTGGCATGCTTCATCGTCGAAGGAGACCTTTCGCCAGTTGAGGGCGCCGAACTGTGTCTCGCAGTGAAGCCGGACGACCTCGCCGTACTCGGCTCCATGGACTCTTGGAACTCCAAGACGCATACGGAGTCCGGACTCGTTCGTAGGATACATGAGGAGGGTGTCTCGATTACCGAGGCCGAAGCAAGGGTCCTTGCTTTGCTGAAGGAGCACATGAAACCAGGCGCAATAATTGCGGGCAATTCAGTGCACCACGATTTTCGGTTCTTGAGGAGGGAGATGCCACTCGTTGCAGATTTCGTGACATTCCGTATTATCGACGTGAGCTCTTTCAAGGAGCTTTTCAAAAGAATATCCCCAGAGGGGCCGCGCTTCTTCAAGAAGAGCGATCACACGGCTCTCTCAGATGCCAAGGGAAGCCTAGAGGAACTAAGATTCTACATTGACAATTTTACCAATATTGACTACGACTAGGATATCTCGAGACCCATCGGTAACCCTTCCGCATCTGTGATTAGCAGGTTAACTCCTTCGCCATTTTGTAAGTAGCCAATCAGCTCGAACCAGTGGATGCTCCTTCCCGCCACCCTAGCAATTACTGGAAGCTCCTCGTCCTTCTCCGGTGAGAGCTCCCTCTTGTGGCCATCCCCCTCGTCATACCATTCCAGTCCTGGGGACTCCGGAGAATATCGAATTCCAACTATCATCTCCACTCCTCCCGTGAATTGCGCGGCCTCTGCATCAGCTTGGCTGGGGCGAGCATATGCTTGAGGGTGGCTGTGAATGAAGCTGGAAAACTTCGAGCCCCTAGCACCCCTCTGCTCCGAGAAAACCCCGTCCGTCCATTCCTCTGGTAAGTGATGAACGCTGAATGAATCTCCTACATTGACTATGTGGGGCTCTCCAAGTAGGAAGCCATAGCCGGCAAAGCTCGTCTTCGCGGGTCCGAAGACCTCCTCCACTGATTCCGGGTTCGGCTTCTTGGAATCTGGGTCCAGTCCGATCAGAACTTCGTCGGGAATCGACTCCATGCTCCATCTGATTACCGTACGTAGGACCTCTATGGGAATCAGAAGGTGTGTCGAGTACCTCTCTCGCTGCTCGTAAGAATCCTTGTTGTAGATGACGGCAGCCTCTGCCAACCAGTCTTCCGCCATGACATTCGCCGATAGTACCCCCGTTTGAGGCTACGCCACGATGACTTCCAGGACGCAGTGTTCCCAGTGGGGTGCGTAGGATTTGATCCGTTCGACACGACTGGCCAGGGAAGCATTCGGCCTCAGAGCTGAGAGTTTCCCCTCCACACTTTCCAACCAGGAACCGTAATCTCCAGCAGGGGCAAGTCCGTGGACATGCAGAACCCCGCCGCTGTCTTTCAATACCCTCATCGCTGGCTCGAAACCATCCTCCGAACTAGGCAGCAGACCAAGTAGGACCCTGTCAGCCACGCCGTTCAAGTCAACAGTAGACGCCCTGTTGTCACCTTCGTGGATCATGCAACGATCCCCGACACCATTCGCGCGTAACCCCCACTCCAGTGAGCTCACGCTCTCGGGGTTGATTTCGCAGGCATGCACCATTTGGGCCTCGCTATGGACCAGGATTGGAAGGCAATAGTAGCCTATTCCAGCATAAAGGTCGCACACTACCTCTCCAGGTCCGACGGATTCGGCGATAGACCTCCTGATGTTCACATTCCCACGACTCCACATTGTGCGGGTGAAATGGTATCCGTAGAATGTGCCGTTCTCTGTCCTCTCGACCCAGTCGTTATCTCCCAGAAGAAGCTCGATCCCGCTTTCTCTGTATTCCCCGGAGACCTCGCCCGCCCTCCCTAGGCGTTTGGCTCCTAGAGCCTTGGCAATTTCTTCCCACAGGGATTCGTCAGCAACCCAGAAATCCTCACTGAACGACCCTTCTGGGAGAATGGCCACGTCGGAGAATCTCTCCCACTTCCTCGGAATTTTTCCTGGGACAGAACCGCCAAACCTGGCCGACAAAGCCTCTTCAAGCCTATCGTGAGGGTCCCACTTGTTCATTCTACCACCCATGTAGGTGATCGTGGATTCGCTCTGCCATCGCCTTACCTATTCCCGGCACCTGCCGAATCTCCCTGATACTTGCATGTTCCAAACCCTTCCTACCGCCGAAGTGCCGCAATATGGCCTGAATCTTCTTTGCCCCCAACCCATCCACTTCCTCAAGCGGGTCGCTAAGTGCACTGGTCTTTCTTGTCTTCCTGTGATATCTGTTTACGAACCTATGAGCCTCGTCGCGGGCATGAATTAGGACCCTTCCCTGCCTGTCAAGCACGATTTGATCCTCTCCTATGTGCAGCCTCTCTTCTCGCTTTGCAAGGGCCGCAATGGCAAAACCACCATCTATTCCCATTTCTTTTAGTTCGTTAGTGACATGGGAAAGATGGGCCTCACCTCCGTCCAAGAGAACAAGATCAGGCCACTCATCTTGTCGCTTAGCCCATCTTCCAACCACTTCTGACATCATCCTTAGGTCATCCGAGGCGCCTGTCTTGACTCGGTATGTCCTGTATTCCTCCTTCGCGGGCCTTCCTTTGCGGAACACGACCGAAGCCCCGACTCTACCTTCGCCCTGGTTCTGAGACATATCGAAGCAGACCAGGTGGCTTAGTGAGCCAAGACCCAGAAGGAGGGCACCTTCATCGGCTGCATCCTGCTCAAGGCTGCCAGTACTGCTCTTGGCATGACGGATTACCTGGATCTCTGCATTTCTGTCCGCCATCCCCCTTAGCCTGGCCAACTCGCCCCTAAGGGGAACGCGAACCGAAATCTTGCCCCCTCTCCTAATGCCAAGCCATTCCTCCATTGCTGTTCCTAGTGAGGATGGCACAAGGAGGGTCTTAGGCGGCTTTCGTTTGGAATAGTGCTCTGAGAGAACCAGTGAAACAGAGTCTGAAACATCTCCTCTGTGTACCAGTGGGTATTCCACTTGGTCCTGAACGGTGCCTTCCTTAGCATGGAGAATTACTACAAATCCCGAATCCCCCTGTGAGGAGAATCCCACGGCATCGCAGTCTTGGTATAGGATGCTTGAGACGATTTTCTCTGAAACCGTTCTCTGAACCGCTCCAATCGTGTCCCGAATCCTTGCAGCTTGTTCGTAATCCATCTTCCCCGATGCCTCATCCATTTCATTCTGCAGGTTCTCGATCAGTAATCCAGCATTGCCGTCCAGAACGCTCTCAGCTGCCCTAATCCTGCTATGGTATTCTTCCTCATCATCAGATTCGATGAAGCCGAATGGAAGGTTATCACGATTGTCTCTGATGCCTAAGTGCCTTCGAAGCAGCTTGATCACCAACTTGGCAGCACCAGCATCTGGGAATGGCCCCCATATCTTTGCACCAGTAGGGGGGCTCCGAGTGTACATTATCCGAGGTAAGTCGTGCGATGTGATAGCGATGAAAGGATAGCTTTTGGAGTCCTTGAGATGACTATTCCACCGAGGTTGCTCCTTTCGAATCATCTCCCTCTCAAGAATTAGTGCATCAGAGGGACTCTGGGTGACAATGAAGTCAACTTTGTCGGCCTCTTCGATTAGTTTTGGCACCATCTCCCTGTCTGGGCTCTTTGAGAAGTAGGATCTGACTCTACTTCGAAGGTCTGAAGCCTTCCCAATGTATCTGGCTCTCCCGTCAGACCTGCGGAAAATGTAGACTCCTGGCTTGCTAGGCAGGTCCAATTCGCTCGAATCCAGAGGCATCTCGATTGAAGCCGTGGGTGGCGGGTTTGATTTACACTTTGCAAGACGAGGGTTTGTGCTCACCCACCGCCAGCTTGCAATTCTTGCTCACCTTTCCCACTTCGGGAGTGACCTCGAGGGCTCTTGGGACGTTCCGAGGGGGCTCTCATTGGTGGGAATGGCAGAGAGCCTTGGAGTGGTCCGTTCAGCACTGAACCCCCCATTGAAGGCTCTCGAGGAGGCAGGCTACATTTCGACAAGGACCGCACACGTGATTGGCTCCAATCGTCGAAGGAAGGTAGTCCACGTAACCCAATCTGGGAGGGACCCCGCTGCTTCTCATTACCCAACTCCTAAAGAAAGGGAAGTAAAGATTGTCACACTACCGGAGT
>JAKURM010000020.1 GCA_022449945.1 Candidatus Thalassarchaeum sp. | reverse complement strand
CGACCTCTACGGCAGGGCTGACCGGAGTCCGGCCTTCCCCCGATCTCTAAGTTGGGCCAATATCGGAGCCCAGCCAATCGGAAACGAGCCCTTCGAAGTCAGTGCTAACGTGCTGTGGCTTGTAAGAAACCACAGAATCCATTGTGCACCACCCTTGATCTGGTTCCATCTCTCCGGCAATGATCCGAACCATGGTTGTCTTACCAGTTGAATTTGGGCCGACGACCCCGACTACCTCGGCACTTCTGACTTGCCCCTCTCCGGTGGTGAGTTCGAAATCGCCCAATTTCTTCTCCATGTCCCCCCATTTCAAGAGGGGTATTCCGACTTCTTCACCACGATCTCGAGCCCTAAGGAATTGGATTGGCTTGTCCCTAATTCGAACGTTCTCCTCGGTCAGGAATCCTTCCAGGTATGCATTGATTGCCGTCCTTGTGGATCGAGGAGGGGTAAAAATCCCATAGGCTGCTCTCTCTCCGTAAATTACATGGATGAGATCGCATAGAACATCAAGAATAGCCAAATCGTGCTCAACTACCAAGACCCTCTTTCCTCTTGAAGCCAGGCTCTGCACGATTCCAACCATTCTCATTCGTTCATAGATATCCAAATATGATGATGGCTCGTCGAAGAAGTATACATCGGCTTCTTTTAGGAGGGTTGCACAAATAGCCACTCTTTGCAACTCCCCTCCGGAGAGGTCAACGAGTTTTCGATTCAGAATGTGTTCTATGCCGAGAAGGCCAGCAAACTCTGACACCTCCCCCCTCTCGTCGACTCTATCCAGGAGTTCGCAAACATCTCCTTCGAATATTTTGGGAAGTTTGTCGATATATTGGGGCTTTACCGATATGCTTACGCCATCCTCAGAGAGTAGTCCCAAGTAGTCCCTTAGCTCTCCCCGAGGGAAGGAGTTCACTACTTCTTGCCAATCCGGCAAGGGATTGTCCAAATCACCCAAATTGGGCCTAATAGAACCCGATAGAATGTTTATGGCCGTTGACTTTCCAATTCCGTTGGGCCCCAGTATTCCCACAACTTGCTCCTCACGGGGTGATGGGAGGCGGAAAAGTCGGAATCCGTTCTTCCCATAGGAATGGGTCATGTCATGGTCTAGCTCCTCGGGGAGATTGATGATTTTGACTGCGTTGTCAGGGCAATGCTTGGCACGGGTCAGGCAAACGGGACATGCCGTCTCAAGAATCTTGCATTTGTTATCCTCGACTTGTATGCAATCACGTTCACACATTGCTGCGTACTTCTGAAGATAGGCGAAGGCGTTGCTATTGGGTTTGCACCTTTCCTCGAGCAGAACTGCGACCCTCATGATTCGGCACCCACTAATTTCTCTCAATACATCTTCCCTGCGGAGCGCCCTCGGCGACCGCTTTTCACTCAGAGTCCGATGAACCTGAACCTCACGTAAACGTATGCTGCGAGTAGCATCTTCTCGGTCTTGGAAAGTTGGACTCTATCACTGAAGACGTCACCGTTGCGCTTGACGATTTTCTTCATAATTGACTGGTAGAAGGATGCCATTGCTGCAGGTGAGTATCGAGAAGACTTGTCCAGGTGAGATAGGAGCTTGAATGCGCGTAGCCTGTAGCCATCTGCTCGCTCCAAGTACTCCTTCACGAAAGGCTCCCATCCTGGATGGTTCAGCAATTCCTTTCCACTCAACACGTCTTCCTCTGAAATCCCCCATCTAGCAAGATCCTCAATTGGAAGGTAAATCCTATCTCTCTCTGCGTCCTCTGCAACATCACGGATTATGTTGATCAGTTGCATGAAGACCCCCCATGACTCGGCGTACTCCCTGGCTATTGGATCGTCATAGCCGTATATTTCGATGCAGACGAGACCAACTGTAGATGCTACTCTGTAACAGTACGAGTACAACTCCTCAAATGTCTGGTATCGATTCTTATGGAAATCGTTCTCCATTCCACTAATCATGTCGTCTAAGAGCTCACGATGGATGCCGTGCCTCTTCACGGTGTCCTTTAGAGCAATGAAGATGGGGTCTGTTGAAGTCATGTTTCCATATGCAGTGGAGAGTTTCTTTCGGTAGTAGAACAATTGAGACATCTTCTCATTGTATGTTGATCTATCCAAGACTGGGTCCCCTGGGCTAAGCCGCTCGATAGTTGACCTGTATGATATCGATTCAGGGTCGTCCTCTGAGCCCCCGGGAAATACGTCTACGAAGTCCCCATCTGCGATATCGTCAGCCCTTCTGCAAAATGCGTAGTATGCCATTATGGAGCGTCTTTTCTCCTCGGGGAGATACTTGAATGAGTGATAGAAATTTCCAGCCTCACGCCTTGTGAGTTCCTCACAAAAATCGTAAGCCGCCTCAATCATGTGCTCTGGTACTTCTGGCTCGGTCCAAATTGCTGCATCTATGTGTCCGAACGGGTCTACAAGTTCGCCCCTTGAGCCAATTACACCCATGAATAGGGCCCCCTCCCTTACTGCCTCTAGTGCCGTAATGCTGATTGCGTGTGCCGCCTCCTTGGTAATGTCGACTGTGGCTCTGATTAGGTCTATTGATGGTTCTGGGCCCTGGAATTCCTCGAAAATAGGTGTCTGCTCGAGACCCTCGTCGGGATTGCTCGAAATCCGAGAATCTTGCCTCTGGTCCATTTCGCTCTCGAATCGGGCGGCAAAGCTGCCCACTTGAATGTCTCCCGAATTCGTCTGGGTTCGGCTTCTAATTTTCTTGGATGTCGATATGCCGAGCAGGTAGTCGTTTATGCTTCTTCCAGTAGACGATTGCTGCGGCCAGGGAATGGCACTGCCATTACCACGCTTTTGACCGTGCTCTCGATGTCCGACCGATCTATCTTGATCCTACTGTTGCGCTCTAGGACGTTTCCGTTTCTGAGCAGTTTCGCCGTTCTCTTTCCGATAATGACAGGTAGCATGCAAGAGCCACGTAGCCTGAATTGACTGTGGGGGAGCATGCCAATGTACTGAATTGCTGCCTTGAAGTGGGATTCGGTCATATCCAGATATTGGTCGAAAAGAGGCCTGAATCGAGGCATGTTTTCTGGATCTCTGAGATCGTGGGCGCTGAGGCCATGCTGATCCAGGGAGCTTTTTGGGATGTAGCATCTCCCTGTTCTTAGATCTGCTGGGATGTCCCGCAGGATGTTGATCATTTGCAAAGCCTTTCCGAACCTGATAGCATTAGCGAACAGTGCTACCTCGTCGTCTTCGGTAGCTTTGAACAGGTGGTCCAGAGACATTCGTGTCCAGAACTCCCCCACACTACCTGCAACCCTGTATGCGTAGTCGTCGAGTTCTTCGTCATCGAAGAGAGAAGCGATATTGTCTTTGGACGGAGATTCTCCGTGGAAGCGGCGAAGGTCCAGGTTCTGTCCACTTACGATTATCCCCAAGCAACGAAGAATACTGTGCTGATCTGAATCAGAGAATCCCCCTAGAGATCCTACTACATCTGAAACGCTCCTCAGTAATTCTCCCTCGGAAGCAATCTTCTGCATATCCGCTAGAATGGAGAAGTCGGGTGGATCGGAGGTTTTCCCTTGGGCAAACTTGTCAAACGTATCCAGAGCATCTATCCTATCTTCCAGAGAGCCCTGTCCCGAATCGGTGATGGTGTCAGAAGTTCGAGCTAGGAGGTATAGGAGGCTAATTTGGGAGCGGATTCCCGCTGGGAGCTGTTTCAATGACAGATAAAATGAGCGTGAGGTCCCCTCCAAAATCGAGTCGTGCTTTTTGGTTAGTATTGCGGACACTGCGATGGCACCCGGACCTTGCTGAGTGCTCCTACTCCTAAGGCTCTCGGAGGCCCGCTTCCACGAGAGCCTCGAGGAGGGCGTCTCCGATCTTGGAAGGGTCCCTTGCTATGTGGATGCCCGCCTCCTCGAAAGCTGTAAACTTCTCCTCCGCCGTACCTTTCCCTCCAGAGATAATAGCTCCAGCATGCCCCATTCTCTTTCCAGGGGGTGCGGTCGCACCGGCTACGAAGCCAACTAGTGGTTTGCTGAAGTTTGATTTGGCCCATTCTGCAGCCTCTTCCTCGGCTGTTCCGCCTATTTCCCCGATCATCACTACTGCTTCGGTATCGGGATCGTCTTCGAAGGCGGCTAGGCAGTCAATGAAACCTGTACCGTTTACAGGATCACCTCCAATTCCTACGCAGGTTGTCTGACCCTCTCCTACGCTCATTGTCTGTGCAACGGCCTCGTATGTCAGGGTGCCAGATTTAGAGATAATACCGATTCTTCCCTTCGAGTGAATGTAGCCGGGCATAATCCCTATCTTGCAGCCTCCTTCCTCCCCCGGACTGATTATCCCGGGACAATTGGGGCCGATTAGCCGGACGTCATCCTTCTGCTCAATGTGGGCAACGACCCTGACCATGTCAAGAGTGGGGATTCCCTCGGTAATGCAGATAATCAGTCCTCCTCCATTAATCTCATGGAATGCATCGGCTGCCTCAATGATGGCTGGAGCGGCAAATCTGGCTGGAACGTAAATCACGCTCGCCGTGGCCCCAGTATCCGAAATAGCCTCCGACATTGAGTCGAAAACAGGGACGTCCCGTCCTGGCAGTGTTACTGTGCTCCCTCCTTTTCCAGGAGTTACACCTCCTACGATGTCTGTTCCGTACTCGACCATCCTGGTGGAGTGGAATGTTCCCTGGCTTCCGGTGATGCCCTGCACAAGCACCTTCGTCTCTTCGTTGATCCAGATGCTCATTCCAGAAGGCCCCCTATTGCCCCTACAATCGCTTCTCCTGCAGCACCCAGGGTGCTGACCGTTACCACGTCCAAGTCGCTTTCATCCAGAACAATTCTGCCTTCCTCGTGGTTGGTTCCGGAGAAACGGACAACCAATGGAACTTCCAAGCCGGTTTCCTTCGAAGCCTCGATGATGCTCCTAGCTACCATGTCGCACCTGATTATGCCCCCGAAAATGTTGACTAGGATACCCTCTATGCTGGGGTCCTCCAGAATTATGCCAAACGCTGCGGTGATTGATTCGCTATCTGCACCCCCTCCAATGTCTAGGAAGTTGGCCGGTTCACCCCCGTACATCTTGATGACGTCCATAGTGGCCATCGCTAATCCGGCCCCGTTGACCAGGCAGCCGATGTTTCCATCCAGATCAACGTATGAGAGGCCTTGCTCGTGAGCCCTGACCTCCACCTCGGACTCCTCCGAAATGTCCCGTATTTCATGCCACCAAGGATGTCTGAAAGAAGCGTTGTCATCGAAGCTCACCTTTGCATCGAGTGCCACCATGGTCCCATCTCCTGACAGCACGAGTGGGTTGATCTCGATCATCGAGCAATCCTTGTCCACGAACATCGATGCTAGTCTCCCGGCCATCTCTACGAATGAGTCCCTTGAGGGTCCTTTGAGTCCCAATGAGTCTGCCATGGAGCCGGCCTTTTCTTCGTCCAGTCCCATCGATGGCTGGAACCATTCCTTGTGGATTGCCTCCGGCGTCTTCTCTGCTACCTCCTCAATATCCACCCCACCCTCGGTGGAGCCCATCATGAGCAAGGACTCTGTCTCTCTGTCTATGAGCAGCGCCAGGTAGAATTCGTGGGCTATGTCGCATCCGGACTCGACATACAGGTTACTGACCATCTTCCCCGATGGCCCGGTCTGCTTGGTTACCAGCTTGTGACCCAGGATTTTGGAAGCGTACTCCTCGACCTCTTCTCTGGAAAAGGCGACCTTGACGCCGCCTTCCAAGATCAGGTCACCTGAGTTGGGGCAGTACAGGTTTCCCTTCCCCCTGCCTCCAGCGTGAATCTGGCTCTTCACAGCAACAATTTCGGAACCTAGAGAGTCGTATGCCGATAGGGCCTGCTCCACTGTCGTACAATGCTCACCCTGCTGGACCCTGACACCTGATTCTCTGAACATAGCCTTTGCCTGGTACTCGTGAATGTTCATCAGTCGGGCCCAATGGAGAGGTGACCTTGAACGATGCGGCTGGCAGGTTTGTGAAGGGGGGCCGCGAAGCGATGAAAGGGGGTCGCATGCTGGGAGAGGCGTGGACGTAGTAGTACTGGCCGGAGGATTCGGGACGAGGTTGAAGCCTTGGACGGAAAGTAGCCCCAAGCCACTACTCCCCATTCTAGACAGGTCGATGATCGAACACGTGGTCGATGTGCTCCCAGATACACTGGTCGATAGGGTGCTGATCGCTGCCGGATATGGTATAGAAAAAATGCGAGAGCACTTCGAGAGCATTGACCTCCCATATGAGGTGCTTATTGTCGAGGAGACGGATCCCCTTGGTACAGGGGGGGCCATCGCCAACTGCAGGGAACACCTCTCTGGCGGGGCATTCTGTGTAATCAACGGCGATCTGATAACTAGCCTCAGGGTCGAAGAAATGCTCGATTTCCACGAGAGTAACGGTGGGATTGCAACTATCGCACTCTGGGAAGTGGAAGACCCTTCTAGATTCGGCGTTGCCGACTACAAACAAGAAACAGGGAAAATCATGAGGTTCCAAGAGAAGCCATCTATCGAAGAGGCCTATTCGAACCTGATCAATGCTGGCACATACATCCTAGAGCCTGAGATTTTCAAGTTGATGCCCGAGGGTGCGCATAGCATCGAAAGGGATGTCTACGAGGACCTGGCAGCTACCGGAGGGCTGAACGGCTTCCCGTACGACGGTTGGTTCGTGGATGCTGGGACTCCTGCTTCCTTCGTGGAGGCCAGTCAGGTTTGCATCTCGGCTGAGAGTTTCTCCAGCGGATCGGTTGAGGGCGACTCCTGGTTCGGAGACGGTTCGACAAACAATGGGGAGGTGTTCTCTAGCACGATAGGATCTGGAGCCTGCATCGGGGAAGGGTCATTGGTACGGGACTCAGTCGTCCTAGAGGGGGCAGATATAGGTCCCAATTGCAACATCGAGGGCTGCCTGATAGGGATGGGGGCAAGAATCCCGGGAGGCTCTGACTTGCAATCGCAGATTGTTGATCACAACTCAGAGGCATGAGCTAATCCCCGTCATGGTCAAAGAGGCGCAGTCCTTCGGGAGACTATGAGCGACTCCCTGATAGTTGTGAATTTCAAGACCTACCAGACTGCTCATGGAGCATCTGCCGAGGATCTGGCCAGAGCGATGGGGAGCATAGACACTGAGGCTAGGATGATCGCCGCAGTCTCTGCATTCGACCTGTCTGCAGTAATCGCTGCAGCTCCCGGACTGGAGGTCTGGTGCCAGCACCTCGATCCAGTTGGCTTTGGGTCCAATACGGGGTGGCTGAACCCGGCAACTGCTATCGAGAGGGGTGCATCAGGGACTCTTATCAACCATGCAGAGCACAAGGTCAGCATCGAGCACGTGGCAATGCTATTGGACCAGGTCCCAGAGGGTTTCGATGTATGTGCCTGCGCTGCTGACATCGAAGAGGCACGTGCATTGTCGGCACTCTGCCCTAATTTCGTCGCTGTGGAACCTCCCGAACTGATAGGGGGGGAAGTCTCTGTCACCAGCGCCGACCCTGCAGTGGTTAGCGGGACTGCGGAGGCGGTGAGGGAGGTTTCGGAGGGAGTCGGTGTTCTTTGCGGGGCTGGCGTAAAGACTGGCCTGGACGTTTCCAAGGCCATAGGGCTTGGAACATCCGGGGTCCTCCTTGCGAGTGGCGTAACTATGGCCGAAGACCCAGTTGCAGCCCTCGGGGATCTTGTATCGCAGCTGTGATGAACGTCAATTAATGATTTGTGGGCAACCACAGCACTTTTGTCAGTACCTGCAATCGGGCCTATGGTACCATGGTCGGAAACGAGGGAGAAGAGGTCGAGAGAATTGACAAGAAGACGTACAGAAAAGAGCTTTTTAGGCTACAACTGGAACTAATCAAACTACAGGAATGGGTCAAGGCGAAGGGCCTCAAGGTAGTGGTCATATTCGAAGGAAGGGATGCGGCTGGAAAGGGTGGCGTGATTAAGCGTATCACCCAGTACCTCAATCCCAGGGTGGTTCGCGTAGCAGCACTCCCTGCTCCCACGGAGCGTCAGAAGACCGAGTGGTACTTCCAGCGCTACGTAAACCACCTACCTGCCGCAGGAGAGATTGTACTATTCGATCGTAGCTGGTACAACAGGTCCGGAGTCGAGAGGGTGATGAACTTCTGCACCGAGGATGAGTATGACGAGTTTATGAGATCATGCCCGATGTTTGAGAGGATGCTAATCAGGTCGGGAACAATTGTGATAAAGTACTGGTTCTCAGTATCCGATGACGAGCAGCTCAAGCGATTCAAGGCTAGGTTGGATGAGCCACATAAGCGCTGGAAGCTGAGTCCAATGGATCTGGAGTCGTTGACTCGGTGGGAGGACTACTCGGAAGCCAAGGACATAATGTTCGCACACACCGATACAAAGCAATCACCATGGTTCGTGGTGAACTCGGAGATCAAGCGGCACGCTCACCTCAACTGCATCAGCCACTTCCTCTCGAAGATAGAATACGAGGACCTGACGCCCGATCCTATCGCACTTCCCCACAGGGAGACGGCAAGGGGATACGTCAGGCCGCCCATGTCCGAGCAGACCTTCGTACCGAGCCACCACGAGACGCTCATGGGATAGTTTGGATTTAGAAGTGCGAATGGCTAACGATTGCTTCATGAGCAGTGGTCCTGCTTCGAGGTCGATGGGGGCCCGCGTCAAGGCAGTCGTTGTTTCGATTTGCATGGTCTTGACAGGTTGCATCTCACAACCCCCACCAGACATGGATGGGGACGGTATAGAAGATTCACTGGACATTGACATGGATGGGGATGGCTGGGATAACTCAGTCGAGGAGAACTGCAGCACCACCCATGACAACGCCAGTTCAGTTCCATCCGATATTGATGGAGACTGGGACTGCGACCTCCTGGATGAGGATGACGACGGAGACGGGTGGAGCGACGATGGGGAAATCGAGTGTGGTACCGATTCGCTGGATCCAGAATCTGTCCCGGGCGACCAGGATGGTGACGGAGTGTGCGACTCGCTGGACGACGATGCAGACGGTGACGGGCTGCCGAACGACTGGGAGGCTTCCAGGGGTTTCGACCCGATGGACGCAGATGACTACATTACCTGCCATGGCGAGGCTTCTTTCTGCCTCAGGACATACGACGACTTCACCTTCGCCGAAACCCATAACGCATACTCAACTGTCGAGGATAAGTTCCTCATCGGGGTAAATCACTACACGGGCCTACAGAGCCAGTGGGAGGACGGGATCAGGGCCTTCATGGTAGACTCCCACCACCGTGCTTACGATAACACCACTGCCGATGACGTGAGTTTCTGCCATGGGACTGGTCAGTTCTTCCATCCCTGTCAATTCGGGATCGTCGACGCGTTCGATTGGATTAGGCTTCTTGACTCACTAATGAACAACAGCAGCGGGGACATTGTGACGCTGCTAATCGAGAACTACGTGCCCGCATCACACCTAAGCCATCTGTTCAACGAGACTGGGATGTCCAGGAGAGTCTACACCCATACGCTGGGAGACCCATGGCCGAGCCTTGGTGATCTGGCACTGGCGGGAACGGACCTGGTAGTCTTCTGGGAGCAGGCCCAGGATCATGATTTCCCATGGCTTCATGACTTCGGGGTCTTCAGTTGGACCACGGACTATGCGGAAGACAGTCCCGATGAGATGGATTGCACGGTATACCGGGGTGATGGCTCGCAACCAGTATGGCACCTGAACAACTGGCTGACCAGTTCGTTCGGCCTGCCCGACCCAGTGAGAGCAGGGGACGTGAACGACTACGAGACCCTGCTACGGAGATCAATTGAGTGCTGGGAAAAAATGGACGACAGGCCTACTTTCATTGCAGTGGACTACTGGGAAGAAGGAGAGGTAACGAACGTCACAATCACCATCAACAAGATGTCGCATTGGTCGGATGAGATTCCCCCGCATCCTTGAGGCCTAGATCTCCTTTGGCCTGATCACAGACTTGACGGTCCACACGCCATTCGTCTCCTCAAGTAGCGCAGCTGCTGCAGTGGGCATTACATGCCACTCACCAGAAAGGTGGTTGATCAGCATCTCAGAGCCTGGATTGTGCCCTAGAATCATCGTGGTTCCATCGTCTAGCATTTCTTCTAGCTCCAATAGAAGGTCGTGCACCCCTGCATGGTATATTCCCGGACGGACCTCATTTCTTACACTGCCGAACTGGTGGGACATCCCCTCCAGAGTTTGCAATGTCCTGGTTGCACTGCTGACAAGGATCAACTCCGGGACCCAATCCCTAGATGCTAGTTCGTCCGCAACCCTTGGTGAGTCTCTCTTACCCCTGGGGTTCAGCGGGCGGTCGTGATCCCTTAGATTCGGATTTTCCCAGCTGCTCTTTGCATGCCTCATCACAATTAGCCTTCTAGTCATCACTCATCTTCTCCCCCGAAGTTCGGTTCTCTCTTCTCCTTGAACGCCCTTACCCCCTCTGCGAAGTCGGATGTCTGTGAGGCGGCGATCATCAGTGACTGCTCGAACTGCAGTTGGGTCTCGAAAAACGTAGAGGTGGCGGCGTCGAGTAGTTGCTTCGTACTTCTCCTACTGTTGACAGACCACCGTCCCCATTCTCGTGCGACCTGTACTGCCCTGTCCATTAAAACGGAGGATTCGGTGACCTCATCGATTGCTCCCTTCTCGAGGGCCTCCTCAGCAGACCAGGGCTCTCCCTCGAAGAAGAACCTCTTGGCCTCTTGGTTACCAACAAGGCTGGGGAGCAGCCAAGTGGTGCCGCCGTCGGGGGAGAGCCCAAGTGAGAAGAATGCTGGAGCGAGCTTGGCTTCGGGCACACACAATCTGTAGTCAGCAGAGAGTGCCAGCCCTAGTCCACCTCCAGCCACTGAACCGTTCATCGCGCAAACCAGGACAGTGTCTGATGCCCTGATCCTCAATAGAAGCGGATGCAATTTGTCTGTCATCTCCTGTACCATCTGCCCAATTCTCCCTTCCTCGATGCCCGTGGAGAATTCGTCTATGTTGCCCCCGACGGAGAAGAACCGCCCCGAACCGGTTAGGACCACTGAACTGCATGATTGGTCAGAAAGAAGATTGTCTATCGACGAAATTAGAGGGATGAAATTCCGAGGAGAGAATGTGTTGGTCGATGCTGCGGGCGACATCGTCACAACAGCGACGCCGCCGTCCAGCATATCTGTAGAAACGGGCATGACTGCCGAGGAGGGCATGCACTATTGAATTGCATGAATATCATAAGACGGCACAGGGTGGGGCAAACGTGCACGAACGCGAGCACCTCTACATTGGCGGATCATGGGTTGAGCCTATTGGCGATGGCTCGATAGATGTGATCAATCCGGCTACAGAGGAACGGATTGGATCAGTCCCAGTAGCGAGCAATGACGACGTTGATGCCGCTGTAGAGGCAGCCCAGGGGGCCTTTGAATACTGGTCCGGAACATCGGTAGAGGAGAGGGCGGACTTCCTCAATCGACTTTCTGCTGCCATCAAAGACAGGTCTGAAGAGCTAGCTAAGCTAATCACATCAGAAGTAGGTACCCCGATTGATTACTCCCGTATGGCAATGGTCGGAACCCCAAGGGTGGTCACCAGATCATACGCCAAGATTCTAGACGATTTCATCTGGGAGGAGGAAGTCAGAAATTCTCTCGTTGTGAAGGAGCCCATCGGAGTCGTCGCCATGATAACCCCGTGGAACTTCCCCCTCCACCAGATCATTGGGAAGGTGGCACCGGCAATTGCAGCAGGGTGCACAATGGTTCTGAAGCCCTCCAAGGAGGCCCCTCTGAATGCCTTCGTATTTGCTGACATTCTTGACGAGATTGGCCTCCCTGATGGGGTATTCAACCTGGTATCTGGTCATGGGAGGGACATCGGCGAGACCATGTCGAGTCACCCGGGAGTGGACATGGTCAGCTTCACCGGCTCGACGAACGCTGGAGTCAGAGTTTCCGAACTGGCTGCCCCCAGCGTGAAGAGGGTGACATTGGAACTCGGAGGGAAGAGTGCCAACATCATACTCGACGACGCTGACATCCCAAGAGCAGCGGCATCATCCATCTACGCCTGCTTCGGAAACTCCGGACAAGAATGCTCCGCACTCACAAGGCTAATTGTGCCGGAGGAACACAGGGACGAGGTAGTTGAAGTAATCTCTAGCAAGATGGAGCGCTACTCCGTTGGCAATCCGATGGACGAGTCCAGTCGTTGCGGCCCATTGGTCTCCAAGAGGCAGCAAGAGAGTGTTTCTTCCTTCATCTCGAGCGGAATCGAAGAGGGTGCGACTCTAGTCGCCGGCGGGGAGGGGATGCCGGATGGCCTCGAAAGCGGCTACTACGTAAGACCGACCGTCTTTGCCGATGTCACTCCCGAGATGACGGTCTTCCAGGAAGAGATATTCGGTCCGGTTCTTTCGATAACCACATACTCCAGTGAACAGGAGGCAGTAGAGTTGGCAAACCTCTCTGAGTACGGACTCTCGGGAGGGGTCTGGTCCTCTGACGAGGACAGGGCGATGCGGATAGCGCGAATGATGAGGACCGGTCAGGTTAGCATTAACGGGGGGGCGTTCAATGTAACTGCCCCTTTCGGTGGTTACAAGCGCTCGGGTCTCGGGAGAGAGCTGGGGGTGCATGGCCTTGAGGAGTTCCTGGAGATCAAGTCAATCCAGCGCTGAGGTAAGCGAATGGTCCCCCGGCTACTGATAATTACCGGTACTAGTGGCGTTGGAAAGTCGACATTGGCCTCCAAACTCGCATCTTCACTGGATTTCGGGAAGGTTGCCGCCACCGATACCATCAGGGAAGTTCTGAGAACCCAGTTCAGCCCATCCGATCGGCCAGCCTTGCACAGATCATCCTTCGAGTCTGCAGGCGGAACGGCTGCGGAAGACTGGATTGAGACTGTCGAGGCAGTCTCAGAGGGATTGCAGGCAGTGATTGGCAGGGCGCTGGAAAAAGGATCGGACCTGCTAATCGAAGGAGTACACGTTGTTCCTGGAAAAATGGCCATAGATACGTGGAGGGAAGCAGGAGGGCTAGCCACCGGAGTCGTGCTTTTCGTAGAAGACGAGAGAGTCCACGAGGGGATGATTGCCAACAGGGAGAAGCACAATGGCAAGAGGGTTGAGCACTATCTTGGAAATATGGACAGGATAAGGTCCATCCAAGAAGAGATGCTGGACCTCGGTTCCAATAGTGATTGGGTAATGATTGACCAGATTGCGGATGCAGAAGGTGCAGAAGCGATCGAGGGGATGCTGGGAAACTAGCGCCCGACCCACTCGGCATCTGAGCGACTTAGGAAGGCAGTGACGCCTATTTCTTTGTCCTCCGTATCGAACAATGCGACGAACTCGGACCTCTCCATGAGCACTCCCTCGGAAAATGGGAGGTCGAGGGCAGCCCTAACTGCCCTCTTGGCGGCCTTGGTTGTAAATGGGGACTTGCGGGATATCTCCTGTGCCAGTCCCATGGTGATGGCCTCTAGTTCCTGAGCGGGAACAATCTTGTTCACTATTCCCATTTGTAATGCCTCCTCGGCTGAAACCATACCCCCAGAAAGGACGATTTCCATGGTCCTCCCATAGCCAATCAAACGGCATAGCCTCTGGGTCCCTCCCCCTCCCGGAATGAGTCCTAGATTGATCTCCGGCTGACCGCACGTCGACCTGTCAGAGGCAATCCTGATGTCACAAGAGAGGGCTAGTTCGGTCCCGCCTCCCAAAGCGAATCCATCGACCATTGCGATGGTTGGCTTCGATAGGTTCCAGACGGCCTCCCAGGCATTGTCATCGAAGAATGGGCGTACGTCATCGGAGTCCTTGCCGGCAAACTCGGAGATGTCGGCTCCCGCTGCAAATGCAGGTGGCTTGGGCCTCTTGCCCTCCTCTGGTTCCAAGGGAGGGGATCCGCGGATTACTATGCACCTGACATTGTCATCCGACTCGACACGTGCACACTGCTCCTTGATATCCTGATGAGACTGCGTGTTCAGGGCATTGAGCTTGTCGGGCCGATTCAGGGTCCAGACAGAAATAGCCCCCCCCTCGGCGCTCGAACCAACCACGGCAACGTCCTCGAACAGGAGGGCTCGTTCTGCCATGGAACTTCGAGATGATTCCTTCGCTTGAACGTATCCGGGCTATTCGTCGGTATTGACGGGAGCAGGGGGGTCCGGGACTGGTGGTGGGGGCGGGGGCATTCCAGGAGGGGGAGGTAGTGGCATAGACGATTCTAGGCCATCCGGGATTCCATTATCTCCCATTTCTGGTGGCTGGTCGACTCCCTGGCCCGAACTTTTCACGTCCAATGAAACTCTGACCTTGATGACTCTCTCGTCATCAATCCTGACGTACGATATGCCCTGTGGGATTTCGGGATCTGGATGCTCGGGTTCTGCGAAAACAGCCAGTCCGTGGCCTGGGAGCTTTAGCAATGTAGAGATGTCCTCTCCGTCCTCGGACTCTGTCCATCTACTGGCCTCTATAGCGATCCTCTTCGAGACCTCCATCCTTCGCTCCCTAGTGATCTGTTCCCTTATGCCCACTCTGATGGCTTTCTTCTTGGCCAGATAAAGGTCTACCTCTGCTTCCTGCTGCATCTCTGGGTCAGAAGCTGCGACATAAGCCTCTGCGACTCCCTCAGGGATACCATCAGGATGAGGGGTTTCCAATTCGGCTGCTGAAGCCGGCAGGGGAATGGGAGGGTCAAGAAGTGCAGGTGGCTCGTCTGGAGTTTCGGTAGTCCTTCCCCTGCTCCTCTTTATCTTGAGGTCCCGTGTCTCTCCTGGACTCAAGTCGGAAAGAACGGGTGGAGGGAGTTCTACGTCGGAAAAAAACTCAGTATCTGCTTCAAATGTTGGCTCTAATGAGGGGGAAATCGGTAGTGCCCTCCTTCCAGTGAATAGCAGTAGCGACATCAGCAGGAGGATGAATATGGCTCCGGCGATCTGTATCAGCAGGCCTTCGCTAGCAAAGAAAACGAAGTATAGGGGGACTGATACGAAGAGGAGCAGGATCAGGAGTTTGCGTATGGCGGAACCCATGCTATCGGCACTGCACGAAAGAGCGTGTCTATTCACTTTGACGGGGGATTGAGAAGCTCGGATAGCCCCTTTAGGGCCCTGGCCCGATGCGAGACCTGGGATTTCTCGTGCGGCGACAGTTCTCCGCAGGTGCGCCCGTCGCCCTCTTCTGGAACGAATATAGGATCATACCCGAAACCGTTTGACCCTGATGCAGTGGTGGAGATAACCCCCTTGCAGGCCCCGCTTGATCTAAGGGTCTCGCCTTCGAATCCCAATACGGCTACAGCTCGGTATTCTGCCCCCCTGGATTCCACTCCCTCCATCAGAGAGAGTATCCCCTGCAATCCAATGGTGCTCTCGACATAAGATGAGAATGGGCCCGGGAACCCGCCTAGTGAGTCTACGAACAATCCACAGTCCTCGACCAATATCGCCGTCTGGCTACCCAGCATCCCCGAGGTTGCTTCAACTGCTTGCTCCAACTTGGAACGGGCAACCTCCTCGATTCCCTCTGCCTGGGGCTCGACTAGTTCTAGTGGCCTGCCATTCAATAGCAGGGGTTGAACTCGGTGGCCTAGTGGGTCCAAGATGGCTGCTGCCTCGGATACTTTGTGTGAGTTACTGGTCGCGAAAAATATCTCCATTCCTATCGCCTAACCATGATATCGTACTCTGCTGGTGATCTTTCTGAAGCGTTCTACGACATGTGTCGCGCTTTCGGTTTCTGTTTCGCCGGAGTCTGCTCGAAGATAGCCCTCACAGACAATCCCGATTGCGTCTTCGATTGGGGAGTGGCTAGCACTTAGGCACTCGTTTAGAACTTGGAGATCGAGTCCCAAGTGCTCTAGTTCGGGAGATTGCCTGGAGAGGCCGAAGTCAATCAATGACAGGACGTCCTCCCTAGATGAAATCACATTGTGAGTCGTTAGATCGCCATGGGATATTCCGGACTCATGGAGTAGGCGAATCAAGGACCCCAGATCACCTAGTTGCTCGGGACCGGCTGACCCGTCCTTCAGAAGTTCGTATAGTGGCACCCCATCCACCCTGGTCATCAGAATGATGGCTGCCTTCTGGTCCAAGTGCATGATTGTGGGAGAGGGGAAGCCTATGGCCTGCAACCTAGAAAGGGCCCGCGCCTCGGCGGCTAGTCTCTGGCGAGTCAGTCTTCGGTCCAGATCAGGATGCCTGTATCCTCGAGGCCTCCTCACTTTCAGGACCGCTGGAATTCCTAGCCATGAGCCAGCGGTGACGGTGGCCTCCGCTCCCTCGTGGAGCAAAATTCCGGGTTTCCATGGGCTAATCGCGTCCATTGCCACGCTAACCCGAGGCCAGATGACTTGAAAGCGGTTGCACTTCGAGGAATGGTCGATAGCATGGTCATTGACATGCCAGCTGCGCCTCTACCGAGAGGTTCCTACGGAACCTTCGGATACACCGAGGCCGAGATTGAGAAGGAAGCAATCAGGCTGCAGATAGCAATCAAGCAGCCTAGGCGCTGGAGCATCGAGGTCTGCAGATCACTCGCTCCCCTCACCATGGAGATTAACAGACTGAAAAGGGAGAAGGGAGTCTTCCTGATCGCTCACTCATACCAGACACCAGACATCACATACGGGGTGGCTGACTCGGTAGCGGACAGTTACGCGCTGTCAAAGGAGGCCAGGGACGCCCCAGAACAGACGATACTCTTCTCCAGCGTTAGATTCATGGCCGAAACGGCCAAGATTGTGAGCCCGCACAAAACGGTACTTCACCCGTCGCCAGATGCCGGATGCTCGCTAAGTGACGGGATATCGGCAGGCGATGTCAGGGATCTCAAGAAGATGAACCCGGGAGTGCCAGTAGTCTGCTACATCAACACCAGTGCCGCCGTCAAGGCCGAATGCGACGTTTGCGTGACTAGCAGTAACTACCTCAGGATATGCGAGCGCCTCCCTGGCGAGCGCTTGATTTTCGTTCCTGACCGATTCATGGGAAGTCACCTCCAAGAGCACCTAAGGGGCAAGAAGGAGGTTCTGGTTTTCGACGGAGAGTGCGAAGTTCACGCCGATTTCACCGGTAAGAAGATCAGGAGGTGGAAGAGCAACATGCGGGAACACGGAATAGAGCTAATGGTCCTCAGTCACCCAGAGTGCGGAGCCGACGTCCTTGAGGAAAGCGACATAGTCGGAAGCAGCGAGGTACTCAAGGACGAGGCGATAAGGCTCGCAAGCGAGGGCAAGAAGGACATCATGCTAATCACAGAATGCGGAACTGCCGATCGTGTCCTGGCCGAGACCGAGGAGCAACTGAACCTGATTGGAGCATGCGTGATGTGCCGCCACATGAAGACGACCGGCCTCGAGGACATTCTACATGCTCTGAGGGATCCCACCCCCGAGCAGATAATCGAATTGGACCCGGAAACCATCAGAAGGGCCTCTAAGAGTCTGGAAGAGATGTTCAGGCTAGCAGAGTGACAATCCAGCTAGATGCATGGGGGTTTATTTCTCACCCTACAAGCGTGAGGCCATGGACAAAAGTGCCCTCGATGTTTGGCGCATGATTCCACAGACTCCCGAGGTAGTGGCGTTCTTCACCGGGATATTCGACGTAATCGGAGTAAGCATCTCCGAGACTGGGGAGGAGCTGACAGTGGCTATCGAGGATGATGCGATCAGGATTGATCCGGGACTCCCGGAGAAGCCCGACTTCGTAGTCCCGATTGGTTGGGAGAACGTGGAGAACATGGTTGCCCATGCTGAAGACGGGGAAATCGATCCAAGAGAGGCATGGAGGATAGTCTCGGTGCTATTCACATCACTGACCCAAGCTACCCTCCGCAACCCGGTCATGTCGAATAACCTGATGCGCAGAATTGCCATGGTAGAGGACATTGCACATGTATTCCTGGTTGCCCCGGACGGGAAAGAGGCGAATTGCCACACCCTTGTGTATGTGAAGGGGCAGTGGCTTGTGATCTCCGGTCTTCACGGCAACCCCAAGAGGACCTTCAGGATGTCCGCCCAGGATTGCATCGATTACCAAAGGAAGGTTTTCTCTGCGATAAAGAAGAACCGCCTGATGGAGTGGTTCAGATTCTCCTCTTGGTATAGGAAGTGGAGAAAGGGAGTCTCAGTTCGACACAGGGGCTAGTCTTCTTTTCTAATTGTGACGACACAGTCACTAACTGGAACAAGAAAGCATTGAACAACCAACTCTATTTCTGGCCCATTCTGGACGTTTCTTAAACCATTTATCATCATACTCAGGTTGATCATCATAGGGCCTTTTCAGTAGTTCATAGAGTTCTATCGCAACTGAATAGTCTTCTTTTTCAGCAGCATCGATAGCTAACTGGGCCATCCAATTTCTAAGAACATACTTTGGATTAGCCAGTATCATTTTTTCTTGACTGGGCTTTCCGCTTACCCTACTCCACCACTTATTCAGCCAATCATTCCATTCATGAGCAGGAATCGCATCTTCGGCGTAGAATGCGAATCTCAGATGGTCAATATTGG
>JAKURM010000002.1:22213-67411 GCA_022449945.1 Candidatus Thalassarchaeum sp. | reverse complement strand
CCGGCGAGATTGGCCCAACTTGGAGATCAGGTGAATGCCGGACTCAGGTCATCCGTGCCCTACAAGTCGATCAATTACTCGAGCTGAAGGCCAAGAAGCTCTCTGGAGGCGAATTACAAGCCGTAAGCATCGCCATTTGCCTTGGTAAGGAGGCCGATCTTTACCTCTTCGACGAGCCAAGCGCCCATTTGGATGCTAACGCAAGAATGGAGGCTGCAAAGGCCATCAGAAGAACAATGGAGAGCAATGAGAAGGCAGCTATGGTAATCGATCATGATACCTACTTCATCGATATCGTTAGCGACTCTCTTCTGGTATTCCAGGGAGAAGGGGGGAGGGCTGGGCATGCTGTCGGCCCCCTATCACTCCGCAAGGGGATGAACTTGTTTTTGTCCGATGTGGGAGTGACATTCCGCAGAGACGTCGAATCTCAAAGACCGAGGATAAACAAGCCCTCTAGCAGGAAGGACCGTGAGCAGAAGTCATCGGGGGAATACTTCTACTCGAAGTGAAATGACCATTGGATTCATGAGTGACGATTCTAGCCCGAGGACGTGACAGGTGAAACCTCGGAACCTGATAACGTGGACATCCCAGATGAGGGGGATGATGAAGGCTCAAGGGTAGAGGAGCTAGAAAAGGAAATTCAGTATGCAAAGGCAGAGATTGCAAACATCAGACAAAGGGCAGCAAGAGAACGCTCCGACCTCTTGAGATATGGGGGCGCATCACTAGCAAATCGCATCATTCCAATGGTTGACGTTCTGACCAAGGCCGTCGAGGCCTCGGAAGGCAACGACTCTGTTATCGAAGGGATCCGACTAACCCTCGAAGGGATCAGGTCGGCCCTCGAGTCCGAAGGCATAGTCCAGATCGAGGCACTAGGGAACGCTTTCGATCCAACATGCATGGAGGCAATAGCAACTATCCCATGCCCCGAAGACTCCCTGCCAGGGAGCGTTATTGAGGTAATTGAACAGGGCTTTCGTATGCACGATAGGATTCTGAGAGCTTCCAGGGTTATTGTTGCCGAAGGTGACACATGACGGAGCGAAAAACTGCAGTGCTCTTCACAACCGGAGCCATTGCAGCATACTTGTTCGCAGTGCTAGCGATTCACATAGCTGCACCAGATGTCCCGATTCCCCCTGAAGAATTCCCAGAAAAGTGTCCGGATGGATCTTCCAATTGCTCGATGATCGGTCCATTGCCGTATAGGAGTGACGGGCAAACCGAGCTCCGATTCAACTCTAGTCTAGAACACGTGATGTCGGTGGCTTCCGAGTGGGCCGAATCCCAACCCAGGACGAATTCTCTCGGAGAGTGGCCAGATCAGCATCACTTTGTTTTCACAAGCCTAGTATTTCGATTTCCGGATGATTTCCTTATCAGGGGCTTCTGTGATGAGGGGCATTCAGTAATCCACGTCTACTCTGAATCCAGGCTGGGTGTTTCAGACTTCGGAGTCAATGAAGACCGTGTTTTCCGGTTCGCAAATCATATGTCTAGCGTCGAAATGCCTACATCGGAGTGCACCGGGGAGTAACTGGAGTTCTCCTTGACTGACATTATCGACCCCGACATCAGAAAGGCCCATACACTGCCTTCTGATTTCTACACGAGTGAAGAAAGGCTGAGAGAAGCCAGGTCCAGATTCTCAGACTACTGGCATTTCGCAGCCCATAGAAGCCAGTTCGATGAATCAACCGCAATCCCCCTTCCCCACATTGAGGGAATTCTGGGGGAGCCCATGGTATTGACCTCAGAAGATGAGTTTAGGTGCCTATCCAATGTTTGCACCCATAGGGGGATGATTATCGCCGAACAGCAATGTTCAGCCAATACTCTCCAGTGCCCCTACCACGGGAGAACATTTGGATTGGACGGGTGCTTCAGGTCCATGCCCGAGTTCGAAGAAGTGCTGGATTTCCCTAGCCAATCTGATAACCTCCAGAGATTCCCAACTATGGAGTGGAACGGAATCATTTTCTGCGGGACTAGTCCTTTGGATTTCTCTGGTTGTTTTGAAGAGTTGGAGAGAAGGTTAGGATGGATGCCCATCTCTTCATTTGAGCACGATCAATCTAGGTTTCGTGATTACGAGATTGAGGCGAACTGGGCACTGTATGTTGACAACTACCTAGAAGGATTCCACATTCCTTTCGTTCACAAGGATCTCCACGACGTCCTTGACTACGACAACTATCGTACCGAAATTTTCGAGGGAGGTGTGTTGCAGATTGGGATATCTAGTGATGATGAGCCATCGTTCAAACTACCCGAGGCTTCTCCTGATTTTGGCGAGAATGTAGCGGCCTACTATTACTGGATTTTTCCCGGATTGATGCTGAACTTTTACCCTTGGGGCCTCTCAGTAAACATAGTTGTCCCCGTCTCGCCCAATCGAACTCGGATAGTCTATCACGGGTTCGTTGGTGATAATTCGATGATGGGTAAAGGTGCGGGAGCAGACTTGGACAAGGTCGAAGAAGAGGATCAAGAGATTGTAGAGGCAACCCAGAGGGGCGTTTCATCAAGCATCTATGATCGAGGCCGATACTCTCCGGAAAGAGAGCTGGGGGTTCATCACTTTCACAGGATTCTTTCTTCGAGTAGGGAAATTCATAACCCCCCCGAGTGTCAGGAGAATGATGATTGAACGTTCAAGGGCCACCGTCGCAATTTTGCTAGTTGTCTCCATGCTTCTTGCTGGGTGCAGCGGGACTGAATCTAACCCGGAGCCAGAAGACATCCCAGGATGCATGGACCAAAATGCAGAGAACTTCAACTCCGAGGCTACTGCTTCAGACGAATCATGCGAGTACCAATCAACTGAACCGACTACAGAGAAAATCTCCTTCCCCAACAATAACGTATGTGACAACACCAATCCAGACCACTGCCTCCTTCCCTATCCATCCGGGGCATTCCTTGTGGATGACCCCTCGACCACTACTGGATTCAGAGTACACATCAAGGGCGCTGCAATACCTGACTCAGCCTCTGCTCCTTCCGAGGAATTTGACATAATCAACGCAAGGGACGGGCACTCCCCCTCAACACAGATTTTCACGACCTTCCATAATCTACCGGATGTTTCCGGAATGGCTTCTCAGGACAACATTGCCATTTCCCTTCAAGCGGACCATGGGAGTGTTTTGCTAAACATGGACACGGGCCAACCGGTCGAACACTGGGTAGAGGTCTCTGCAAGAACTCAGGATGGTGAGGAGACCCTGGTTCATCTGAGGTCAATCAAAGGGCTTGAGCACAATACGCAGTATGCCGTCGCTTTTCGAGGATTATTGGACGAAAGTGGAAACGAAATCGAACCATTCGATGCTTTCAGGGCTCTGAGGGATGGGAATGGAACAGACTCGACTCAGATTGAGAATAGTCGTGCAGGCTTCGAAACAATGTTCTCAGCACTTTCGAGTGTTGGTTTCGAAAGGTCTTCGATTCAATCGGCTTGGTGGTTCCACACTGCATCGACCGAATCATTGACTGCGGATATCGTCGAAATGAGAAACGACGCAACTGTACGACTTGGCGAAGGAGGCCTGGGTTGCACAGTCAACTCAGTAGAGGAGAACTATGGTGACGACAACACTACCTTTAGGAGAATCAGTGGGACAATCACAACCCCTCACTACCTTCATGCTGTTTATCCCCCCACTCCTATGAATAGGGACTCAAATGGAACTCCTATGTTCAACTTCAATACTGAGGTGGTTTTTACTTTGACAATCCCTCAATCTGCAGCAGATTCTGGACAGCCCGTTCCACTGGTAGTCCTAGGGCATGGCTTCTTGGGCGACGGTCGAGGCATGGTCTCTGCATTCAGAGGGTGGGCAAACGAGACCGGATTCGCTTCTATCGGAACTGACTTCAAGGGCTGGAGCTCCGATGGTGACTTCGATGCAGTGACTTTCGGGCTGATGAATGTTAATTTCCTTCAGCACCAAGCAGAGAGACTCCAGCAGTCAGTGATCAACCACCTTGCAATGATAAAGACGATCAGTGGAGTCTGTTCTGAGCGCCCCGAATTCTACTACAACGGAACAAACCTTGTTGAAACTAGTGATATCGATTATATGGGGGTTTCATTGGGTGGAATTAGAGGGCCATCTATGCTCTCACTAATCCCCGAGATCGATCGTGGGGTGCTTTGGGTCGCCGGTTCTTCCTTCAATTTCATAGCCGAGCGTTCTACTCAGTATACGCAGTTTGAGCAACTATTCGCCTCTCCTCTGGCATACACATCCACAATGGACCGTTCTATTCTACTGGCTCTTATGCAATCGATGTGGGACACAACTGAGCCTGAAACATATCTTCCCTTCAGAGATGGTGGATTGAATGGCGAACTCCATCCTTACGAAATCCTGTATATCATTTCGATCAATGATGCCCAAGTAACCACCCTTTCCGCTGACAGGGCTTCCAGAACATCAGGGTTATCGGTTATTTCAAACTCAACATATCATCCCCATGGATTGGAGGTCTCTTTAGCACCATCCACTGGTTCGGGTGTGGTGTACTTCGATGGCCAATTTCCTGCAGTACCATCTGGGAATATCCAAGGTCCGATGGAATACCACTCATTGGCACACAACCAGGTCCTTGGATACGAACCAGCAGTAGATATGGCGAATGACTTCCTTCTCTCAGGAACCATCTCGGACACTTGTTCTGGAGAGTGCTACTTCGAAGGAAATTGGTAAGTAAGAAGGACTCCTTGCCCCTCTCACCTTTCCTTCCTTTCTCCGTCAGACCAGTCGTATATCCCTTGACCCGTCTTCTTTCCGAGGAATCCCTTGGCAACGAGCTCCTCCAGCATTGGGTGAGGCCTGTATGAATCGTCCTCGAAGGCATCGGCCAAACTGTTTAGGATGTCCATGCGAACATCTAGTCCAACTAGATCGGAAAGCTCCAGAGGACCCATGGGATGCCTGTAGCCAAGCCTCATTGCGGTGTCTATGTCACTTGCCGATGCTACTCCCTCTGCCAACATACGAATCGCTTCGTTTCCTAGAACTACTCCCAATCTGCTGGTGGCAAAGCCCGGAACATCTCTGACCAGAATGCTTGTCTTGCCCATTGCTTCCGCCACGAGCCTTGCAATCTCGATAGTTTCTGGAGCAACCCCCTCGTGTTCGACTATCTCCAATAGTGGCATCACTGGTACGGGGTTGAAGAAGTGCATCCCGATTACCCTTTCAGGACATCCTGTAGAATGGGCAATCATTGAAATCTGCAGGCCGGAGGTATTGGTCGCCAGAATTGCGTGTGAAGGAGCAACTTCCTCCAGCTCACGAAAAATCTTCTGCTTCAGATCCATTTTCTCTGGCACTGCTTCTACAACCAGATCTACTCCATCTACCGCATCTGAGATATTGCTTGCCGCCACTAGGCTAGTCATCCATTCACTCTTCTGGTCTGAAGAGGTTTTCCCCAGTTCAATTCCTTTGTTCCAGAACTCCTCAATCGAAGCCATCCCCCTTTCTAGGGATTCGGAAAACGAGTCGAATAACCGCGTATCCCATCCTGCCTGTGCACAAACCTGCGCGATACCTGCCCCCATGGTCCCAGCACCGATTACCGCAACTGCACGGATTACCATATGCGGCCGAGTGGACCTCTGGCAATAAGCCGTCCTTAAGATTCGCGTCCGTATGCCGAGAGAGCTGCTTGGAACAGCCTCTGCCGAGGCACGTCATGCTCTAGGAAGCATGTGAATGGGGCGACGTCCTTGAGAAGCTCTATCGAAGTAATGTAAGCACCATATACGAATGGATCAGCCTTCTCCATCGGAGGAATTTCAATTCCTAGTTTCGACAGGCCTGCCCGTGCGTCTTCATCCCAAATCGCGTACGTGTGATGGGTGAAATGCAGATAAGCAGACAGCCTTCTAATGTCTGAGCGAGCAGATTCTGTGAGGCTCTCAATCAGAAGGGTATCAGGATAGCGAATCGCATACAGGGAAAGTAGTACCTCTCGCTGAGTCTCCTCCCTCCAATCCCTAGTTTCGATGCCCATCCACTCATCTATCATGTCTAGCATCTGAGGGGTATACGGCCTTCTAACCATATAGAGCAACTCCTCGTATGCCTCTGCATCCTCTCCCTCCGAGTGGTGGTGTTGGTAGAAGAAGTCAGTAAGATTCTCGAAGAACGGCCCACATCGGGCCTTGTCAAATGAAGTTAGGGCAACGTGCTGCATTTGAGAACCTCCCGAGACTAGTCCCCTTTCCACTCTCGGTACTGGATCCATTCTTGCTGTAGGTACTCATTCATCAACCGCTCCTCGTCTTCATCGGTCGGGAGCATTTCAGTAAGGTAGTCTTCCCAGTCTCCATCGCTACCTTCGAAGGGAACTCCCTCGACGGTGTACCTCATTCCAGCATACTTTCCGATGCTTCTCCGGAACTTGTCGGATGGAATGAATAGCTCCGGCTCCCCCTCTTTTCGAGCCTTGCTTATCCTCTTCATTTCATCACGAAGCTCCTGGAAGTAGAGCTCCCTGCTCGCCTCATTGAGGTGACCCCTGTCAGCGTCGAGCTCAGACTCTCTTTCGTCGTACCTTCCCTTGATTCCGTATACGTATGCCCATTGCGCGCTCGTCGAGTCGTCCGTTCCGAATAGGTCCAGTCCTGTGCTGACCCACTTGTTGACATATTTCTGGATCAGTGCGCATGGGATGACTCCCTGCTTCACTACTCTCCTGAGCCCGTTTGCACCAGTTCCCAGATGGAACGACTCTTCCTTCAGCATTGGCCCCATGCTTGCTGCGAGTGGTCTGAAAGAGGACGTGCTCAGCATCTTTAGTTGGTATTTCCCGTCCCTATCAATGAAGTGAGTAAACATGAAGAAGTCCAGCCAGTGATCTATTGGCTCATTGAAAGAACCAAGAATCCTGGTGCCTTCCTGAGCATTCCGCTCTAGCAGTTTCGCTGCCTCCCTGACTCCCTGCTCACCAAAGAATGTGCATAGGAGGTATGCCATCTGCCAGCCATGCCTCTGTTCCTCACACATTATTCTCATGGCCGACTTCTTGTCGTATTCAGTCGGAGCAGTTTCAAGCAGGTGATTTTGCTGTTCCACGCTTGCGAACTCGGTGTCACCTTGTACGCTGACCATGCTGATTATTGCATCTCTGATGTTCTGTTGGGGTATCTGCATCCTCCTTTCCCATTTGGGCATCCCTTCGAAATCCCCGAACTCTATTGAGCTCCCAGCGGTGTCCCAGTCGAACTTGATATCGAACCTGTAATCCCCAAGCCAGGAGGGGTCGAATCCAATCCTGGTCTGCCAATCGTTGAACTCTTCAATCCATGCTTCGAAGTTTGTAGGATAACTCTCCACGACCTCAGTATCTTCCATCGTCCACGGCAAGAGGTTGCGGTATTTCAGAGGTTGCGTCGTACAAGTACGATGGTCTGGGCCGGACTACTCTCCCTTGAACCGAGGCGTCTTCTTTTCCACATAGGCCGCGATACCTTCCTTTGCATCCGAGCTCTGAAAGAGATCCGATTGAAGCTCCCTCTCCAATGCTAGATGGTATTCAAGGGGTATCTCCATTCCGCTCTGTACGCTCCTCTTGATATTCCCTATCGCCTTACTGGCCGCCATTGGAAGGGTGAATTGTCCTGCATAGTCGATAATATCCTGGTGGAAATCATCAATACCGCCATCCCAAATGTCGTGTACTAAGGACATCTCTCGAGCCTCCTCGAACGAGAATTTTCTACCAGTAACCATGATTTCCATTGCCTTGGCTTTCCCGACAAGCCGAGCTAGGCGGGCAGTCCCGCCCGTTCCCGCAAGCACACCCAGAGAAACCTCAGGCAGTCCCACTTGCCCCGAGTCCTTTCGAGCTATCCTGATATCCGCTGCCATGGCAATCTCGAGTCCCCCGCCAACTGCGTGCCCATTCAGTGCCGCGATGACTAGCTTGGGGGTCTGTTCCAACCTGCTCAGAGTCTCATTAGCGTGAAGGCAGAAAAAATACTTGAATCCAGGAGAAACTGAGTCTAGCATGCTGATGCTTGCTCCAGCCGAGAAGAATTTCTCCCCATGGCCTGTCAGGATTATAACGGTCACATCGTCGTCGAATCGTGCCCTTAGGACTGACTCGTCTATGTCCCTCATCATCTCGTGGGTGTATGTGTTTACGGAGGTCTTTCCTTCTGTCCAAGGGCCTCCAGAGGAATCGGAAGACAGCTCTATTACTGCAATCCCGTTGTCCGTCACTCCATAGTTCACTAGGTTGTTCTGCATCGCCTCTAGTTTGGGCCACGATGTCATGTAGATTCCACAGAGTGCTGTCATATCAACCAAGCGGCGCCAGTAGCTCTAAGCCTCTGACTCACTGAAAGATAGATTTCCCCCAGTCCTCTGCACTGATTTCCACTCTTCTGCTATCTCAAGTGCCCTATCACTCGGCTCCCAACTGTCTCTCGCTAATGATGATCTGAATGGCATCCTTCTGATGTCCCTTCCGTCCTTTAGCTTCTTTTTGCGCAGCATCCCCCTCCTGACAAACGGCCAGAGTGCTCTCCTGAAGAAGCCGGGTTTGTAAAGCCAGTTCATGAATCTAAGCCCATCTCCGGAACGATCTTGATCCCTCATCCAGTAATTTGCTACTAACTTGAATCCCCTATTGCCGACCCTGTTCATCAGGAATCTGTTTATCGCGCTGGCCTCTACTAGCGGCACCAAACGCTTCCTGACTTCTCTTTCATAGTCGCACTCGTCGAGAATTGCTTTTGCAGCCAGGACTCCGCTGGTAATTGCATACCTCATCCCGAAACCCCACATGAAGTCCTGAAGGCCACCCGCCTCTCCCACGTATATCCTTCCCTCGTGAACGTACTTCTTTGGCAAACCGAAGTCTCCCTTTCCTCCAACTCTCTTGATTGGCCTTCGATGGAGTTGGTAGTTCTGTTCATACCATGCGATAGTCTCATTCAGGAACCTTCCACTACCTCTTTGCTTTCTCCAGAGGCATGTGCAGATCAATCCTACTCCATCGATAATTATCATGTAGGAATATGCTCCGGGGGCGAGCTTGTCATTCAGCTTGAAAGCGACAATGTTGGGATGCTCGGTCTCAAAAATCTCGCCAAATGCTACTGCACTGGACTCCTTGGGCCCAGCTGCTACGATGTCGCATTCCTCAGGTTGCTTCTTGGACTTGTAGTGAATATTTACACCCGATTCAAGAGCCATTCTCTTGAATCCCTGGTCAATTGTGTGTACCGCAGTGCCCCTTTCGACAACTCTGAAGGCAACTCCATCCGTTCGCGGATTGGTAATCACGTCGTCTGGGTGAATCAGATCGATCACGCCAAACGAGTCCGATTTGAATTCGTTGGGATCCAGCCCCCAGTTCTTCATCTCGTCAAAGAAGTCAATTCCACTGGTCCAATTCTCTATTCCTTGGAAATCCCCATCAAACCTAGCTCCACTATCCTCGCGAATCTCGTGAACGTGCACTTCTCTCCCTGATCTTGCTAGAATTATTGCTGCAGACAGTCCGGAAAGTCCTGCACCGAGGACATGAATTTCATCTCCCACGTTCCCTCGACTATATTCGCTGGCTTGAACGGTTGGGTCTTCCGTCGTCTTCAAGCGGGAGAAGCAGATGGCGTAACGTGGCCGTGCATATCCGAATTGAAACCAGTCATCTCGATCCTGAGTCACTTAGGAAGGAAATCGACACCGAAGGATGCGGCAGCATAGTTAGTTTCGTGGGAATAACTAGGGGCCAGGAGGATGGACACAGGGTTGATTATCTGGAGTTTGATGCTTGGGAGGATGCCCTGCCGGGAGTCCTCAATGATATCGCGGAACAGGCATTGTCCGATTTCGGAGTCAATTCTATAGCCATCTCCCACAGAATAGGTGTGGTTCCCCCCGGCGAGCCAATTGTGTGCATCCACGTTGGTTCTGCACATAGGGAAGAGGGTTTTTCAGCGTGCTCCTGGCTAATTTCCGCGTTAAAGAAACAGGCACCGCTATGGAAGAAGGAGGTCCGAGAGGATGGAGAGGTTTGGAAGTCCGGTCTGGGTTAGGAACTAGGAATCCATTGCCATGGAAACATCCCGGACTGCATCAGGAACATTGGCAGCAATCCCCTCTATCATCATCCAACCGTGTCCCTTTACCCCATCTCCGACAAGCCTGATTCCCTCTACTCCAACGTCTGCAGGAAGCTCTGCACCCATAGGGGCCCGGTTGCATGGCCAGTTTCGGTGATATGTATGGACACACAACTCTTCTCCGTGGTCGGAAAGCCATGGAACAGCTTCGAAAATATCGTCCCTACCCTTAGAAATCTCAGATTTGACGCTTGGATCCGGGACATACTGATGCGTGATCATCATGTGCTTTCCCTCGGGGGCTAGTGCAGGCTCGCTGAATGTTGGGATGATGTAACCACCGACTCGTTCTTTTCCTGGAATCATTGTAACCCCGCTGTCTCTCTGAGGTATCTTGTCATCGAGACTGAAAACGAAACCAATTCCCCCTACAGCCTGAGTGTTCTCCACTTGATCTCTAATTCCTTCCGAGATCTCAAACTCATCAGATAGGGAACTCAGCAGATTGGGGTGCCCTCCATTGTGAATGATCGAATCTGCACCTATCCATGTTGGGCTTTCCCTGCCTCTCCTTCTTACTCCTATGCAGAAACGGTTTTCTTTCGTCTCTTCCTCTGCCGAACCCGGCAATATCTCGGTGATTTCGTGTGAAAGCTTCACTCTGACACCGTTGTTCTTTAGCTCTGACCTTAGTCCATCAATCACCCCTTTGCATCCTCCTTTGGGGATGTGTGGGCGGTCACTCCAGAATGAGTTCTGCAGCATCCTTGCTACTGTAGAGGCGGGCATTTGGTCAAACCGCAAGCTAATAGCAAAGTTCGAGAATGCATCCAGGAAGTCGATGAAATCGTTCGTGAACATCTTGCTTAGCCATGTTCTGCCATCCATTGTCTCCTGGCCCCAGGGAATTTTTGCTCTGGAAGCGAGAAGTCTGGGCATGTTCAAAGTATTCTTCAGGGGGAACCAAGGTAGTAATCCGTAGACGGAATTCGCTGCATAGTGCTTTCCTTCGCGCCTCATTCCTGCGAACTTTGTAGTTGGAAGGAATTCTACCCCCCTCTTTCCCAGATCGAGTCCACCCTTGTTCCTCTTTCCTAGAATCAATTTTGCGAATGGCCCCTTCCTTCCATGCGGGATGGTATGTACCGCACCTGTAGGAATCTGGAAACCATCATGGTCGTGCTGCGTAAATCTGCCACCTGCGAACGACATTCTTTCGAATACCGTTACCTCGTACTTTCCCGAATGAGAAAGCTTGGCTGCTGAGGTAAGCCCCCCCAATCCAGCACCAATCACGACTGCCTTCGATTTACCCAATTGCGCACCTCATGCGTACACCAATGCACCAGTCGGACACCACAACAGACATTTCAGGCAGTCAGTGCAGTTTTGCTCAATCACCTCACATAGGCCCTCAACGATTAGAGCATCGTCATCACAGGCCATTAGGCAGTACGAGCAACCCACGCATAGGTCGTCTAGAACCTGAAGCTTGGTACCATCCTTGGCTGGCCTATCATGTGACAATCCAGATTTCAGAATTGGGACAAGTCCGGGCGTGGCCTTGTCACGGAACTCCTTCGCCATGATGACCCATTACTATGTTGGTATTTCATCCCAATGCCGCTTTCCGAGTCCCTGAATAGTAAGTGCCCTCTCCGAGGGGTGGTGGGAACGTGACGGACTCCTGGACAGGAATTGTGGATATTGGGGACAAGCCAGTGGTAGCTAGAGAGGCTATTGCCACCGGAATCCTCATTCTATCCGACCAATCCATGGATTTAGTCGAAAATGGAAGATCTCCGAAGGGGGAAGTCCGCGAAGCTTCTACGATTGCAGCAATACAGGCCGTGAAAGAGACGCCGAGAACCCTGCCCCACTGCCACCCAATTCCCATTGAGGGTTGTACCGTGGACTGGATCATAGAAGAGAGCGGCCTGCGGTGCACAGTCTCAGTCAGAACCCATTGGTCAACTGGGGTCGAAATGGAGGCACTTTGCGGAGTTAGCGCAGGGCTACTATGTGCCTGGGATATGCTAAAGCCGATAGAGAAGGACAGAAATGGCCAATACCCCCGTGCTAAGATCGATGACATCCGAGGAATTAGGAAGAAGAAGTCTGAACCACAGGATTGAATTCCTATCCTTCCTCAGGTGGGTGTGGCCACAGCGGATTTAGTCCCGGACTTCCTAAGAGCGACCGAGGCAGCGGCCATCGCTGCCTCTGCTTGGAAGGGTCTTGGTGACAGGAAGGCCGCAGATGGAGCAGCAGTCGAGGCAATGCGATCTGTGTTCGATAATGTCCCCTTTGATGGACGAGTAGCGATTGGGGAGGGGGAGAGGGACGATGCTCCTATGCTTTGGATAGGGGAACCACTGGGATCCATGCAGGGAGACACATCGGCTCCATCCATAGATATCGCAGTCGATCCGCTGGAGTGTACCAATCATGTCGCTCTGGACCTTCCAAATGCTATGGCCGTCCTTGCTGCTGGTCCCAGGGGCTCCATGCTTCACGCGCCCGATTGCTACATGGACAAGATTGCCGGGCCAGCTGAAATCTCTGGAGAGGTTAGCTTGGAAGCCGACGTTGCATACAACATCGAGGGGGCATGCTCCGCGCTAGGGAAGGAGGCAGGGGAAATTCAGGTAGTTGTAATGGAAAGGCCTAGGCATGACCAATTGATTAGGGATTTGAAGGGACTAGGGGTCACACCGGTATTGATTGGAGATGGAGACATAGCCGCAGCCCTGAATGCTGCCGATCCAGACTCGGAGATTGACATGCTAATGGGCATCGGTGCCGCTCCAGAGGGAGTAATCACCGCTACTGCTCTGCGGGGTCTGGGAGCACCATTCGAGGGCAGACTTGTGTTCAAGAACGAAGGGCACAGGGAGAGGGCTGAGGCTATGGTGGACGGGGATATCGAGAGGATTTGGGATCGCGATGAACTATGCGGTTCCGAAGACTCGGTCTTTATCGGAACCGGAGTCTGCGATGGAAGGACCGAAGGGGTTGAGGATTTGGGGGATGGAAAATTCAAAGTCCATTCCGAGATAATCGAGGTACAGACAAAGAAACACAACTTTGTTTCATCCACCATTTCCAACTGAGACTCCCCGATTTTCCTCTATTATCTAAGGTCGATGGATTCTTTTCTCCGAACTCTTCCCCGCGAACGAGGAACCGGGCATGGACAAGGGACTATTGGAGAAAACTGCAAACGAATTAGTGGCACCTGGAAGGGGGATACTAGCGGCCGATGAAAGCAATGGCACCATGTCCAATAGGCTAGAAGCGGTCGGAGTTGAACCATCTGTAGAGACTCGTAGGGCGTATAGGTCGAACCTCTTTTCTGCCGATGGTTATGAGTCGTCAATTAGTGGCGTAATTCTCTTTGACGAGACCATTCGCCAATCTATGGATGATGGAACGCCGATTCCAAATGCCCTTTCTCATCGTGGTGTTCATCCGGGAATAAAGGTTGATACCGGGGCAAAGGAGCTTGCTCACCATAAAGGTGAGAAGATTACAGAGGGACTAGATGGCTTACGAGAGCGGTGCGAGGAATATTTCGCAATGGGAGCGAGGTTCGCAAAGTGGCGGGCCGTAATCAAAATTGGCGATAGTGTTCCAAGCAATGCTTGCCTGTCAACAAATGCCCATGCGCTTGCACGATATGCGGCCATTTGCCAGGAACAGGGCCTGGTCCCAATCATCGAGCCAGAGGTTTTGATGGAAGGGGATCATGATGCAAATCGATGCTACGAAGTAACAGCCGCAATTCTAGATGCGACATTTTCCCAGTGCAAAGTACAGGGAGTCCACATTCCCGGAGCCCTTCTTAAGCCAAACATGATTATGGCCGGAAAGGACTGTGAAGAACAGATTTCAAGAGAAGAAGTAGCTCAGAAGACTGTGAACTGCCTAACTGATCATGTCCCCCATGAACTTCCAGGTATAGTCTTCCTTTCCGGGGGCCAATCGGATGAGGATGCTACTGCTCATCTGAATTTGATGAATCAGATGGAAGTAGAACACCCCTGGCAGCTTTCATATTCGTATGGACGAGCTCTTCAGTCCGAGGCTCTTAGAACGTGGGCAGGCGGGAAAACTGACTCTGAAGCTTCTAGCCAACAAGAATTCTCCCATCGGGCAAGGATGAACGGACTCGCCAGAAGCGGAGAGTGGGATGAGAGTCTGGAAGATTAGCCCTTTTCTTCAAGGGCACCAGGACGAACCTGCCACACGCATATTTCGTACCGTCCGGATAGCGCTCCCCCTCTCTTTGTGGTCGCCACTTTGAGAATGTCTTTGTCCTTCGAAAGAACGTTTCCAAGCTGCTGCGGGGTCGTACCATGCCTCATGGTGGAGTTCACATGTTCGAGAATCTCTGTCGTGTTCGCCTCTCCTCTTTCGTCCAGGAATTTCTTGATCTTCTGCCTAAGTCTTGTTGTTCTCATGATGTCACCATTCTCGTTGCGCGACCCCCGTGTCGGGTCACTTTTCACAGGACAGCGGGTGGTAATATAACGCTTCTGTATTTTCTTTGTCTTGTTGGTTACATATCGTGACAAGATTTTATCATTTTTTCACCCAATGAGGTGGTGTAATAATGAAACTACAGCTATTTCCACTGGAAATATGTAATAAAATGTAACTAAAACAAATAATTTATTACTATCTTATGCTGTGACTTATTTTGTAGGTGATATTTCATGTCAATTGATTCCGAAAGAGAACGCACTGTTTCTCCAAGGAGGATTAGGAGCAAACATCGCTGGAGGCTTATTTCTCGCCTCTCGGAAGGGGATGCAACAGTAACTGAATTAGCCAATGATTCGAGTCTACGAACTCCACACGCATCGGCTGAGATCAGGAGGATGAGGGACGATGGGCTGGTGTCCAGCGATCTTCCGCCAGGCAGTAGGGGTTCGAAAATTCGATTGACTGAGAAGGGATGGGATACTCTAGAGGACGATGAATGGTCCAAGGTACTTTCAGTCCCAATCCTTGAATCCGAAATGCAAGGATGCTGTCTGGTTTTCCGTGATGAATCCGAACTGCTTCTTGGTTTCCTTGCTCCTCCGAATGAACCAATGGTTCAGATACCCAATAGGCCGATACATCATTCCGGCGGGCATATCCAATCCACTAGAAACAAAGGGGTGTCGTGGGCATGGGCAGTACTTTCGGAAAAGTCACCCAGATGGTTCGACATTGGAAACATGACCATCCTCGATTCACCCCCAGAGATCGCTGGACCCGAGCTTATCGATGCTTACTTGGGTAGGAAATCTGTAATTGGACTGATGCGTGCGAAATTGCTCAATCCCGATTTTCGCTCCACAATTTCGCAGAAAGATTGGTTCGTCCCACAGGATTTGATGTCGGGACCGCCATTGGACGAGGCCACATACCATAGAGGAAGTTGGGTCCTGGGTTCTGCTCATGCCAATTACCCAGATATCCGTCCAACCCAACCAGTCGCCGCAATCATCAAAGAGAGGCTTCCTAGATCTGTGCTCCTAAGATCTGCTAGGCCTAATGCGCTTGTAGTTGCTGACTTGGCAGGGCTCGACATCGAAGGGGGACCATATCCCTTGGGTGCCCTGGATTATTGGATTGAGGCTGCTCATCCAAGACTGACTTCTAATGAGAGGAAAAGAAGACTCCAATCGCTGAAGGACAAGCTTTCTACCACAAGACGGGTGAAGACTGAAGACTCAACGAATAGGAAGTTCAGGAAGGACTGGGGCCGGGTGGAATTCTCCAAGTCGGAGTCAGAATCCAAGCTTGTAGATATTAGGGGCCTTGGCGACACAGCAATAGAGGCCCTAGTTCGATGGTCATTGAATGAAACTAACTCGCCGTTAGTACTGGAAGTTGGCGCAGGAACCCCTATCGATCTTCTTTCCGAGATAGCGTCCCATGCCAATCTTCGTTTGGTCATTCTAGAGGAAAATATGCAGCAGTTTTCAAATTTCGATCAGCTAGATATGGATAGAATCAGAACTATTCCTTGGCTTAGGTACTCGACTAGAAGCGGTATCCGCATTCCTGTTAGATTGGTCGAGCAGAGCAGCACCATTTCCACAGTTACGGAAGCAGAGACAAAGACAATTTCTCCTTGGGACATCCTGGATTTGGATTTAGATAGTGATTATATTCCAGAGGAACTAGAAGGAGACAGGATTTCGATCATTAGTTCTGCTTTATCCCAATATCCCCAAGGAGATGAGGAATGGGCAAATCTGATGGAAGCAATGTACCCACTTGCTGCCTGGATTGCTTCACCCAGTCGTTCAAGATGGCCAAGATGGCAGCGGATTTCGAAAAGACTGGATCACGAGTGGCTTGCCCTAATGGATGTTGACCATCTGCCAATAGAGAAGATTTCAGAGCTAGCAGACCAGGCTACAGATCCAATTCTCAAACTTTACTCTGCAAAAATCACCTCTAAGCTTCGTGAAGATCCCGATAACTTACTACGTTCCTGGCCAGCTATAGATCCAAGTAAGGCAAACAGGGGCGCAGCATGGCTTGCTTCTCAATTCATATTGAACGCTCCATGGCTTCCGAAGGAGTCGCACCCGGACATAATTGACTGGGCGGTTGAGGCATGGCTGTCCGAGCCCCCAGCAGAATCTCTAGAGGCACTGATGGGTTACTCTTGGTTGCTCAGAATTGCCGAAACAACCGAATCCGAATTTCACGATTCAATTATGCGAATTAGAAATCGGGCCATCAATCTAGAAGAAGGTCACCTGTTGAATACATGGTCTAAGCTATACGATTGTTCGGCTAGTGATGGCAAACTTGACCTTTCTATGGTTCAGAGATTTAGGCACGACTTGCCTTATGAGTGGTGGGCCCCAATCTCCTCTGATATGCTTCTGCTGCTATTGGAAGGGGATGATTTGGTCGATTTATTTTCTCTGTCCACCCCCTGGAGCGCTGCACTTCTTCGCCCTATTGGCGAGATTTGCGAGTCACCTGGAATGCAACATGTAACACACCCTGGATGTAATCCCCAAATCTTGGAAAGGCTCAACTATTCAATCAACTCCAACGAACTAGTCAACTTCCCCGAAGAAAACGTCAATCCGATTCTGGATCTCATGGACTCTTTGAATTCGGCGAAGGAGGGAATTCCACCTTTGTCGGGTAGGACACACGATCTTGTCGGATGGTTGGCCCAACCCAAGGAAAGGTGGCCAAACTTTACCAGAAAAATGGTTATGGCTGGAGACGAACCAATTTCCGAGAGGCTGGCATCCGGAAGGTCCGGATTTCATCCTGATTTGCGATAAGTTCGATTTTTCCTTCGACCGTTGGGTTCATGAGGGCCATTGGGAGGCGGAGATTGCCCAACCGGCAACACCGTGTGGACGAAACCCCCTCGCCGGAGGTGGAGGGTGAAACACGGTACCACGGATTGGGTGACCACCTGTCGAAGACCACTGGGACCGATTTTCGGGATGAACTGTGGCGCAAATCAGGTGGCCGGATTGCGAAGGTCCCCTGAGGACGGAATAGAATGAATCAAGGGACTACCACGCAGTCCGACAGACGTCCCGGGGTGGGTCAGGCGCCCGAGCCAAGCAGTGAAGGTTGCCGTTACGCCCCGGGGCACACAATTTTCCATAGAAGTGAAATCAGAGTCCCAATGGTGGAAAACCAATGCACGAAGTCGGCTTAATCGGAGGAACATTCGACAGGTTTCATGATGGCCACAAGTCACTTATCGAAATTGGCCTTTCCGAATGCCACTCATTGGAGGTCTGGATAACTAACGATGAAATTGCAAAATCCAAGAATTCTCTGATCAAGGATTGGGAAGAAAGATGCTCAGAAGTCGAGCATTTTCTCGGAGATTCCTCATCGAGGGTTTCATTCCACTCGCTTGATGATAAACACGGACCTGCGACAAGCCACCGTCAAGCAACAGCAATAGTGTGCACCTCTGAGACAATGTCCGAATGTGAAAAAATTAACAATATTCGAGTAAAAAGGGGTCTAGATGGACTACGAATAATTTCTGTGGCCAAAGATCTTGCTTGGGATGGTAAACCAATTTCGAGCTCACGAATTCGATCTGGCCACATTGACAGATCTGGTCAGCCTTGGATTCCAGCACAATTTAATGATGGAATTTCAAAGCTTACGTCAAAGGTTGAAGAAGAATTGAAGGAACCCTTTGGTAGACTATTTTCTGGACCTGAATCAGAACCCCAGGTAGCGATGACTTCTGCATTGGGGGAAATAGAAGATATAATGGATTCCGGTTGTATAATTGCAGTTGGGGATGTTACTGTCCTGACCCTTCAGAAGGTTGGCAAGATTCCCGATATTGCACTTATTGATGGCCGCACCAAGCGTCAAGAGTGGGCCGATGCCGATCAAATCCAATTTTCTCTATACGATTCAGTAATGGAATGTGAGAGTCCGGCGGGAACAATAACTGAATCCCTAATTAACGCCTGTGTGGATGCAATTAGCTCGTGGAAGAGAAATGGCTCAAAACACCTGATTAAGGTTCACGGAGAGGAGGATTTGGCCCCATTGGTGATCCATCCACTTGCTCCAATAGGTTCTGCGGTCCTGTATGGTCAACCTGGGAAGGGCGTAGTCCTGAGATGGTGTGACGAGGACTCAAAGGAAAGGTGCCGGAATCTCCTTCTGGGTTTTGAAAAATCTACTGGATAGAACCCGAGTCTTCGATCGAGTGGATTCCAAAGCCAATCGCCACTAGAGCGATCATCACTGAGTATACCCCGGGGTCAACCCAAGTGGTGTTCAGCGCACTCCATACGAAGTAGAATAGTAAGCCAGCGGCAATCATCCAACTGCCTATGGTCCTACTTGCCCCACCGCCTGTCGAGATTAGACTAGAGAAAATCACACTCTTTGGAAGTTCACTGAACCATTTTGCAAAGCCCCCCTCGACAGATCTACCCATTCCAATGAAACCCGCGACAAAGATGACAACCCCGATACCGCCAAAAACCAAATCGTCGGGGAAGAGAATTCCTATCTCATGAGCCTGACCCGTATCGGAGCCATTAGTGATGAAGTCAATCCAGCGAACCTTTTGACCTTGTGAATGTACCCCAATTACGATGTTCAGTAAATTCAACAATAGGGCCCATGAACCCAGAATTATCGCTACAACCGAAGCGGCCTTACTGGGCCGCAACAACGAGCCCTTCCACTCTGTCTCCCCTTCTGGCATCGAGCCGCCGACCTGACGCCTCGGTTTAACCGTTGTCGGCATTCAAACTACAGCTGGCCTTGGAGGTTGTACTTGCCCAGAGCAGCCTCATTGACCAAGGGCTCGTTTTCGCTCATTAGTGCAATCGCATCTATTGCCTTTGGAATCGCAGAGTTAACCTGCTTGCTTCTCCCACCCCTGCCCTTGCTTACATTTCTAGCCATAATTAGGCCAATGGTATCTAGCTCATTTAGTAGTGACGAGACCCTTCTGGTCGTAAGAGGCTCAATACCTATTTTTGAGCATGCCTCGGAGTAAGTCCTGTATATCTCGCCCGTGGAAATGTTCCTGAGCCCGTTCTCTTCGTTTATGCAGATCGAGAAGAGGACTAATTTCTGATGAAGAGGCAACGTCCTAACCACAGGGGTCACCTGATCGTACTCGAGTTGACTCTGTGCCAATCTAACATGCTTTGTGTTCACCTTGCCCTGCCCCCTCTGTTCGGCCTTCTGTACTGAAATCCTGAGCAGATCAAGCGCCCTCCTGGCATCCCCGTGCTCCTGTGCAGCTAGGGCTGCACAGAGCCTTATCACGCCCTCTTCAAGCACCTCTTCTCGAATACCCATTGCAGCTCTCTCACTCAGAATATTTTGTATCTCAGTTGCTACGTACGGGTGGAAAACAACGTCTTCCTGACTAAGGCGGGAACTAACTCTAGGGTCAAGGTGCTGGGTGAAGTTTAGGTCGTTGCTAATCCCAATTATTGAGCATCTCCCATCACTTAGTAGGGTATTCAAACTAGTTAGCGCATACAGTAGGTCGTCTCCTCCCTTGTCCACTAAATTGTCCACTTCGTCAAGGACAATGATGTGGACTCCTCCTGCTCTGCTCATCCTTTCCACCAATGTTTCCAGAACTCTGTCAGTTGGCCATCCAGTGAATGGGACAGGGACATCACCACGTTGGGCTAGTTGGGTGGCTATGGACTGGACAACCCTGTACTTTGTATCCATATTCCGGCAATTTATCTCGTATGTTTTCACTAACTGCCCCATCTCTTTCCCCTTTTCTCTGAGTTGCCCCAATACGTATCTGGTTACTACGGTCTTGCCTGAACCCGGAACCCCGTAAAGTAGCATATTGGAAGGTATGTGCCCATTCAGGGCGTCTACTAGATTCATGACCAAAGCATCCACCTCGTGATCCCTGTGTGGCAGCCTCTTTGGTTCGAACGCATGATCAAATGCCTTACGGTCAGTGAATAGACTATCTTGGCCGAGAATCTTCTCGAAAATATTCCCGTCCATTTTTTTTCACCTTGTTATTTTCATCACTCATCGCCAGTCCTCCACCCCATTGGGTTCATTGCTAGAAGTGCGTGCCACCAAGCGAGGTTGACAGTGGTAATAAGAGTGTCTTGGGAGAAGCCCGATTATTGATGTTTTGACAGGTACAAAGAGTTACAATTTCGAATAGTGATTTCTAAAATCGATGTCATTCACAGTATCTCCCAGTCATCCGTTTGTGAAAATATATTGCCAGTGTAAAAAATACATCTCACCATTGCCTCACGAGCATTCTTGGAGCTTGCCTTAATTTCACTCCAAATCTTTTTTGGAAACGTCAAAAATTATTGAAATATTCACTTGATCACTTCCACACTAGTAATTTTTATTCTTCCAATATATATACTAGTAAAGAAAAATATTATTTTCTTATCAAAGAAAATTGTCCCGATTCTGAAATTTCTAGACAATCCCCATCTTCGATCTGTAATATTCCCTCTGGCAATATCGGGATTTCGAAGCCAATTTCGGAACCTTGAGACTTTGAGAAGTTGTGAGTTACTAACACCGAAGTATGGGGGTGCCGCATTTGGAAGGAGACTACGTCCGATGGGTTGTGATGATGTGGGCTTTTTACGAAATCAGGAACTCCCATTTCTAGGATAACAATGTCCGAATTGCGAGCTCTCTGCTCAATTTCTTCGCAAGGCCCCGAATCTCCACAGTGCAATATGGAGAGCCCACTCTTGTGGACCAATTTGTAACCATGCGGATCTGTCTCAGGCGTATGCCGGACGGGGAACCTCTCGAAAATCCAATCAGTAGGGGGGAGCTCTCCACTCTCAGACTCGTTCCAGGAGCATCTTTCCTCAATCTCTTCAGTCAAAGAACCAGGAAAACCGACCTCGCATAGTTCTGCCAGTCTCTTTCTTCCACCGGGTCTGCAATGTATCTGTAATTTTTCCAATTGACCCTCCATCCCTCCCATTTTCCATCTGTCCAGCATCAAGAATGGAAATCCGAAACAATGATCAGCATGCCAATGAGTGATCAAGAGGTGACGAATTTGAGATGGCGAAACTCCAAAATTTCGCATCTGGGTAAGTACCGTCGGAGGGACATCAATTAGTATCGAACCATCAAGAAGTGTCAGTGCATGCATCCTTCCAGGTGGTGAGAAAGCGTTTCCTGATCCTAGGAACCTCAACTCCGCCACGACTCTCGTTGGGGTACCCATGACTTGATGCTTCCTTCTGCGGGAGTCTCAACTTCCACATTCGTTCTTAAGCGATGAACAACTCCAATGGCTTGGTAATAGGCATGTCAGACTGGAGTGCCAAGAATCCATACATGACTACCATTTCACAAAACTTTGTCCTTAATGGGGAGAGTTCACAAAAGGAAACTAGACACATTGTTTTCGAACTAAAGGACTCGGGCCTCAATTACAAGGCTGGAGACGCATTGGCAGTAATCCCAAGATGCCCTCCCGAGTTGGCAGACGAGATACTGCTGGCTACAAATTTCTCTGGTGATGAGGAAGTGGAAACCCATTTGGGATCCTGTATGCTAAGGGATGCACTAACTGACCGATTTGAAATACATAGAGTCTCCAAGAAATGGATCGAGGGCCTTGCAAATAGGGCTCCTGAGGATTCTGCGCAAGTAAAGATTAGCATCACAAGTAGGAAGAGATACTCTTCAAAGGATGGTACACTGCTTCTAGATTGGGCCGGATCAGGAAGCGAAGGCGACCTTCCAGAGGGTTATGTGGAAGTGGGTCCAGTGGGGGAAAGCTATGCCACTCTACTATCAGAACTAACATCCGACTCCAAAGCAATGGAGGATTACATATGGTCCAGAGACTACATCGACTCTATCTCAGACTTTGGCGGAATAGGTTTCACGCCCCAACAGCTGGTAGACGGAATGGATCGTCTGAAACCCCGGCTATATTCGATAGCTAGCAGTCCTGATTTCGAGAAGGGAACTGTGCACCTAACAGTAGCCATCGTCAGATACAGCCACCATGGCAGGGGCAGAGCCGGCCTTTGCACCGGATTCATGGCAGACGAGTGCGAGACCAACTCAACAGAGGTGGGAGTTTTCATGTCACCTACGAGGTCATTTGTTTTGCCAGAAGACGGCTCAAAGGACATTATCATGGTGGGTCCGGGAACTGGAATAGCTCCGTTTCGGGCCTTCCTCCAACAAAGGGAGATAGACGGCTCAACAGGTAGGAACTGGTTATTCTTTGGGGACTGGACCGAGGAAGGGGAGTACCTATATCGGGACGAAATGAAGAAATGGAATGAGAAAGGACTCATCACAAAACATGATCTGGCATGGTCCCGCCAAGGTTCCGAGAAAGTCTATGTTCAGCATCTGATGAAGAATAGCGGCGAGGAGATTTGGAATTGGATTGATAACGGGGCATACTTCTACGTCTGCGGGGATAAACAGTACATGGCAAAAGATGTACACAGCACACTCATTGGAATATGCTCAGAATTTGGTGGAATGAGCCTTGAAGAAGCAAAGGAATTCGTTGAGACGGGCCTCATGAAGACCGAGAAAAGATACCTAAGAGACGTATACTAACTGTCCGATTCACTGATACGAAAGTGTACCTAGCGAGCCATTGTGTTCCGCCGCGTCTTGGTCGCCAATCGAGGGGAGATCGCTCTTCGGATTGTACGTTCTCTGAGCTCCATGGGCGTCTCATCAGTAGTGATACACGGAAGAGAGGATCGCCTATCTCTTCCAGTCAGACTTGCTGATGAAGGATATTTCATTCCTAGGGATGACCCACTTGCATCCTACTTGGATATAGAAGCAATTGTCTCAGCAGCAAAAGAGACTGGTGCTGATGCAGTTCACCCGGGATACGGCTTCTTGTCGGAGAACCCATCTTTTGCTCAGAGACTCGCAGAAGAGGGAATTACTTTCATCGGACCGTCTCCAGATTCACTACGCCTTCTGGGGGACAAAATTGCAGCTAGGAAGGCGATGTCCAATGCGGGGATTCCCGTAGCAAGAGGGACTGACGAACCAATCACCAGTCCGGGGGAGGCATTAGAAATTGCCAATTCCATCGGATTCCCACTCATGATTAAGGCCGCATCAGGAGGGGGTGGTATTGGGATGCAGGTGGTCCACGACAAGGATGATTTCGACTCTGCATTGAGGATGTGCCAAAGCAGAGCTCTATCCGCATTCGGCGACGACAGGGTATTCATCGAGGAGTTCATCGACAGAGCAGAACATATCGAGTTCCAGGTTGTTGGGGACGGAAAAAGGGCAGTACACATCGGGGAAAGATTCTGCTCTATCCAAAGAAGGCATCAGAAGATAATCGAGGAAGGGCCATGGCTAAGTGAAGAGGAAAGGGAAGCACTTGGTTCAAGAGTAGTTGCTGGTGCCGAGGCAATCGGGTACAGCGGCCTTGCAACCTTTGAGTTCCTCAGGAATGCAAATGGCGAATTCTACTTCATGGAAGTAAACCCTCGAGTACAAGTAGAACACACAGTAACAGAGATGATCACCGGTTTGGATCTGGTCTCAATTGGAATTCAAATTGCTGCAGGGGAGCCAATTCCCATTTCACAGTCTGAGATTAGATGGTCTGGCCATGCAATCCAAGCAAGGATAAATGCCGAGAATCCAATGACATTGGAACCATCACCTGGAAAGATATGGGAATGTCACTGGCCGGGTGGGCCTGGAATAAGAGTCGACTCGCACGCACATTCTGGATATGACATGCCTGGCTCTTTTGACTCACTATTGGCGAAAATTATTGCATGGGCTGGAACAAGAGAAGAGGCGATAGAAAAGTTGGACTCTGCACTAGATGAGACGATTCTACTTGGTGTCGACACCTTGATTCCATTACACAGAGCCATATTGGAGGAACAGGATTTCAGAGAAAGAAGGATTACCACAGACTACTTGACCAGTCATCCCACGCTATTGTCAGGGGGGAATTAGATTGGTAGAGATGTTAATCGTTGGGAGCATAGGATACGATGATATCGAGACCCCCGAGGCTAGTGGTTCAGACATTCTTGGGGGCTCAGCCATCCATTCGGGAGTGGCATCGTCATTCCATCTGCCCAAGGTTCCAGGAGGGCCATCAAGGGTAGGCATTGTTGGGCCAGTGGGGGACGACTTCTCAAACTCGCACCAATCGATACTGGAGGGTCTAGGGATTGACTTTTCTGGGGTCCAACGTCTAGATGGTAAGACGTTTCGGTGGTCTTGCAGATATGAGGGATCGATGGAGAACGTTGAATCAATTTCAACTGAAATCTTAGTCCTTGACGAATTTCAACCCGAGATTCCCCAACCTTGGATTAATCCAAACGTTCTCTTCTGCGCCAACACGCACCCTTCCTCTCAAGTTGCTGTTCTCGACCAGTGCCCCAGTGTTGAGATTTCAGCAATCGACACGTTCATGCTTTGGATCGAGCAGGAATTCGAGACCCTCTCCCTAGCTCTTCGGAAGGCAGATATTGCAATATTGAACGAGGAAGAGGTTTGCGCCATATCTGGGGAGCAGGTATTCACCCAGGCAATCCAGCCAATAATGTCAGGGGCCTGCCTCCATGGTGGGAAGGAAGCGGGTAGCGGACCAAGGGCACTGATTGTGAAGAGGGGATCCTCGGGTGTCCTAGCCAATCTTCCATGCGGGACCATTGTTCTGCCCGCCTTCCCTGTAAAAGAAATCGTAGATCCCACTGGATGTGGGGACTCATTCGCCGGCGCCCTTCTAGCCAACATGTCCGATAGGAAAGGAATACTGAATGATATAGAGGGGATGCGTTCAGCAATGGTTCATGCCGTAGTCACTTCCTCATTTGCTCTAGGCGGACTGGGCTCGGAGAATCTGCAGTCACTTGAGAGGGGGATGTACCATGGCAGGATGGACCGCTATCGTAGAATGGTGGGCCTCTAACTAGCCCAGTCTTCGAAGACCAGGGAGCGGATGCGGATCGTCTTTAGAGGAGGTGGGCCTTAATTGGCCGAATCTCAGTGAGTTGCTCGGAGCCTCCATCATCCTAGGAGCCTCCTCTTCCCCACTCTGAATCCTAGATACTATCGAATCCAGTGTATCCTTAGCAGAAGAATATTCAGCAGAATTCCTCATTCCTCGGATTCTTGCACCAACCTCTGCCTGATGTTCCTGGTCGCTTCTCAGCCTCATGTGCTGGGAACTCTGGAAGCGTGGCTTTTCGTCTGAAACGACCTCGGATTTTTGATTCGAAACCCCTCTATTTTCTTCCCTAACCACCATTCCACCACTTGGCCTTAGAAGCCTTCCTAGCCAACCCGACGATGGCTTTTTCGAATCTGCCATGTTCACTGACAATCTCGTGGTACCCATTGAATTGGCTAGTTTGTTTAGGGCCGGATACTCTTCTAGATTTGCGGGTTTTATTGGCGCCTCAGTCATGTTGTTGAGGCGAAGCTCCTGCTTCGCTCTCGCCCGACGGACTACTCCTGCCCTGCACTCCTCTCTGACTGCCTCGTCTGTCGGAGGAGGTAGCATGGGCCGAACATACGGCTGTTCAGGGGCACCGAAGGAATTGTGGGCCTGCTTTATCATTTGAGAACTAGACAGTTCTCTCTCCCTCTGCTCTGTCGAGTCAAACAAATCTCCGAGCACACCAGAATCGCTATTTCCGTTTTCTCTGAATTCATCTATCTCGCTTGGCGTAGCCGCATCAAAAATCCAACCAGGAGCGAAGAGGTCCATCCCTTGAGATGCATCACTTAGAGCTGAATCAATTCTGTTCTCGGGAGCCTGAGCAATTTCCCTTTCCTTGTACCATGAGGGAGTACTATCTACCCCCCAGGCTCTTTCGTATGCATTTAGTGAGTTTTGCTCATTCTGCGCCACTGCTGGGCCCGAGAAATCACTAATGCTAGGGCTGTCTGGCAGCCTTTCGTTTCGATTGTCTGCCACCGACTCTAGCGGAACTTGATCCATAATCGTGTCCACTTCAAATGCCTCAATACTGGCCATTCCCGATGGAAGTCCAAGCATCCCCATATTTGTTTTGCTTTTTTTATCAGGTGTGGCAAGGATCCCCTTTGCATCTCTTATTGAGGGGAATGTGGGGAGTCCGGTTTCCAGCTCTTCCAGTCCTATTCGAGCCTCTTCCAAGTCACTTCCGTGCCTTACACGGTCGACCATCAGACAAAGCTTCAGTAGATTCCCCTCGCTTCCTGAGACTAGATGCCTTCCACCTGAACCAGTCTCTATGGCTAGAATCGAGTACCTGGAAATGAAGTTCGATACTATAGCAGTAAAACCTACTCCGATTGACACCCAACTCAAGGGGGACATGATCGTAGTTATTCCAAGATAGATTGCGATCCCACCAAGGAGATAGGTCCCCGAAGGCAACATTGGAACCTTCAGATGCCTCATTCTATCTATTGCAGCCAAGTCTAGCCTCAGTCCCTTGCCGTCAAACCTCTCTATGGTTAGCTGACGCTCTGTTAGTATGGCGCAACACTTCCCTCTTGTCCCGACTAAGTTGAGTTCACCAAAAAGCTCAGCATTCCTCTTCTCCATCGGGCCCTTAGGCCCGGCTAAGTACATCCCATGCGCGGAGCGACCAACATAGGGTATAAGTCCATGGGATATTGATTGTACTCAGGTGCCTTCTTCCATACGAGATTTTTTTCTCCAGAAATCTGATTTTCTTCTCATCTCATTGCTTCACGGGCAGCTTCTGCTTGAGACCACAGGTCTTTCTCTTTGTCAGAACTTGGGACAAACTGAGGAATCTCTACTGGCTTCATCGAAGAGTCGATTGCGACCATGAAGAAGAATCCTGAACATATCTCTTCGCCAACCCATTCTGATCTTGAAAGTCTGCAAGAAGTAACGTGAATGCCAGCTGTTCGGGGGGACGTCCAAACCACTCTAGCAGTAGTTCGAATAACCTCTCCTTGGAAAGACGGCCTTCTGAACTTCAAAGCATCTACTGAGACTGTAACAAACTCCCTGTGCGCAAACTTCGATGCAGACATCCCTGCTGCTGTATCCATGATTGACATCAGCCTACCACCAAACAGGGTATTCAATGCGTTTGTGTGCCCAGGGAATACCTCATTCAGAAGCACCACGGGGTCAATTGAGAACGGTCCATCAACTGCCATCGAAACACCTCGGAAACTCATCATCCTTGAATCCTACAGTAATTGGGGAACCAGATGCGTGATTTCACCGTTGTATTGAACCGAGGGAGACGTCTCGGCGGTACGTGTCCATCCCGGAACTAAGATGGGAACCATCGCCTTTCGAAGACCCTCTGGGAGGGACAATCCTTCTCTGGCCATATCTTCCATGTGTTAGGATGCCCTCTGAACTGAGGCCCAGAAATTGGGATGGACTAGCATTGATTGCATCACCCGATGAACTCTTGGCGATAAGAGACGAAGAAGGGCAGGACAAGAATAGTCCCGGAGTCCATGTGGAATCAGCCGCCGCTTCAGGGACAACGCTGGGGATGCTGGTTCGTGATCTCAGGGCTTTGGAAATAGCCGGACCTTCTATTCCAGATCCTGAGAGAATCCGACTAATCCGCCATGCCGAGAATTCCCGGGGCGGTCTTCCGATTTATGCAATCGAGCCAGGAATTGACGATCAGGATTGGTTAGATTGGCAATCCCGCTGGGCCGATGAACAGGTTAAGTTCCGAAATCTACTAGCAACTTTGGGCCGAACAAAGCGATGGTCCCGATTAAGAAAATCAGCAATAAAACGAGTATCCCCGCATAACTCTGTCAATGCAGATCTTGGTGCAGCAGCTACGGTATGTGCCGCTTGGTGGGCCGAAGAAAGGATCGGACTAACCTCTACATTAATTCGTGAAAGGGATAGCCGTCTTTCATCCAGGCTCAGGGGTGCGCTCTCAGATCTGAGGGAATCTAACTCAGACGCCCCAGTTCTTCTTGTTCCGGTTCAGCAAGCTTACCTGCACTCGCTAGAGAGTAGCCTAAGTACCTGCGATTCGCTGGAGAAGGTGGGGAGAGAGTGATGCCTGACGGAGATTTGACAATTTCAGTAGAAACACAATCATTCAGAGTGACCTCCCAGAATCCAGTTTCTCTTCAAGATGCAGTGAGCCTATGTGGTGCTAGGAGTAATGGGGCCTATGCGGTAATAGAGCACGAAAATCCAAGATCAGTGATTGTGATCGAACCAGAGGGAACATTGCTAATCCATGGAATTTCAAACTCCGAGGCCGCCACTTTGATCGCCGAAGAAATATTGCTCAGGATGGGGATGACAGAAGCAGGATTGACGGTCGAAAAGGGCGAGGTTCTCGCTAGTTTTTCCATTGGAAGGGCTGTAATGATTGGACTGGCTGCTGAGAGGTTCTCTGATGCGGAACACGACTTGAGACTTGATGCTCTCAGAATAGATGCAAAGAGACACAATTGCACTATTCTAATGTTCAACAATGGCAGGGGGATAGTATTGGGCCAATCATCTAGTAGGGTTGCGGAGATGGCTGCCAACTATTGGTTATCCCAACTTGAAGGAGAAGGCGCCTTGGCGTGAGACCATGATCGAGGACGGAGTCTGGACAGGGCCAATTTTTGATCAGCACATCCACTTGGACAGGAGGCACAGGTTCCTGGGGGCGGTCTCTGACTTCGTTAAGTGTGGAGGTACTGGGATGATGTTGGTTCACAAACCCGCATTCTATGAATCACTACCCATTGATTCCAATGAGTACAAAGATGCATACTTGGATACCATAGCTATGGCTAATGAAGTTAGGGAATCTTTTGGAATTGACGTGGGAGTCGCCTTGGGCCCCCATCCGGTTGTCTGGGAGAAACAGATAGAGACTTTAGGATTGGAGGCCTCCACAGAATTGCACTTGGAAGCAGTTAGCCTTGCTATTGAGTTCATAGATTCGGGGGAGGCTCATTGCCTGGGGGAGGTAGGCCGCCCCCATTATCCAGTACAGGGTTCTACATGGGAAGCAGCCAATGAAAACCTGCAGGAGGTAATGTCGATGGCCTCATCGGCAGGAGTGGCGATTCAACTCCATGTAGAAGAGAATGGTCCGACGACTTGCAGGGAACTAAGTGAACTCTGCAAAAAATCCGGACTCCCCATTGAACGCGCAATCAGGCATTTCGCACCTCCCGATGTCAGTTCGGATTTCACTAGTGATCTACCGGCCACAGTTAGCGTTGGCAAGGGCAGTATCGAACAATTGTCTTCTTCCCTGGCCGATTCTGATGCACCCTGGGGGATGGAAACCGACTTTCTCGACGATCCCAAGAGGCCAGGGGCAGTCCTCGGACCGAAGACCGTGCCCAAGAGAACGCAACAGCTCTGTTCGCATCTTCTTGCTGCCCAATGGACGGAGGAGCGAGTGGAGAGCCTGATGCTCAATATCCATTCTGAATGGCCAAAATCACTCTATGGATGCTTGGATTCCGAGTGAAATTTCATTACTGGTGGCGTGAATATCATCAGGCAACCGGCAATGAACATTGTGAGGGATATTCCTAGGAACTGCAATTCGCCAAATGGCGTCATCCCTCGGGATTCCATTAACATCCTCAACAAGGGTATATTTATCGGGAAAAAGAACAGTACAAGAAAGATGCCAATAATCTGCCTGACCATCATGAATAGCCGTTTAGGCACTCACTTTTCAAATCATTCAGTCTACCGAATCGATTTAGAGATGCCATGAGCCCGCCAAGTACAAGCGCCTGTAGTGAAGGGGTTATCACCAGAGGTTTCCAACCTCTTGTCCCGGGTTCAAATCCCGGCGGGCGCACCACAATATGATAGCGAAAACCATAGATTTCTCAGGTAAGCATTGAAACGCCAACTACTGTACGAAGTAACGTGACATCAAAGGGAAGCAATGGCGCCATTAGTCCCATCTCGATTAGCAAGGATGAGTCCGATCTTGCGGACGATAAGCAAGTTGTCGGTCGAAAGATTTGGCGCATAGTTCCCTATGTTACCCGATACTGGAAGCAAGCGCTAGGTGGCGTGCTGGCCAATGTCGGAGCACGGGCCTTCGACCTTATCCCCTTCATAGCAATAGGAATGGCAGCTGACTACTACCAATCCAAGACATTCACTGATTCTAGGGTTGAGGAATTTGTGAGTTCTGAATTTATCCCGTCCCTTGGCGCAATAAATTCGATCGAGCTCGGCTTTGGACTTCTCATTCTAATTTCCTTCTCATTTTTGGCCGTTTTCCAGGGCTTGAGTAACCAACTTTGGCAGTCAACAGCCTACAAGGCACAACATGACATCAGAATGGACGCAACAAGCTCACTATTGGCCATGGAAGCCTCATATTTTGAGAGCCGCCAATCTGGAAACCTGATGTCTGTACTTTCTGCTGACGTTGCGCAACTAGAGGACATAATTTCGGATGCAAGTACGAGTATGATCAGGATTGCAACAACATTCGGCACAGCGTTCGCAATAATGTTCTGGATGTCTCCAAGACTTGCATTGATTCTATTCGCACCACTTGTTCTAATTGTCCCCATGGTTGTATGGTTTTCCACTAGGGTTCAGAGGAAATACAGGAGACAAAGAGAAAGTACTGGGGGGATTGTTGCGATCCTGGAAAACGTTCTCTCTGGCATTACAGTCGTACAAGCATACAATGCCACTAGATTCGAAGGCTCCAGAATTGAGGGGCAAAGCGGTGATTATAGGAACCTGGCAATCCAAGCGGCCTTTGTTCGTAATCGATTCATTCCTGGAATTTACGTAGTTGCTGGCATCTCATTCTGTCTTCTTGTTTCAGCAGGAGGTTGGGTCATGGAGTCGGGAGAAATCACAGTGGGCCAATTTGTCACGTTCCTACTCATCTCCACTAGAATGACGATGCCAATGTTCATCCTCGGAATGCTGCTCAACCAGCTTCAGAGGGGCGAAGCCGCATCAAAGAGGGTTTTCGCAATTATCGACCTAGAACCCTCCATTTTCGACAAGGAAGGGGCAGTTCCCTTGGACGGACCTATCTCGTCGATAACATTCGATGATGTGTCATTTGCATATCCTTCCTCAGAATCCAATGTTCTGAACGAGATTGACTTCTCTGCTTCTTCAGGCGATTTCCTAGGGGTCATGGGCCACACCGGAGCTGGAAAGAGTACGATCCTCAAGCTTGTCGAGAGATTCTACGAGCCCCAGAGTGGTAGGGTGATGATCAATGACCGAGACATCAACGAGTTCCAAATCGAGTCAGTCAGAGCCAGAATTGGATTCGTTTCTCAGGATCCATTCCTTTTCTTCGGAACAGTCAGAGACAATGTTGCCTATGCCCGCGATGCTACAGATGAGCAGGTCAAAAATGCACTAGAGGCCGCAGGTGCTTGGGAATTCGTATCACAAATGTCCAGTGGAATTAGTACCATGGTAGGAGATAGAGGAGTAATGCTCTCTGGTGGTCAGAGGGCTAGGGTTAGCCTTGCTCGTGCATTGCTAAATGACCCCGACTTACTGATACTAGATGAGGCAAGTGCTGCACTGGACGCCGAGACCGAGAAGCGTATCCAAGAGTCACTATTCGGCGGCGGTTCTAATGGCGGCAAGCAAAGGATAACCATTGCTGTGGCCCATCGACTGGCAACAATTAGGAACGCGGATGAGATTATCGCGATGGTAGACGGAGCAATTGTTGAGCGTGGCACTCATCACGAGCTACTTTACAACGAGAATGTGTACGCTTCACAGTGGTCAATACAGACTGGTGAACTTGGAGAGTCGGAGGAGTAAAATTGGGGATTCCCCCTGTTTCTTGGGCAGAAGTTTCTCCGGGCTCTGTACTGATGGGTTCTGATGACAGATCAGTATTGTTTGGTGGGATCGGACCTAGGCACGAAGTGTCAATCGGATATCGATATAAGATCTCAATGGAACCAGTCCGACCCAAAGATGCCGAAGAGATTCTGAACTCAATGGTGGCCGATATCGCTTCGGAATCTGAATGGGAACTTGCATACTCCATGGGTCTGATTTCTGGAGGTGAAGGGGACCCGGTTGAGGCTCTTGCCGACTCAACTGATGACTACTGGGGAAAGGCATGTGATGGCAGACCCATTGTGAAGAAAGGCTCCAGGACTAGGATAATCAGGGTTTGGAGCTCGGGTAAAGCGACACCTTCGATAATGTCCAAAGATAAACTCCCAAGCTCCGAGAATAGCATCAAATTACGACTCGTTGTCCGCGATTCGACCGAGTGGCCCATCAATCCCCCACTGCTCCCGAAGAGACGGGACAACTCCCGAATATTCAGAGAGGAGGCGATAATCTCGATATTATTCGGCATCATTCCTTCATTCGCTTGGGCATTTTTCAACGCCAGCCCTACATACATCTCCGAGGGGTGGTTCAACCTAGTCTTCGGTGGAGTCTTCTTCGGACTCTTCACTGGAATCTTCTGGCGTCCAAGGCAGCCCACATGGCATGTCGAATCCGGAGAAATGGTGCAGCGAAGTTAGTCACTAGGCTTCTCGTTCACGATCATCAATTTGAGACAGACTCATGCCTCTTGCTATTGCAAATCTTCCTTTAATTGCACCAATTCCATAGTTCCAGTGTAGCAAGAAGGATACGAATGATGACAGAAAAACAGTACTCACTGACTTGTTTGGTGAACTGCCCTTCACAGCTCCTGTCCAAGCCATCAGATTGTACAAAACAGCCAACGTGGGAAGTTGGTGCACGGCAATCCTCTCAGCACCAATAGGGACTGCCTTAGTCGATATATCCCAGAACTCAGGCCACATAATCCCCCCATTTATTGAGCCCCACGAGAAAAGCGCGATGGATAATAGAATCAGTGGAGGGAATACTGAGACCATTGAATGGCTCCACCCCCATAGGCTCGGATATCTATGTCCAGCCAGTTTTCTAACTAGCCCATAGTTCCTAATCTGCTTCATTACTCTACCCAGGCCCCTTCTCCTGTGCCACATGATTGCACTTCCATCGGACCAGAGCCTATGTCCAGCCTTCTTGATTCTAAGGTCCAGCATTACATCCTCTGCTCCGATAGCCCCTTCGTCAAAGCCCCCGACTTCTTCCAGAACCAACCTTCTGTAGGCCGAATTGACCCCCGGAAGCTGCTCTACTTCTTCCAATTCGCCACCTGCCATTCTCCCATAGTTGGTTCCCGCGGTGAAGAATTCATTGCAGAAAGCCACGTCAATCGCCTTCTGCCATGTCGTGGAAATATTCGGAGGGGCGAAGTTGGGCCCACCTACGCCAGCGACCTCTGGACGTTCGAACCATCTGACGAGATTTGCTACCCAGTCACTTGGTACTATCACATCGTCATCCGTGAATAGGACAAGCTCCGATTCGGTCTCCCCGATTGCTAGATTACATGCATCTGCCCTGGTCTTGGATTTACCCTCGTCCAGATACCTAATCCCTCTTTGTTCAACTACATCCCTCCCAGGATCCCTTTCTGGTCCAACTACAACAATCTCAACATCGGCGAAGGTCTGATTGCCCAGACCGTCCAATGCGACTGCTAACTCCTCGGGGTTGCCCACAGTGGGGACAATAACGCAAACCCTGCAAGGCACGAGAACCCCTAGGGACAACTCATTGATGAGTTCACGGGTCATTCATTACTCTAGGGGCCAGGAAGTATGTCCACTTCGCCCCCCCGTCATTGCTCATCCAGGTTAGCCGAAGTGGGTACTTCTCCTCGAACTCTAGAGTTATCTCGTTCGTGATCCCTCCTGCAAGTTTCCTAGTAAGTGGATCTAGGAACTGCAGAGAGTATGTAGAATGGGTCGGTGAACCGCAAACCAACTCACTCAATTCGCCCGATTCGAATTTTACATTAACTCCCTCTCCCGCTTCTACAGTGACAGATACAGTCATCTGGTTCTTGTCCATGCTAAGATCGACTAACTCTCCTACGAACTTAGCTGCCCTCAGAGCCCTGGACAGCTTTTCAGAATCTATTGTTGCCTTGGATTTGAACTCAAGTTTAGGCTGATTGGGGTTGTCCATGGCATTGGTATCTATCCCCCTCAAAATCCTGTGGACCTCCCCTACTCGGACGTTGATCGCACCCACAGCATCGTCATAGTCCATCTCAACCAGATCACTGGCTCCTGCTAGGCTGAGTAGGTCCCTCATCTTCCCTAGTTCTAGGCCAATCTCGACTGGCTCGACTTCATAGGTCTCGAAGCACTCGTCTGCTATGGTCAGCGACAAGAGCGCTACATGCGAACCGTCAACTACGCTGACCCCAAGGCCTTTCTCTCCCCAAACCAGCTTCGCCTCGTCTGTCAGGACAGACAGGACATCGACTATATCCTTCATCAGTTGCTGCTTTGCCGTGATTCTCAACATCGCAACCCCTCTACCACTCCTGTCGATAATTGAAGGCTCTTGATGCTTATTGGACGGTTATCGAAGGGAAATTACTGATATTCCCTCCATCTGTGCCCGCAAGTCTCGCATGTGCAGATCTTTGTTTCCGGCTCATCTGATGACCTGGTTTGGCGGAGCTCAACGAAAGTCCTGTTGGCATCGCACTTCGGACAGATGTAGTCGCCTACTCGCAAGGTCCCTCTCGGGCCTTCTTCTTCGACTACCTCAGTCAGGTGCTTCAGGGATTTTGAGTCCGTGGTCGCTCTCGCCTTAGAGAGATCTATTGTCTCTCCGGTCATTGGGTCTGTGAACTCAGATCCTTTCCCATCCGTTCCCGAAAGCGGTCCCTCGTAACCGCATTTGTAGTCCGGGCACTTGATCCAACCCTTGCTATCGGGATATGACAGAGAACCACACTCGGGACAAAACATGCTTTCACGTCCATTGCCGCATTAGCGCTAACCGAGTCACGGTGGACCTGCCGACTATTCAACTATTCGTTACGGAAAAGTCCACCTTCCGCACCGTTCAAGCCGTAAACCCACTTCGGGAGTACGTGAGGATTCACTATGACTGGAGGCTTGCGCGGGTTGTCGATGAGGCTGGCCATGTAGTGGATGAGATAGTGTGGGATGCCCGAAGGTCTCACTCTAGCATAGCAGATAGGCTGCAAAAAATCCAGGAGGGTAGGCACTTGAAGGAAGTGAAAGAGCTACTGGCCAGATTCCCCGATGCAATTCCAGACCAAATGGCATCGGTTTCCGACCCATCTTGGCCACCAATGGATGAGACAGACGAACAGTTGCTTCAAGGTGCTTCGGAACTACTGGCAAAGAGAGGGATCGCTAATGCTTCGGGTGACATCGACCGCCGATTGGACATGGTGGTCTCATCTGCAATGGAGTTGCGTTCATCGTGGACGACCTCTGAGGCACGTTGTGTCGAGTGGGCCGGCCTATTCATCACCGAGGCCGACCTGGATGTGCAGAGGCACCAGATTCCACAAGCGATTTCTGATTCTGAGTCCATCGTGGAAGCAGCCAAGATTCTCGGGGTCAGCGAACCCGTACACTTGCCAGGAGATTCTGAGTGGCTGGCATTGAAGTCTCTGGCAACCGGAGTCACCAACTCCTCGCAAATCCTGCTTGGTCATGAGACCTCAATTCGCGAGATAGCGGCAACATATTTACCATCTTTAGGGGCTTTAATGGGACCCATCTCTGCTGCTAAGCTTGTCGTTCTGGCTGGAGGAAGGGAGAGGCTTGCTAGAATGCCTTCTGGGTCACTCCAGGTACTCGGTGCCCACGCAGCTATGTCCGCCCATAGGCGAGGCGCTCCTCCTCCGAAGCACGGAGCAGTTCTTTTCTCAATGCCCCAAGTTAGCCGTTCCCCCCGGTGGGTAAGGGGTAAGATTGCCCGGTTCCTAGCCGGTAAGGCTAGCATAGCAGTAAGGGTGGATCATTTCGGAGGGGAACCATGGGGGCCCGTAATAATCGAAGAGATAAATCGAGAGGTCGAGGCAATCAAATCAAGGTTCCCCCGTCCCCCCAAGGGGAGGTGACACGGTGCCTCGGAAGGCAACCCCCATGGGATGGGGAGTGAAGAGAGAAGGCAGGGGGCTGTGGACTAGGAATGCCGTGAAAGGAGTCTCCGTCAGGGGCGAGAGGAGGAAGAGGGATGGACGGATCGAGTGGCGGAGATGGGATCCAAGCAAGTCCAAGGTCGCCGCCGCATTACTAAGGACGAAAAGGGAACCTTCGGAAATACTACCTGTTCCCGGTTCGACTTGCTTGTACCTAGGTGCATCTAGTGGGGGTACAGTTAGTCACATCCACGATGTGGTCTGTGGGGCTGACAACCATCACGGAGGACAAGTTGTTGCGGTTGAGATATCCCCCAGAATGACTCGAGACCTAGTTTCCCTATCCCAGAAGAGAAAGGGCTTGGTCCCAGTTCTCGGGGATGCTAGGAGTCCCCCCGAAGTTGCGCCATTCATGAGGTCAAAGGCACAGTGGATGCACCAGGATCTTAGCATCGCGGACCAGGCTGTGACCTTCGTTAGGATGACTTCCGCATTCCTAGACAAGGGGGGAATCGCCATATTGAGTCTAAAGGCTGCTAGCGAGAGGTATTCCGACGGAGACGATAACTCAAGATTCGCCAAGGCCGAGAGGATTCTGAATGACTCCAGGCTAGTGCTAATGGAAAGAATAGACCTCTCTGGGCTAGAGGAACAGCACGTAGCGTTCTGCTGCACTCTGCCTTGATGTGAAATCAAATGCTAGGCCCAAGTGCTGAGTTCCCAGCCAATAATAGCGACCAATATGCCAACTCCGACGATGCTTATCAAAGTCAGCCCGATAACGATCCAGTTGATCACCAAGGCGGCCTTGGCAATTCCTTGGTCCGGATGGCCTGGGTGTTGTGCTATTGCATTGATGGCACCATGTGCAAGGACCACTCCGGGAATGCTCGAGCAGATTCCGAAAATCCAAGTGAAGAACATCAGGAAAAGCCCCACTATCCCAAGTGCCAACGCTATCGCAGCGTTGGTAGTAGGTATGCCCCCAGCTCCCTGCTGGCCAGCCTGAACGAAGAACTTCTCCTTCTCCACGGGGGAAGAAGTCGCCGAACCTTCCAGGATTGTTGTACTGGTTGGCTCTTCGGAACCGCCATCTTCAACAACCCAGTCCGGCACTTCTTCCTGTGGCGCATCCTCCTCCATGGCGTTCCTTCAGAGGCATTTCAGATAACGATATCGCTTGGATTTACGAAAAGTAATGACCCAGCCCCACCTCTCCGAACTCGTGCCGGAATTGCCTGAAGTTGAGACTGTCCGCCTTGGTCTCGAGAGGCACATCCTCGGCCGGCAGATTGTGGAGGTCGAACTCCGCCGTAAAGATCTCAGGTTCCCGTTTCCCATGGATTTTGAAACAAATCTGAGAGAAAGGACGATATTGTCCGTAGATAGACGCGCGAAGTACCTCCTAATTCGATTAGAGGAAGGACTCACATGGCTATGCCACCTGGGGATGAGTGGAAGGTGGACCCTTATCGGAGACGACATACGGAGTCGCCCGGGAAGGTTTGCAAACGGAGCCCCAGTTGGCAGTGGGGATGGACCTCATGATTGGGTAATTATTCACTTGGATGATGGAAATAGAGCAGTTTACTCAGACCATCGTAGGTTTGGGTTCATGGATTGCTTCCCTACGAAGGAAGAGGGAAGTCACAGGTTGCTGTGTGACATAGGGCCGGAGCCGACACCCAATCACTTGACTCCCGAGGAATTGGCTTCGAGGCTCAGGGGTCGTAGATCGCCAATCAAGAACGCTCTGCTAGACCAGAGGATTGTGGCAGGACTAGGCAATATTTACGTCTGCGAGATTCTACATCGGGCAATGGTTTCCCCTCGTAGAACGGCAAATAGCATAGCAGGAAAATCGGGAATCACTGATAGAATAGTTAGGATTACGGGTGCAACTCATGACGTCATAACAGAAGCAATAGACGCCGGGGGCTCCACATTGCAGGATTTTCGGGGAGTCGACGGCGATGAAGCGATGGGGTACTTCGTACACAACTTCCTCGTTTACGGCAGGGAGGGGATGCCTTGCCTCAGAGAGGGTTGCGAGGGGGTGGTGAAGAGAATCGTGCAGTCTAACCGCTCGACCTTCTTCTGCTCGCACTGCCAACGTTGATGGACGTCCTAGGCTGAATCTGTTCCATGTCGGACAACAACGAGATGAATGCCAAAATAATCACCGAGTTCATTGGGACCTTCTTCCTGTGCTTGACCATCTGCACGGCAGCCGCCTTCGGGGTGGCTGGGGATCTTGCCCCCTTCGCGATAGCCGGGACCCTAATGGTCATGATTTACGCAGGAGGGCACATCTCGGGGGCACACTACAACCCCGCAGTGACCATTTCGATATGGATCAGGGGTGCTTGCGATAAGTCCGACCTGATCCCTTACATTCTTTCCCAGATGGCAGCAGGCGCGATTGCCGCACTCGTCACTGCCAACCTGATCATCTCCGGCCCAATGGCTGACGAGTTCACCATGCATATGTTCGACCCTCACTCGGACCAGACCATCCCGATATTGGTGTCTGAGCTCCTATTCACTTTCGCATTGGTTTACGTCATACTGAACGTTGCTACTTCCGAATCCACTGAGGGAAATGGATACTATGGGGCTGCCATCGCTTCTGTCGTCCTTGCCGGGGCCCTGACCGTGGGAACAATATCCCTTGCTTCGTTCAACCCTGCAGTAACCCTCTCCCTTTCCATCGCGGGGAAGATGGCCTATGCCGACATGTGGCTCCACTTGGCACCCCAACTTCTCGGAGGTTGTGCGGCATCCTATGCATTCCTGTACACTGATGGCTAGTCGAAGTGCTGCGACATCTCGATTCCCCTTACTAGGGCGAGCAGCATCTCGTTTCTAGGAGTGGGAATCCCTAGTTCCTCGCCTCTGGAGGCCACTGCCCCGCACAGGACCTCGACCTCCGTCTTCCTTCCCGCCATCAGGTCTTGCAGCATCGAAACTCTATTTCCAGATGTCGCTAGAACCACCTTTCGAAGAAAGCTCTCCGGCTCAAAATCCCCTAGCTCTACGCCCGAGGCAATAGCTACCTCCTCTGCCTCCTTCATTGCCTCCAATGCCTGTTCCCAGAGTTCAGGAACCTCAGACAATGCGCCGTTCCTGACTCCTGCAATCGCACAAACCGGATTAATTGCAACGTTGATCAGTAACTTCATCCAAATCACGCCTTCTATGTTGGAAGACCAATTTGGGTTCAGTCTAGAATCTTCCAAGTATCCGAGTAGGGAAGAAGCGGTACCAGATGGCTCAGAACCATCCAATTTCCCCATGCTAATCGAACCTCTTCCTGACCAGTTTACTGTTCCACCGCCCTCCCTCCATGCCGAATGAGTCGTTGAGCCAGCTAGGATCCTCCCTCTTCCGACAACGTGAGCAATATTCTCGGCGTGACCCAGTCCATTCTGAATGCTCATCGCTACGCCATCTGGCGATAGCAAGTCCTTCGCTATCGAAGCCAGAATGGGTGTCGAAGATGCCTTTCCAGCGATAATCGCTACATCGTATGAGCCCATCTCAGATCCGGGTACGGGCCCCTTCTCGCTGTCGTGAAGGGCAAACCTCCCATTGGGGATCATCTCTACCGCCCCTTCTGGGGTTTTCAATACGAGGCCCGACTCCAGAGTTGCTGCTGTCTGCCCCCTAGAGACACATAGGATGTGTGCATCTGTGTCCGCCAATGAGCCAACTAAAATGCCCCCTACCGACCCAACTCCAAGTACGGCTATCCTCATTTAGCAACCATCCAATGGGCACCTTGCAGATAGGTGTACGACAATCCCCGTCGAATCGACAGCTACCCAGACCGATCTTTCTAGTGGCAAATCCCCCGTTGCCTCAATTTCGAAGTCGCCCTCTTCTCCCGGACCGATCGTTTCGGGCTTTGAGATGTTCCATATTCCGCTCTCTGGGGAATTCCCGAACCACTCTAAAGTAACTGGGAGTGCCTCCTCCCCCCTATTGTTTACTTGGAACGAGGCCATGCCCCCCTCCAAGGCAATTCTGCTTGGGAATATTACATCAACACCTTCGATTAGGTTGTACGATTCCAATATTCTTGACTCTGAGCACACTGTCAGCCAACCTGCAGCATCTATCTGCAAGAAACCACTTCCCCCAAATTCACCTGTTAGCCTTATTGCCGAGTAATCATCCATGTTGACGCTCCAGTTCGAAGCATCGGTATCCACCTCCTGGGCCACGCTGTTCGATGGACAGAAAGGACTACCCGAATCCGCGTGATACAGCAGACTCCCACTTTCTGCGAAGCTAGTTGGAACTTCCCATCTGCCATCGTAGACTAGCAGAGTTTCCCCAGTGCCCCCTATTGGAAACTCCCATGGGCCCATGGTAGAGTTACCCTGTTCGATCACAATCCTGGGGCCGAAGACCCTACCTAGATGGTCCTGTTTTACCGCGAAATGCAAGGCCCCAGGATGGCCAGTCATGCAAACCTCGTTGCTCCCCTCGCTAAGCTCGGTTGAGTTGGCGAAGTACCAGTACGGATCATCGGAGCTAACGTTACCACCCTCATCAGATATTGTTAGGGAAGTACAGATTATCGTACTACCCGAATCCTCCGTCATTTCCCAAAGCGGAATCTCCGGTCCTTCAGTGCTCGAGTTGAAAAGTTTGATTTCGTGCTCAGACTCTTTGCCTTGGACGTCAATCAATATCCTGAGCGTGTGTGGGGAGATTTCCCCATCAGGTGCCCCCAGGAAAATGCTTACGGAATCTGTGTTGGATTGTGTCACGTCTTCGAATTCGCAAATTCCCGATTCTTCGGGGCACGAAGGGGATATGGACCATAGTTCGGATTCTGCTCCCTCTACTCTGAATTGTAGCCATCCTGAAATCGGCATCACTCCCATTGGCTCCAGTCCGAGCTCGAATTCTACCGAGGTCCCAGGCGCAATTTCCAACTCTCCTGGCCATTCTTCTGTCGAAAGCCCAGCGTCGTAGCCATCTAGCTCTAGGGAAGGCGTCGCTCCTGGGAACCCGGCAATGAGAATTATCAATACAACAGAGGTTATTCTTGCACTATTCCTCTCATCTAGGCCAGAGTGCTCGTCGAGCACTATCGGATGCGGAATGCTGTCTGGATAGAACCTCTGCCACACCCCTATGGCAGCTAGGAAAATCCAGGGGGAGTAGTCCGAAGTGGCGAAGACTATCACGAGAATGCCAAGGAATGCAACGAAAATCGACGTCTGGAAGCTTCCCTCTCTCATTTTGGATGGACCAACGATCGCGTGCATCGCCCGATCTCCGGGGAAGCCGGGAATGGGTAGTATCAGGCCCCATCCAATAATCGATAGCCCTATCCCGGCAATTCCTGTTGGGTGCAACCATTGGAGTCTGAGCCCAAGTCCCTGGCCTAGCCAAGTCTCCGATACCGCCTCCACTAGCAAGCTGGTCTGGAAAACTACCGGGGCCCCATCAAGCTCTGGAGGATCCTCTGGCGTCAGTAATAGTCCGACAAAGGTTAGAATGCTACCGAAGGTGAAAAGGGCCATTGGAATAATTGTCTCGATTATCCCTAGCGACCTCCTGTCAGGAACCGGGACTAGGTCGCTACGCCTCTGACCTAGTGTTCCAATTATCCCAAATGGCCACCAGGTGGAGATTGGCAAGACAATGGGGATGATGTGGCCACTTTCGACTCCAAGACTACTGGCTACCTTTTTCCTTAGTACGCTTGCACCGATAACAGATGCCACCATCGGGAGGGTGAAGTAAAGGGCCGATTGGCCCCATGTCCCGACTCCCAGTGGATTACTTCCGTGGCCATAACGACTCACCCATTGTGCTCCGATAATCGTCAAGAGTCCTGCCATTGCAATCCAGACCAGTGCCTGCTGCCAATTCCTCAGAACTACCTGTCCACTAGGTAGGCTGGAGATCGACAATACCGGGGGGTTAGAGTCCTCCAGGGTACCGACCATCCCCATAGGGGCAAGGTGCCTGTTCAGGACAACCAGTTGCTCTCCTGGAAGACTGCCGTCCTTTCCATTAACCTCCCAGGAAGGGGGTATAGGGCCTTCATTTCCTAGTTCGAAGTATCGAGAAGATATTACCTCAAAGAGCTCCATTGCACCCCATGTCTCTGAGTCCACAACGATGCTTTCCCTAGAATCCACTGGACCGCCCCGAACCCATCCTGCCGGTTGTCGGATTTGACCCCTCGCTCCGATAGACAGGCAGTCATAGCTCACTTATTCTTGAATCTCTTAAGGCGGAAGGTCTCCTCCCTCTCCATTTCTTCAAGTCTTAGCTGAATGAAAGTCTGTGCCTCTTTCATCTCGGGAATAACCTTGAATTCTAGGGCATTGACCCTCCTCTTTGTGGCTTCAATCTCTTCTAGAAGCCTCTTCAGTGTGGCTTCCATCTCGGCTGCCTTGACCACTTTCTCAACGAGCAGTGAGTACGAGTCCGCAGCCTCATCGATGTATGGGGAGCCACCTACCATGCCAAGGCCCCTGTCTTCTGCGGATAACTTCAGATTCTGACCATCGACCTGTGGAACCACAACTCCCATGATGTTCCTCTTCGATACAGTCACTTCAGGGTGCTTGGATGAGGCAATTGCAGCACTCTTTACGGACAACCCTCCTTCTATCGAAGATGCAAGGTTGATCGCCTGGAGTGCCTCTCTGTAGGTAACAACAAGCTCTTCACGGGCCTCGATCATCTCTGAAAGAAGGGTTCTGAACTCGTGAAAAAGCCCATCCCTCTTCATTTTGAGAAGGTTGTAGCCACTCGAGGTCTGCTTGATTCGCCTCTTTAGGTTAATCAACTCAGACCTAGTTGGTTTGATGTCGAGTGCCATTCAATCCTCTCCAATTACGTCAACTAGCTCTTCTTCTCGCTCGGGTGGTACTTATCGATCCATTTCTGGTCCAGCCTAACGAGGAATTTTGTGTCTATGTTGGATAGTAGGTTCCATGCCAGATCGAGCGTCCCTTCCTTGATTGACCTGTCCTCATCCCTGCTTTGCCTGAGGAACTGATCCTCGAAGATGTCTGAGAATTTCAGCAGTTGCAGATCTCTTTCGTTGAGTGCGTCCTCTCCAACGATTGCAACCAGCCCCCGCAACTCCCTTCCCTGGGCATATGCAGCGTATAATTGGTCAGAAACGGACTTGTGGTCTTCCCTAGTCTTGTCTGGCCCAATTCCCGCGTTCATCAGCCTGGATAGGGATGGGAGTACGTTAATCGGCGGGTATATTCCCTTTTGGTGAAGCTCTCTTGAGATGACAATTTGGCCTTCTGTGATGTAACCTGAGAGATCTGGAATCGGATGCGTGATGTCATCACCCGGCATCGTTAGAATTGGGAATTGTGTGATTGAACCTTTCTTCCCCTTAACCAGTCCTGCCCTTTCGTAAAGCATCGCAAGGTCAGTGTACATGTATCCGGGGTATCCACGCCTCCCTGGGACCTCTTCTCGGGCTGCTCCAATCTGCCTCAACGACTCACAGTAGTTCGTCATGTCAGTATAGATTACAAGAACGTGGTAATCATGCTCGAATGCCAGGTACTCAGCTGCAGTTAGGGCCAGCCTCGGTGTGATAAGCCGCTCAACTGCCGGATCATCTGCTAGATTGACGAAAAGAACGGCGTTCTCTAGGGCCCCTGTTCGCTCTAGATCGTGAACGAAGAAGTTGTACTCCTCTGCCGTTATCCCCATCGCGCAGAACACAACGACGAAATCGTCGTCGCTGTCTACAAGCTTGGCCTGCCTTGCAATCTGCAGAGCGATGTCGTTGTGAGGAAGGCCACTTGCACTGAAAATCGGTAGCTTCTGCCCCCTTACTAGGGAGGTACAGGCGTCGATTGCCGAGATTCCTGTTTGGATGAATGCCTCTGGACTCTGTCTCGAATAGGGATTGATGGCTGCACCGATGATGTCAGCCATCTCGTCGGCGACTATCTCGGGCCCCCCGTCCCTAGGCCTACCTGCTCCGTCCAGAATTCGGCCGATTAGTCCCTTGCTGACGGGGAGCTTGAATACGTCCCCTAGGAACTTCACTCCGGTCTGCCTGTCGACCGAAGCGGTTCCCTCGAATACTTGGACGATAACCTGATCGTCCGAGGTATCGAGAACCTGCCCGTTCTTCATTGAACCATCGCTCAACCTAAGTTGCACAATTTCTCCATAGGACACTGGCTCAGTCTTGTTTAGGAACACCAGAGGTCCCTTGACATCAGTAATTGTTCTGTATTCCTTTCCACTCATTGTATCACCTCAATTGGCCTCCATGCTTGCCGATATTTGCTTACCCATCTCCGAAACAAGTTCGCCAATCCTTTCATCGTAGCTATCCTCGAACCTCCCTCTCATGAGGTCAGTCCTTGCAGGGACGTTCACAACTTCTTCTAGTTGGGCTCCCCCAGCTATGGCCTTCTTCGCCTCTTCCTGGAATGCCAGAATTGCCTTCGCCATATCGTATTGCAATTTCAGATCACTGTAAGTATCCACATCATGGAATGCATTCTGCTGAAGGAAGAATTCCCTAATCATCCTAGCAACCTCCAAGGTCAGTTGCTGGTCTATAGGTAGTGCATCAGAACCGAC
>JAKURM010000002.1:0-22203 GCA_022449945.1 Candidatus Thalassarchaeum sp. | reverse complement strand
GCCTCAACTTGCAATAGCGTGCTTATCTCGGTTCTGACTTCTGGGAAGTCCGATGCAATGTTGTCCCGATACCATTGGTCCAGAGACTGAGGGTAAAGGCTGTATGAGCTTAACCAGTTGATTGCGGGGAAGTGCCTCTGCCTAGCTAGACCCGCATCAAGTCCCCAGAACACCTTTACGATACGCAAAGTGCCTTGGCTCACTGGCTCTGAGATGTCGCCGCCGGGAGGGGAGACGGCTCCGATAACTGAAACTGATCCATCATCTCCGGACAGGGTTTTCACCCTACCCGCTCTCTCGTAGAATTCTGCAAGTCTGCTGGAAAGGTAGGCCGGATAACCCTCCTCCCCCGGCATCTCCTCTAGCCTCGATGAAATCTCCCTCATCGCCTCTGCCCATCTGCTGGTTGAGTCCGCCATAAGGGCTACATTGTAGCCCATGTCTCTGAAGTACTCAGCGATGGTAACTCCCGTGTAAACGGAAGCCTCCCGGGCTGCGACAGGCATGTTGGATGTATTTGCAATCATCACGGTCCTATTCATCAGGGGTTTGTTTGTGTTAGGATCGATCAAGTGGGGGAACTCGTCTAGGACCTCCGTCATTTCGTTGCCCCTCTCTCCACATCCGATGTAGACGACAATCTCTGCATCAGACCACTTTGCGAGTTGCTGCTGAGTGACCGTCTTGCCAGATCCGAATGGACCAGGGATGCCCGCCGTACCGCCCTTTGCAAGTGGGAATAGGAAGTCCAGGATCCTCTGTCCCGTCATTAGGGGGACGTCCGGGGCGTACTTCTGGACGAATGGTCGTGGGTGCCGGACTGGCCACTCCTGCATCATCGCGACTTCGGGTCCGTCATCGAGGGTGCAGATCGTTTGGGTAATGTTGAATGAACCAGACTCTATGCTCTTCACAACACCTCCGGATGTGGGCGGAACCATCACTCTGTGTTCGATTGTCTCGGTTTCTTGGACAATTCCAATGACCTGTCCAGCGACGATTTCGTCACCCGCCTTCACGCTTGGCTTGAATTCCCACTCCCTTTCCAGGTCAAGGCCGTCTGCGTCAACGCCTCTCGTGATGAAAACTCCCATCGTCTCCTCTAGTTTTGGCAGGGGCCTCTGTATTCCATCGTAGATCTGTGTTAGAAGTCCCGGTCCAAGTTGTACGGACAGGGTCTGGCCTGTCCTCACCACTGGTTCACCGGGCCTTATTCCCGAGGTCTCTTCATAGACCTGAATTACTGACTGATCTCCGTGAAGCTCGATAACCTCCCCCATCAGTCCCTCGTCCCCTACTCGTACGACTTCGTACATTCTAGGTGAGATTCCTATCGCTGTTACAACTGGCCCGGAAATCCGGTAGATTACTCCATTTTCTTTACTCATTTTTTCACTTCCTTTCTCCTTTATTCTACTTCCATAGATCGACACCTAGTGCCGACTTGATTGACTCTCTGAGGGTGTTATCCTCCTGAGTCCCTATGCCCAGTACCGTGGGCGTTACGCTGTCCGAGAGTTGTTGCCTTAGCCTCTCTGGCAGCCTCATTAGGTCAATGTTATCCACAACGACAACTCCGACCTCATTCTGATTCAGTAAGGAGCGCAGCGTCTCAGCCATCTCCTCGTCATCTTTGGGGTTGAATAGATTCTCAACCCCTGCTAGTTGGAAACCAAGTGTGAATTCCAGTGGCCCAACAACTGCTATTTCCACTATCTCACCTCAGTAATCCATGTGCGCTTCCAATACCTCGTCTGGGAGGCCAACCGCCTTGCCACGCACTAGTAGGCGGAGGTTTCGAACTTCGAGTGACTTTCGCTCGATGTAGTAAATTATGGGGAACGGGGAAACTGGACTGAGGTAAGCGAACCTCTTGAGGATAGCATGCCTCTGGTGGGAGAGCAATTCCGCATATGGGTCTAAACTACCCATCCTCTTCGACTCAGCCATAGCCTCATCGAATCCAGTGTCGTCGAACGACCCACTTCTGCGAAGTGCCTCTATCAACTCCTCATCGCTCTCAGCTTGTGCTGATTGCCGCATTGTTCCAACGTCTATCTTACCACCCGGGATGATCATGGACACCCTCTTTTCGAATGCCATTTCCATTCTGATTGCTCTGAATTCGTTGATTATATTCCGATGATCTATCTCCATTCTAAGGTAGCGAAGTAGCCTTGGCCCACCATCTCGTCCCCTGACTGCTTTCAAGGCATCAGAGAAGTACTGCATGTCAAGTGCATTTTCCATTTCCTCAAGTTCGGGATCACCCTCTAGATTGGCAAGCGTCCTGCCCCAGGGAGTACCAGACATCGCGTCAACCGCCTCCTGCAGCCCTTCTGTGGATCTAACGATGTTCAGCCAGGTCGCGTTCCTTGGATTCTCCGAAGGGAGGATTTGACTTTCAATAATTTCATCCGATGCTCCTCCGTTTATTGCTCGAAGAACAGTCTTCGCCTTTTCATAGTCAAACCTCTCAACGTATATCGCCACCAATGATTTTAGGTGACCTTGGCAGAATCCCATTACTTGAGCCAGGTCGTTATCCAGATTGTGGAATAGGGCTGCTTCGATCGCATCCGCACCATCCATCCTAGTAGCATACAGGTCCATCTCGCTCCTATAGCCGAGCTCACCGATACTGACTCCGATCGAATCAGTTCCCTGTTGGATGAGTTGCCGCATTCTTGTCGTATCGATTAGTGCCGCCTTGCGGGCCTTCGCCCGTGCTGAGGCGTTGTAAATATTGGAACGACCATTGGCAACTCTAGCCATCATTTCACCTTCTCATTCTCCGAATAGTATCCTGTTTACTTCGCCTAGGCTTGCCTTCCAAGCTTCTTCCAATTGATAGTCGAAACGGTAGTCAAGGACAGTAGTCCCGTCCTTCGACTCGAGAACGAAACCCCCCATTCCTTCTATGTCATCGCCTATCTTGAAACCACTCTTTGAAAGGGTGCCCCTATCCGTTTTCACAGGACGAAGGATCACGCCATCTTTCGAATCCCCAGCATCCTTAAGCAAGGCGTCAAGGATATCTTTTCGCCCCTTTAGCTTGGATGAGGAAACCTCTTCCTTCACTGATTCCCACGTGAGATCAAGTTCGCTCCTCTTGGCAATCAGGGCTCTCTTCTGGTTAGCCTGCCTTGCAGAAGCCACAACCTCAACAGAGAGCTGTTGGCTTTCCCTGGAAGCACGAGCATCTGCCGCGGAAGCAGTCTCTGAGGCCTGATTCCGGGCCTCATCCTCTATTCTTGCAGCCTCAGCTTTGGCTTCCTCAATTATTGACCTAGCTTCCGCATCCGCCTGGCTGGCGATTTCGGCCGCTAGGGCATCCAGTGTCATCATCTCACCTCTTTCCTATTCCGTCGTCGGTCTCGCAGCCTGCCTAGAGCAGGAACAGTGCGAGGAATCCGAACAGCACGATGGTCTCTGGTAGAGCTGTGAAAATCAGCCCGGTTACGAACTTGCTCGAGTCCTCTGCAATCATTCCGACAGCAGCAGCCCCGATTGGCCCCTGGCTAAGTCCAGTCCCGACCCCGCACAGTCCAAGCGCAATTCCAGCGCCCAGCTTTGCGGCCTCGAAGTGGTAGCCAGTGGCGTCGCCTTCTTGTGTATCATCCTGGGCCTGCACGCTCGTCGCCACTAGTGCGATTGCGAACAGGACAGCCAGGGTGCTCAGTCCTTGTACCATTTTTCTCTTGTTCATCCTTTTTTCCTCCATATTTTTTTGTCAAGCCTAGGCTTGGAATCTGATTAATCAACCTCCACGTATCGTGAACGCATGCCGAAAGGCGCGAAAGCCTCACCGCTCGAATCGTAGTACTGCCTCATCCACTCTACGAAGTGAAGACGAGCAGCGTGAATGTTAGGGCTGAACACTCCCAGGCCCCAGGCGAAGAACTGAACGGCCAGCCAGCCAACTACCAATATTGCAGCCATTAGCGGGTCTTCGATGCTGATATTGGCGAATAGCATCTCGTTCCCCGTCTCTGCAATCTTTACCCCGACTACCCCGACCGCGAAAAGTCGCACGTAGGAGATCACTGTGGGCATCATCCCTACTGCCTCAATCGGGGCCAGGCCTATATTGATCGGAAATGGAACGCCATGGTATCTGTATAGCGTCCACATTAGCATCACCGTTGCCGAGATTGCGATACCGGCTCCGTGTATCATCATTCCTTCTGCTTCGTCAGGTCCGATGAATCCGTAAGCGAACATGAAGCCACCAATTAGCAGAACCATCCACGTCCCCTTCTCAAAGAAGGCGCACACTAGTCCGAAGCCACCGTGCCCATTCCCAAATAGCAAAATGTCCCTGAAGCCAATGGCCAGACCTAGGAATACGTGGATTACACCGAGATAAATGGTAAGTAGAATCAAGTGTTCAAGATTCCCATGGTCGTCCACCATTACTACTCGATGGAATGGGAAGGCCAGCTCAATTCCAAGAGGCAGCGAAGCATGCCATACGTGGTAGGAACCCTCGGGAATAACCGGGTATAGTATCTGCAGTGCCTCCGCCGGGTTGTGTGCATGGTGGGGGAATATCTCCCATCCCGCGAATTCGGCATACAGGTATCCAAAAACGACAGTTCCCACGCCTATGTACATCAGGAACTTACCTCCTAGGTTCAGCATCTCATTGGTCCCCGAACGACTAACCAACAACAGTCCAAGAGCCATGGTCACCAGGCCATAGGCCATGTCGCCAAGCATTATTCCGAAGAAAATTGGGTATGTCACGAACATGAAGATGGTCGGGTCGATCCTACCATAGGCTGGCCTCCCAACTGCATCCGTAAGCAGTTCCATGGGCTTGCTCGAGCTCCTTTCTTGGAATGCAATTGGTGGCATTTCCTGATGGTGATGATGATCCGAGTGACCGTGCCCCCCTCCACCAGACTCTATTTCGAAGGGTGTAATTTCTGTGAAGATGCAGACTTCAGATAGTCCTTCCAGAACTTCCTGCGACCTCTCAAGAACAAGCCAACCGTCGATTAAGAACGCGTGCTCTGAGACAGCCACCCGAACTGGGGCAGTGAGAACGTCATGGTCCCTCTCGAGGACCTCAAGCCCACATGCCAGGTCTTGTCCATTGGCATTCTTCCACCCCTCTATTCGCGCATCTAAGTCCAACTTCTCGCCCTGTAGGGATCCCTTTGCCTTCCTAACTTCTGTCAGTCTCCGGTCTGCCGATCCTTCTCCTTCCGGGACTTGTATAGACTCGAATCCAGCCTTCTCCAAAGAAGCTGCAGTAGTTGCAGCAGACTCACTTCTCACGAAAATTGCCACAATTCCATTCTTGCCCTCGAAAATCAAACCCCCAGTAGCAGCCTCCCTTGCCTCCGAGATACTATCCACTGTCCCAATGAAAGAGGCAAGGGATTCGAAACCGCCCAAAAGTTCGATGTTTATTCCAAGTGGGGCGACCATAGAAAGGAAAAACTCCTCTTCGCTAAGCGCGGAAATCTCATTTTCGAGGTCGTCTGCCCGAGCACTGTCGGCGAGAAGAGACTCAATCTTGGAAGGACGGCCCGATTCCAGGGCGTCCCTAACTGGCGCCGCAGGAACTGGGCTATCCGGTCCCGAGGCTCCGACTATGGAAGCAGCCGCCCTCGCCTTTACTAGGTCCCTTCCCACAGATTCGGATTTTGGGTTCGGGGTGCCCAAGGAGAATCCGTCTTCTCCCCCATCGTAGTCGATAATGTGCAATGCCTCTAGCCTTGCGAGAATCCCTATGGCATCGTCAAGCCTATCCTTGTTTCCTGCCGCAACCAGTCTCCCCATTTGTTGAGTGTTAACTTGTGACATGGAATAACCACCGATCTATGAACGGAATGCGTTCAGTACTGTATCCACAGCTTCTTTTCTCTTGCCTTCACTGCTTTGCTGGATTGAATCGATTGACGAGTCTCCCTCCTTGGAGACCTTTTTCGCCTCTCCCTCGGCCGCTTGCCTTGCCTCGGAGATCATGTTTTGCGTCGATTCCTCCGAATCAGATCTTCCGGCTTGGATTATCTCTGTTGCCGCAAGTCGGGCCTTAGAAATTATCTCCGAGGCCTGGGACTCCGCATTGGCCACAGTAATCTTCGCTTCTTTCTCTGCGTCTCTAATTGCTCGTAGAACTTCTTCACGACCCATTCTATGCACCTACGGTGCATTCGGCGACCAATGAGGAGTTTATGATGATAACCTTGCGAGTCCCACTGTCCCCGAAGACAGCAACGCAATCCTACGCGGGAATCTTCCAAATACGGGTCTCTTCGGGAGGGACCCATGGACACTCAGACAATCGGGGAGGAAGAGTGGAATGAGCTACAGAAAAACCTCACCGAAACCATTCCTGTTTACGACCGTGTCAATCGTTTCGCTACTCTCGGACAGGTCGGCAGGTGGAGGCGCATCGTTAGGTCGTTGCTACCCCAAGGCCGACTTTTGGAAATAGGGTGCGGGCCCGGTAGTTTTGCCGAAGGCGTCGAAGGCAGGGAATTGGTGTGCTTGGACCCAATCCCAGAAATGATCGAAGTCGCTAGGCTTAGGGTGAATGCTGAAAGAGAAAGACGACGCGACCCTCCAGCTACCTTTGTAGAGGGCACTGCTGAGAATCTACCGTTCGAAGATAACTCGTTTGACTCGATATGCACGCTATTCTCGTTCAGGGACTGGTTCGACAAGAGGGCCGGACTCCAGGAGTCCCTAAGGGTCCTGAGGCCCGGTGCCAAAATGGTAATTATTGATCCTGCAAAGGTGAATCGGGTTCACGGATTGATGGGTGTCCTGTGGATGAAGATTTGGGTCGGGGCGTATGCCAGATTTGTATGTGGAAAGAGGGACCATCCATGGAAGTGGCTAACCAAGACCTATTCTGCATTCGGGACAACAAGGGATTACGTCCGAATGCTAGAAGAAGTTGGCTTCGAGAATGTCAGGTCAAGGGTTCTATTCCCGGGCATGGCCACAGTCTGGAGTGGCCAGGCTCCCGATTCAGACTAGCCAGAACATCTTCCTGCAGGTCACCGCTCTCCAGATTATTCCCTTGGTGAACCGGTTGAAACCGACATTCAGAATCCAATCGGGCAGCTTGAACACAAGGCTGCCTATTCGAAATGCCCTTTTCGAGTTCCTCATGACCTCTCCCATCTGCTCCTCCCAGCGAATCTCATAGTCCACGAGCGGGAGCCCTTCTCTGAGATGCTCAACGATGACCTGTCCAGCGATTCTTCCTCCAATCATCGCAATTGTGATTCCTGCCCCATTTGAAGGTAGGACCATGCCAGCCGCATCCCCAACCAGAAGGTAGTTATCTTTGACGAAAGATTTGATCGTCCCGGACATTGGAAGGGATCCTGCCCCTCTGAACGAAACCTCTCCTTCGAACCTGGAGATGAAGTCCTCCGCATACTGGTTCAGGCTTCTACTGCCTGCCATCTTCCTCTGAATCCCAAGTCCGATGTTAGTCTGGCCCTCCTTCGGGAAAACCCAAGCGTACCCTCCCGGTGCAACTGAACCAAAGTGCAGCTCAACCGATTCGGAAGACGAGGCTTCCATAAGGACAAACTTGACCGGAATATTAAGCGACTCCTCCTCCCAATGGAGCTTTCTGATTGGGTCGTTGTGCCCACCCGCTCCAACGATAACTCTGCCTTCTAATCTCTTTCCTCCTCTGAGTAAAACAGTACTGCCATCGACATTTTCCACCCATGAGTCTAGCAGGTACTCGACGCCTGCCGATGAAGCCAGTTCGACCAGGGCTTCGTCATGCGCGACTCTGTCTAGAACCATTCCACCGAATTCGTACTCCAGAGACTTTCCACTGGGGGTAACAATCTTCATCTTGTCAGTGATTCTGGAAATCGCATGCTCGGGAGTTCTGAACAGATCATCAATTTCTGGGACATCCGGGCAGAGCCTGGACATTTCTTCATTTGTAGGGACTAGTTCACCGCACTGGAGGGGCGAGCCAATCGGGTTCCTGCCGTCAACAACGAGAACACTCAGGCCACCCTCGGCAGCATATCGGGCGGTCGTGCTTCCTGCTGGTCCCCCACCAACGATGATTACGTCCCAGGGACCATCCTCAGGCATCCAAATCCCCCTGGTTAGGATGTCCTAGATCGGGACAATTCTGCAATCTCGATCAGAAGTAGCTTGGCATTGGTTTCGGGCAAGACCTCCGAATGCTCCAATGCCCTGTCGATATGGTTCGAAATTAGCAACCTCGTATATTCGAATGACCCTGCCTTCTCCAGAAGTCTGGTCAGCTCCTCCAGCCTCTCATCACTGAAGTTAGTCACTACGTCTGCTAGCTCAGCCCTTTCGGTACCGCGGAGCATTGTCAAAGCGTAAATTATGGGCAGGGTCATTTTCCCTTCGTGAACATCAGTTCCTCTTGGCTTTCCTATCCCTTCGTCTCCTATTATATCCAATAGGTCATCGACTAGTTGGAAGGCCCTGCCTATCTCCATTCCAAAGCCCCACACGGAATCTACAATCTCCCTATCGGCTCCTGCGATAATAGCTGCTGACGACCCTCCCGTGGCGAATGGACCCGCTGTCTTACCGTCGATGATGTCATAGTAATCCTCTGGTCTAGTGCTCAGGTCATTTATGTGCTTGAACTGGAGAATTTCTGATGATGCCATCCTAGAACATGACGCTCCAACCCTGTCGATAATCTCAGAACCGAACCTAGAACCCATCTCGTACCCCAATGCGAACAGGTAGTCCCCCGCAATGATGGCATGGGAAATCCCATGGGTCATGTGTATGGTGGGTTTGCCCCTACGAATCTTCGCCTGGTCGTAGACATCGTCATGCACCAGCGTGGCCGTGTGAAGCAACTCTGCTGAAATCGCGAAGTCGATGATTTCTGCGAGGTCCCCGCCACCGGCGGCCTTGAAGCCAAGCATGCTCATTATCGGCCTGTACCTCTTGCCCCCCGCAAGCAGGACATCTTTTGCAATAGACATGGCAGGACGATCTGCATTCGAACTCATCCTCTGGAGAACCATTTGCTCCAGGGAATCCTCGAAAATGTCCTTGTATGATTCCAAGGTCCGAGATTGGTCTTTGAGGACGCCCATGAGAATCGAACACGAGGGTCGCATATATCAACAGGTGTGCACGCCGTTGACTCGGGCACGAGGCGTGCCCCCTCCCTAGAGGTGGATGCGATGAATGACCGGATAGTTGTGGGGGCCCTGGAAACGGACGATTGCCAGATCCACTCCCAAGTGGAGAAATTGCTCCAATCGTCCGATATGAGGGAACACGAAACGTCATTGGTCCGAGTGAAGAACCTAGCAGACGGCCTGCAAAGCCTATCCTCCGGAGATGCCGACATCGTCGCGCTGACCGCGACCACGATGTTCGGCAAGGAGCAAGAAATCAGCGCCTCGGGTTGCCAGGTTATAGGGGCCATTACGCCAAGGAGGCCCAACTTGGTTCTGGTTTCCCCCAATCGACTCTTCTACCAGCCACATGGAGCAATAATCGTCACTGAGTCCGAACTAGTCAGCAGACAGCTACTGAGGGCCAGACCGGATCTACAGGTGTCTTCGACCCAGACTCTGCATAGACTAGGGATAGGGGACGCAGTCCCTGAAGGCAGATTGGATAGGGCGCGTTGGCTGGGCTCGGAACTAAGCGAAGGCTCTATCGATGGCTTCGTCATATCGAGGGCGGAATACGAGAACTCCGAACAGACCGAGAGGAGGCATACTCTGATGCCATTCCCGAAGGACAGGGGCGGCCCACACTTCCTACCTCCTCCATATTCCAACTTAGTCGTCTTCGTGACCAGGACGGGATTCCCTAACAGGATCGCCGAACAAATCACGGAGTCAGAAGGAAACACGGCCCTCTGGGTGCAAAGCCGGGTTCTGCATGAGCTGGAGGAAACGCCTCACGGAGTTCTGGGCCTTCAAGTTCGACATCGGCAGGTGGGTTCTCTGCTCAGACAGGCAGAGGATGAGAAGGACCTGGTTCTTTTGCAAGCGTGCAGCAACCCAGAAGGCGAAATCATCGAAGAGGAAGTTAGGGTGGAAGTCAGAATGGAGACTCTATCGGAGGATGGCCGAAGGACGCTAGCTTTGGACAGGATGGTTTCATACGCAGACTACCAGCATGCCATTATCACCCTCTCAAGAGATTGGAGCTCGATGATCACAGAGGCGACCCGGCCAGTCCCCAAGGACCACCCATCCGACGAAGATGCCCCCTCATTCATGAGATTGTAGCCGTTTGCCCCCACATTGTCCAAAATCGGCAATTAAACCCAATATATTAGGGCAAGCGATAACTAATGCACCAGCACGCGAGACTCGCTGGTCCCATGAGAGTCGACTCCGAATTGCTCAGCACAATATACACTGGGAGGCTGCAAAACCTCAGGCTCAGGGCCGAGGAATGTGGGATACCGAAGACCGGTTCAGTAGAGGTCCTTAGGGCGAAGTTGATTTGTGAGGAAATCCTTCAGGACTTGGATCTCTCCTGGGAGGGCATCCAGTCTATGTCCCACAAGGAGATCGGAGGGGTCCTCAAAGTGTTTGGAATCAAGTCTTCTGGCTCCCACAAGGAGAGAAGGCAGCGGCTCTGGCTCCACCTGAACTTCGACTCCAGACGGCTCACAATAGAGTATCTCGCGGAAATGAGTAGGGATGACTTGCACGAGATGTGCAAGAACCTAGAACTTGATTTGACTGGTAATCGGACCGTTTTGATGGGCAGGGTTGCAGGTGTCCTTACCAGCCAATTAAACGGGTGGGGGAGGATAAAGAGGAGCCTGAGGAGAAATGGAATCCAGACTCCGATATTCCAGGTTCCTGCAACTGAATCCGAGGCAGAAAGAACCGAAGCCCAACGCATAGTTGAGATTTCTGGGGGGGACTTTCAATCCGTTCCATCGACGGCTACATTGGAGGATGCTAGTGACTCAATTGTACTGGGTATAGACAAACTAGAATCACGTGCCCAGGGTGACCTCCTGACCATTCAGGCCCGCACTGAGGACTTGGAGAGGATGGTCGGCACCATACTAAGGGGACACGGTGGTATTTGGGGTCCCGAAGAGAAGGAACTCCTGCTAAGGCTCGCAGAACGCAGAGGATGGCCCCTTACGGAGCAATTTGTGCGAAATAGAATTACTATGGTTGCCACTAACATCGCCGAGGTGAAGGGAGCGAGGATGGACTCTTCCCCAGAAACTTCCTACGCCGGGGAGGAAACCGAGTCCGTTATTCGCAGGATTAGGACCAAAATTTCAGAGATCGATGGTTAGGGGAAACCAGTACAACTGTTTTTGTGGGATAAGTTCTGCCCCGGGTGATGAAGAAAATCAATTTCAAGGAGAAGATGTCCAAATTCTCAGACCACTGGTCGCCGAAAGTTATTGCCGAGTTGAACGACTACCAATTCAAATTGGTCAAGATAGAGGGTGATTTTGTCTGGCACAGACACGAGGACACCGATGAGGCATTCATTGTGATAGAGGGAGATATGTGGATAGATTTCGAGAACGATGCAGTTCATCTGGCCGAGGGTGAGATGTGCATAGTCCCGAAGGGAGTACAGCACAGACCCAGGTCGTCTAATGAGTGCAAGATTATGCTGGTAGAGCCCCGGGGCGTCATAAACACCGGAGAATCAGCAGGAGAGCTAACCGCCAGTAATGACGTTTGGATTTAGGTTCAAGCCCACGACAGGTTAGAGTCAACCCATCTGGCCTTGTTCTTCCTTCCTCTCAGCCACCAGTATAGCGTTAGAGTAATGGTGCTCAAGGCTAGGGTCTTCAGCCACACCATGAAAAATCCCCCAGCATTCCCAGTGAACTTCAGGGACTTCCCATCGATGTTGACCTTCTGCGACCATGCGTTGTAGTACATCACCGTGGTCCAGGGTACGGCCAGAAACAGGGTCATTCCGGCTATCAGCCTCAGTCCCCAGCGCAAGAAGAACATGTCAATACCCGCTTCCGCCATCAGGATTTTCCATGTCCCTGTTCCGTATGCTTCGTCTCCCGCAATTGCAACCTCTTGATTCATGGTGCTCCCGAAACGCTCGCCGATAATAACAGATTGCTTTCTTCAGATGGTTGCAGAAGAACTTAATCCATGAGCCCGCTTCAAAATAATATGAACGAGTACGACGTCTTCATGGCACTGTGCATGGGCGTTGGGCTATCCGCCGCCGCTGGCTTCAGGGTCTTCATGCCGCCGTTCCTACTTTCGGTATTAGTCAGAGCCGACACGGTTGAAATTGACGTGAAAGGAACCGCCTTCGAATACTTCGACTCAGATATCGCGGTCTTCCTCCTGGGTTCGGCCACGCTAATCGAACTATTGGCTTACTATATCCCTTGGGTGGACAATTTGCTTGACAGCATCGCAACTCCCGCTGCGGTGATAGCAGGCACGGGAATGACCTCTATGCTGCTAGAGGGTTCAACTGATCCAGTGCTTCAGTGGTCCTTGGCCATAATTGCCGGAGGAGGGGTATCTGCCTCCATCCAAGGTGCCACAGTGATTACTAGGGGTGCTACAACCATGTTGACTGGAGGAATCGGAAACCACGCGGTTTCTACGGTTGAGAACATCGCCAGCATCATCTTCGCTTTGGTAGCAATTCTTCTTCCATTCGTCGCGGCATTCGGTGCTGCATTTCTGGTGGCCGTTGTAGTCAGGAAGGCAATAAACAAGGGGAGAAATTTGGCCCATTCCGAAGGCCCTCCTAGTTGATTGCATTGGGAATGCGCTGCATAGAAGTCAATCGGCCACTGTGGGCTATATGTCTAGTACAAAATGCAAACTTCTGTCTTCGAGCCCCTCACGTCGGTAGAATCGGTGGGAGTCCAAGCGGTGATTGCTGCAATCCAAGTGGAGGCTGGAGCATCCCAAGTTTCGAGCGTGAGCACGGAGCCAAGAAATTAGGATTCTCCCAATTCCCTGACTACGGTGCCCCTCATCAATCACTAGATCGTCAACATATAGGTAGCTCCCTCTAGAAAGCATCTCGGAGCACACAAATCCTGCTAGGCCGAGAAGTTGCCCATTCGAATCGAAAGCCCCCACTAGATTGTATCCAGTGATCTGTTGTAGCCTCTCCACTTGCTGTAAATAACCCCCCTCATCGGACTGATTTGGGCGCAATTGTTGCATCAATGGCCAACTCATCCGGATATCATCCAAATCATGTAGAAGTCTGACAGTAAAACCATCTCTTAGCATGTGATTTGCCGGCCACGTGTCCTGAAAGATGTTTCCAAGGGAACCCCATTTTTTCGTATGAGTCGTGTTTGCCGATTTCACTCGCTACCCACTAGTTTGTAATCATCGGAAAGGGGGGTTGCTCCGGTTTCCATCGAGATGATCTTACCGTCCTTGAATCGGAGGAAAGACAACACGGCTTCTGAGGTGGAGCCGCTGGCAAAGTGCACCAAGGAGTGGGTCACGCCAACTTCGTCGTTTTCGAACAGTGTTCGATCGTTTTCAGAACGAGTTAAATCATTACTAGCAAAACCCATCAGATCAGACTTGCTCATGGTCACGCCACCGACATGTGGGTTGAAGACAAAGTCGTCATGAATGACTTCTGCGAGTGCTTCTAGGTTTCCAGTTCTCCAGGCTTCGTAGTACGCTGCTATGATTGACATGTGCTCCCGAAGGGTTCCCAAGTTTAATCCCTAGGGCATGATGCAGCCAATCGCCCTTTGGAGAATCTAGGTTGTCAGAGGTTTTCGAACACGAGGGGTTGTCTAATTCTCAGAAACCCCAGTTTGCACATCCAGACGACGCCTGATCTCATCTTTCCAGGCTACGGTCTCGAAACCGGTAAGGGATTCGAAAAGTTCGAGCTCATTACACAACTCTTCTCCACAAGTCATATAGTGGCTGGTTTCCAATGGAAAAACTGACCCCCTTCTGCTTAGGATTGGTAAATTGTAGATATTCAAATCTCTATTATGCAAGTATCTCACAAGGGGAGATTTGATTATATTGGGAATGAGGGAGAATGCACGACTGGCGAAAATTCCGAACCCTGTCATCGGCCTTCTAGTCGCAGCGCTATTGGAGTGCCTAGAGGGGGACAGATCATATTCTGCCTCATCTAGGTGCAAAAACTCCTCAGTTTCTCGCAGAACATCAAGTGACTCCCCCCTCAAACGAGAGCTATCGATCACTAGAAACCGTTTCAAATCGAAATGCTCCAACCACCTCTCCATCGAAGTGCCGTACATCGAGTCCACTCTCAGACGCTCATCAGACCAAGCAATTTGAAAATCGGACCAATCCGTGCCGTTTTCAGAGTCCGCCCCATTGCTTCTAATCATATTCCAGTGACTCACAGTCCTGGATACGGGCTCACGCAGGCACAATATGAATCGAGCATCGGGACACCTTTCGCGTATTCGTTGCGGGGACATGGGACAAGCGAAAGTGTGTACAGAGGCATCTAGCTTCAAACCCTCATTACGAAAGCAACCTTCGTATTTCGACCAGTCAGGCTCGTCTTCAACGCGGAGAAAGGTACCCTTGTGGGAGGCGACAATGTTAGGCTCCTTCGGATAAGATAGCGAAATTCCGGGATGCTGATTCAGTGCATGGCCAAGCCACGTTGTTCCGGCCTTGGGAGCACCGATTAGGAACACATCAACCTCTACCATCAGTCGCAGCCCTGATGGGGCGAGAGAGGACATCTCATTTCACTTTCCCAGTAAAATTGTACCAAGCGCACCTATGGATTATCTTTCACACATCTGACGATGAACACGCATATCTTTCATTGGTCAGGGATTATGTCAGAACAAGAATGACACTACGAGCAACCAAATCCCAAAAGCCGTCCCAGCGATAACGTGCAACATGAATACGAATTGGTTCTCCTCTCTAGTCCCCCATGCAAATGTCTTACTCGTCAAACCTATGGGTCCGCGAACCCAAACTTTCTGATTTAGTAAACAGTACCCAACATATGCCAGTATGGCTAGACCCACGGCGAAGCGAACCAACTCTTGAGTTGTAAAATCCACATTCATCCATAAGGGCGGGGCCTTATGATGAATTCGTCATATTGGGAACTCCCCGATGTGACGTAGAAAGGTATGGGCCCCAACAGGTTGGTGGGAAGACCCACATTTTCCATTACATTCTTGGCATAATCTATGTTGGGATATTCATGATTGAGCCTGGATACGCTGACAGAGGTCATATTATGGCCGTAGAATTCGATAGGAAGATTATCGTTTACTGGTGGATAATGGCGAATGTGGGCCTCCTTGTGACAATGGTTGGAATATTGCTAATTCCCATCTGGTTTCTGTTTGGGTGGATTGTCCACAAGAAGCAGTTTGATCACATGAGCGGTGCCCTGACTGACCGCTCAATCAACATGCGCATAGGGTGGCTGTTCAAGAAACAGCAGAACATCCCCTTGGACAAACTCACAGATGTGTCTATTCACTCGGGTCCGATACTGAACGCATTCGGAGTTGTCAGGATGCAGTTTGAGACTGCTGGTGCTGCACCATTCATCATCACCGGGGTGAAAAACTCCGAACAGTTCCGCGACCTCGTCCTCCAGCAAAGAGACTCATTGGTTTACAATCCTCAACAGTCTGCATCTTCAGAAGACTCCAACGACGTCCTAGTCGAGATTAGGGACATTCTCCAGCAAATCAATGCGAACATATCGAACGAGGATTAGTCCACGTCACGATGTTGCCCTATGGCCACTAGGCTAGTCGGAGGGAAACCTTTGGACAGAATATTAAAAACCGGCACTCCTATTGAAATGTCATGAGAAAAATTGCCTACTTAATTGCCCTAACCCTGCTAGCTGCTCCTCTTGCTGGATGTGCAAGTGGCGAGGAAGATCTAGACTCCGACGAAGATGGCATTACTGATTCCCTAGATAATTGTCCCGATGTGGCTAATCCTATTCAAGAAGACAACGATATCTCAGCAGGTCTCGACGGCGGTGATGCCTGTGACGATGACGACGACAACGATGGAGTACTCGATGGAGACGATGCTCTACCCAATGATGCTGACGAATCGGTAGACACCGATGGGGATGGCATGGGTGACAACGCTGACGACGACGATGATGATGACGGTTTCTCGGACGCTTCCGAGGCGTCATGCCTGTCTGATCCCCTAGATTCTTCTGTCACCCCCACTGATCTAGACCAAGACGGAATCTGCGACTGGCTGGACGATGACGACGACGGGGACGGGGTCAACGATACTGAAGATGCACTGCCACTTGACCCATCGGAGACAACGGACTTCGACAGCGACGGAATTGGCGACAACGCGGACACTGATGACGACGGCGACGGGATAGTGGACTCGAGCGACTCCTGCCCCCAAAGCCAGGACATCCTTGCTGTGATGAACTCTGACTGGTTCTCAATAATGTCGGAGCACAACATTGGGTTGTTTGGACTTATTGATGCATTAGAAAACAGCCCGTCGTTCAACAGTTCCGGGGGAACCATGCAAACCACGTTCCTGGACTGGGACGGCGATGGCTGTTGGATGTTCGAGGACCATGACGATGATGGGGACGGATGGGAGGAGGGCCCAGTTAACGGAACCATTCCGCAGTGGTGGCTCTACGCCCCTGGTGACAATTGCGTTATAGTGGCCAATCCGGATCAGATCGATACCGACGAAGATGGGAGGGGGGACGAGTGTGATGATGATGATGACAACGATGGAGTCGAAGACTCCGAGGACGCGTACCCACTCGACCCCGAAAATTCGTAATCTAGGGTAGCGTGTGACCGATTGACTGCAAATTCTGAACTAGGCCCGCGAGTCAGCCTTCTTCAGCCTGCCTCGAGACCGAGTGTTGCGTTTTCCCTTCCCCTTCCTTCGTCCATTGCGGTGGCCGGAGCCGTGTCTAGATGACTTGTGCCGAGGGCTCTTCCTTGACCTCCGGCCCCTCTTGTTGTTGTTCCTCGGCCCTTTGGACTTACCTTGGAACTTGTCCTTGTCCGGTGAGGCGAGGACGAACTCTCTCTCTTCCAAAGCATCAACATTGGGCTCGGTGAATCTGCTCCTGATGCCCACTTCGTCCTGGATCCTTCGGTACTGCCGGTTCTGAGACCTAAGGACCAATGAGATAACAGTACCAGTGGAGCCTGCCCTGGCGGTCCTGCCGCTCCTGTGCTTGTACGCCTTGCCATTCTCAGGAGGGTCGAAGTGTATGACGCAGCTGACGTCGTCGACGTCGATGCCTCGAGAAGCTACGTCGGTCGCTATCAGCACCCTCGAACGTCCTGCGCTGAATTTCCGCATCGACCTGTCCCTCTGATTCTGGTTCATGCCCCCGTGAAGTGTCGTGAAGGAGGAGCCGATATCGCTCATCTCGTCTCCGAGTCTGTTAACGCCTGCTCTGGTCCTGCAGAAGATGATGCTGCGGCCGCACTTCTCGGTGATATAGGCCGAGAGATCCGCCTTACCCCTGGAGTTAATCTTCCAGAAGAAGTGCTGCATGCTGTCCATGCTCACTTCTTCGGGCCCTATGCCGACTCTCAGGGGGTCGTTCTGGTAAGATTCGACAATCTCGGCGACATCTTCGTCCAGCGTCGCACTAAATAGGATCGTCTGACGATCGTGACGGCATTTATCCAGGATCGAGCACACCGGCTCCATGAAACCCATGTCAGCCATCCTGTCAGCCTCGTCCAGGACAACGATGCTAACGTCATCAAGGCGTAGTGCGCCCCTGTCAAGAAGGTCGATCAGTCTGCCAGGGCAGGCGACCAGTATCTCCACGCCGCGATCGAGCCTCCTCAACTGTCCCTTGTAGGGAGTGCCACCGTATACCGACAGCACTCCGAGACCAGTGGATCCGGCGAGTGGCTGCAGGACTCCTCGGATCTGCTCCGCAAGCTCCCTAGTGGGCGTGAGGATAAGGGAGGTGGGCCTCTTGGGCTTGGCCTTGACAGTTCTGGATACGAGTGGAAGTCCGAATGCGAGAGTCTTACCAGAACCCGTGGGGGCCCTGCAGCACACGTCACGTCCCAGCAAAGCTTCCGGGATTGTCTCTTGTTGGACCTCGAAGGGCTCCTCTATACCCCCGTCTCGTAGAACATCGACCAATCCCAGAGCTACACCTAAGTCTGTGAATCGATCCAAGATAAGCCTCTGTCCGGCCGCGCCTGCCCTCCCTATTTAGTATGAGGAGTATGAAATATTGTGCAAGTGCCGAGCATCTATGTAGTACGAAACGCGGGTATGACTCTAGGAATCTTAATTGTGGAGTGTGTTTTCATCATACTCCGGAGGGAAGACGCACTCCCAAGGCGTCAAACTTGATGGCCTTCTCCTTCTGCCGCGTTCGTGGGAAACCCGAAGATAGAAGCAGAGGCACGGGGCCATTTGATCGATGTCCTGTCAATCCTCCATCCTGGGGCTAAGAGAAACTCGCTGCGACGAATGATCGATCATGGGCGTGTACTGGTAGACGGCAACAAGGCATCTCGAGCCAAGGAGATTGTTTCCACTGGGTCAATCGTTGAGACGCTGTCTCGCACTGAGGGCGACGGACCCGCCAAGAAGAAAGTGGATGGCCTCCCGGACCCAGATATCCTATACGATGACCAAGAGCTACTAGTCGTCGAAAAACCCGCAGGACTCCTTTCTGTGGCGACCCCAAGGGGCGAATCGGATACGATGTTCGATCGTGCATTGAATTGGCTCTCCAGGAACCAGTCAACCCGGGCTCATCTTGTTCATCGCCTCGACAGGGAAACTTCTGGGTGCTTGCTCCTAGCCAAGTCCCCGGAAGTCCGGAGTATTCTGCAAAGGCAATTCAAAGATCGCACCGTCGAGAGAATCTACCATGCAGTTGTCTTCGGGAAGCCCCCTGCAGATTCTGGTGTGTCAAATACCCGTATCCTGGAGACCAAGGACAAGCGAGTGCGGCTGGTGCCGAAGGGGGAGAGGGGAGGCAAGGAAGCGATAACCAACTGGAGAGTCGAGCAGTCTGCAGCGATTCACAGCCTGGTCAGAGTAAAGATCGACACTGGTAGGAGGGCCCAAATAAGACTCCACATGAGTGAAATTGGCTGCCCGGTTGCTGGCGATACACGGTATGGCAGGGGAAAGGCCAGTGTGAACAGATTGTGCTTACACGCTTCAGCACTCGAGTTTGAACATCCGGATGGGAGGAGGATTCGGGTTCAGAGTGAGATTCCATCCAAGTTATTCTCCGAATTGAAACGCAAATCGCTATGAGGCATTCATCATCACCGGAACGAATGAAATAGAGGGGCGTGAATTACTAGTCATGGACGAAGAAGGGGAGTCATATTGGGGAATATTCGGCATTGGCCTATGTGCACCATTAGTTGCGTCTGTTGTGCTGATTGGACTTTTCTATCTCGCCATCGGATCAGGGTTTTTGTTTGCCCTCGCCACTACTTGCATATGGCCCCTTACAGGCTTTGGATTAGCTATCTACTCAAGAATTTACGAAAGTGACGAGTTGGCCGAAGGAGCAATGGCATCGGGTGTGCTCGGGACTCTGATTGGACTTTTCCTGGTCTTCATGATTGTGATGGGCTATGCGCGAGGGATGGCCTCATTCTCTCAATAGCGGCAGAGGAATGGTAAAACTACCCAAATCACCCCTCCTGAACTCGGCCAGACTCCATGACATCCTCTATCTAATATGGCCGGCCAACCTCCGCACCGATGGTAACTATGGCGGGAAAGAAGGAAAACGAATGGAATCGAAGCATGGCAACAGAAGCCATACATGCAGGGGAGATGCATGATCCATCGGGAGCACACATCGACCCAGTCCACATGACCTCGACATACGTATTCGAGGATGTGGGGGCTATCGGATCATGGGCTAGTGGGGAATCCGAATCCGATGTGTACTCTAGGGTGGGAAACCCGAACAGAAGGGCCCTCTCGGAGAAGTTGGCTGCTCTGGAGGGATTTGGCTTGGACTTCCCCGTGTCGGCCGAGATTTTCGCATCTGGAATGGGGGCAGTGACTGCCTCAATAATGGGCATGGCCGGCTCAGGCGACCACATCGTCACCCAGTCTGTACTCTACGGGACAACAAACCACCTCGTCAGGGAGGTCCTGCCCAGTTACGGAATTAGCAGCTCCAAGGTGACTCTCATGGACCCAGATCTTCTGGAGGCAGAGCTCACGGCGAAACCGAATACCAAGGTGGTTTACATCGAGACGCCTGCAAATCCCACTATGGCTGTCATCGACATTTCGAAGACCGCACAGATTGCTCATGCTCATGGGGCGAGAGTCGTCGTGGACAACACGTTCGCCACCCCGGTGCTTCAACGGCCCTTGGCCCTTGGAGCCGACGTCGTCATTCACAGCACTACCAAGTTCATCAACGGCCATGGCACAGTAATTGGGGGTGCGCTCGTGAGTCGGGATGCAGACTTCATCGAGAACGGAGGGGGCGCTCTCGTTCGTTACATGGGGGCAGTCCCCAGCGCACTAGACTGCTGGCTGACTAGCATAGGACTCAAGACCCTTCCACTTAGGATGCGTGAGCACTGCTCAAACGCACGCGTAATCGCCGAGTTCCTCGACTCCCATCCGAAGGTAGTTGAGACATACTGGCCCGGATTGGAGAGCCATCCCCAACACGACATCGCCTCCCGGCAGATGGATGACTTCGGGGCTTTGTTGTCGATAGAGCTGGGAGACTTCGACTCTGCCTGCAGATTCATGGATGGGCTCTCAATGTCCTCCCTCGCAGTGAGCCTAGGGAACGTGGATACGCTCGTGCAGCACCCTGCTTCAATGACGCATAGGCTCTGGCCTCCCGAGGACAGGATAGCAGTTGGCATCACCGACGGACTAGTTAGGATATCCGTGGGGATCGAGGACTCCGAAGACATAGTTGCGGACTTCGAACGCGCACTTGCAGGAGTCTGAAGCCTAATCCCCCAACAGTTGGAAGAACCCGAACCGCGGCTCTATGATGTCCCCTCTGTTGTCGCGAAGGTCCTCTATCGCGTCTTCCGCCTCTTCCCTCGATGCACCTGAGGATGTGCATGCCCCAACCAGGGCATCGTACTCCACCAAACCTCCTCCTGCTGTTGCCAGCGTCTGAAGAATTACTTGACTAGGGTCGGAACCCCCTACGGGTGCTTCCGTGATCTTCGGGGCCTCCTCCACTGATTCCTTTGCGAATCCCTCTGCCGCCTCGGTTCTCCCACTTGCCGTCGATAGCGCCTTTAGCACCCAGACCCGATATGACTCTGTATCGAACTCCTGGTAGTGACCTCTCGAGCTAACCAGCCCCCCAACCAGATCTTCGGGGACGCCTGCCTCACGTAGCGCCGACTGCTCCAGTTCACATCCGATCGATGCCTCGTATGCCCCCAGTCTCCTCAATGTGGCATCGGAAGCCTCTACCAGCCAAGACTTGTAAGCGTCCTGGTCAATCACAGAGAAGCCCTCCGCACGTATCGAAGTGAACACCCCCCCGTCTTCGTTTTCGCTCCACCGCGCCCTTCCCACCATGGCGAGAAGGAACCTGTCCCCCGACTCGAACCTAGCCAGGAGCTCCTCTACGTCAGGGTGAAGCTCCGGTTGGAATGCTGCCACGTTGAAGTAGTGGGCTCCAGAAGGATCCCTGATCTGACCAGAGTAGTATGGCCCACTGTCGGCATCCCTTCTCTCCAACCGGTCTATTACCCCTCCAACGAGGCATCGGTTCACCCTAGCGCCTAGCTTGGTAACGACAAAGGAGGGATCATACTCTCCCGTCCCCTGTTCTACAAGAGAAGCCTCCGAGTACTCTTGAGCGAAGATCCTTACTGCACTCTGCCTGACCCTCCTGGAAGACGCCGCCATCATATCGTCACCCCCCATCTTTCCATGACTGCCTTCGCGGCTTCAGCGGGCCCTTCGTCGTCGATATCGAGAGAGTCTGCTAGGACCATCGCACCATAGTCGTCGATTCTCGTATGGCCTTGCACTGTCATCTTCCTAGCAAGCACTCTGTTAGTGAGTGAGGACACGAAACCACCACGGCCAATCTTCGATATCTCTTGCTTCACTTCGTCCATTCCCATGCTCAGGCAGGCTTCAGCGGGCTCTCTGGAAACCAGCAGGGAAGCATTGGCAACCCCGGCATCGATGACGAACCTGAGTCGCAGGTCCTCCTGTCCCCTCTGGGCCCCGTGCTCAGAGCACG
>JAKURM010000019.1:13403-20262 GCA_022449945.1 Candidatus Thalassarchaeum sp. | reverse complement strand
TCGAGGAGATTGAGAGAATCACGGAGCAGATTGTGATTCTGCACAATGGAAGGCTGCTTGCACTTGGGAATCTCCATGCAATAAGGGACCTGCTGGACAAGCATCCTCACAGGATTCTGATCAATTGCGAGGACCCTAGGAGCCTAGCTGGACTATTCATTGAGGAGGACCCGATTTACGGAGTCCGCTTCCCCCGAGATGGCCAGCTTGAGATCCAGACCAACAACCTGTCCGAGGCCCACGCCATCCTCCCTTCCATCGTAGTGAAATCGAAACAAGATATTTCGAGCATCGAAAACCCGGACGACAACCTCGAGTCTCTACTGGGATATCTGATTCAGGGGGCCGGCTAATGGACAGAAAGGGACTCGGCCTAGCAGAGACGGTCTGGACCAGGCTAGATCGGAAGGCAGGAGCAATTGTCGAGCTAACGGTCAGGCAGCTAAGGCATCGGGTATCGACATGGGTCGTGTTGGGCTCTGGGATTCTAATGATGGCCCTACTTCTGGCATTCTACGTTGACTCAGTAAGAGAGACCTTCGAACCAATTGACAATGATGGGGACAGCGTTGATAGGGATGGGGACGGATACCCATTGGGCCAGGAGAGGAAGTACGGGACTAGCGACTCGACCAAGTCAGAGTTCCCAGGTTCGGGGGCTTTCGTCCTTGAGAGCGACATTGACTGGAATGACCTCAATAGGGTCTACATGGGAAATAAATCATGGGATGGAATGGCATATTTCGAGGCCTCTTGGATTGATGGCAATTACACTGGAGATTGGTGGGATTCCCACATTGACTGGAACATGGGACTCGACGGAGTACCGGATCTCCAGGAATGCCCCGAAGAAGTCTGGCGCGTTGAATTCGGGTCAGCCTGTGAGGTCGGGGACACCGATGGGGATGGCCTGGTCACCTACATGGCATCAGGGAAATGGCGCGGGGAGGGGATGGTGAATGTGCCCGATGAATCCTACTTGGAGTGGGGCCACTGGACCGAGAGCTTCTACGTCGAGCCTGATCCGCCTGAGAAGTACATAGACGAGGATGGAATAGACTGCTTCGACTCTAGTGGGACAAGAGTTGACTGCCCAGCAGGGGACAGACTCTCTGGCAGCCACGGATTCGACGACGACGGCGACTGTTTGCGAACCGATTGGGTCACTCCAGAGGGGGAGCCCCAAACCGAGGAACCCATGTGGGTATGGTACACAGGAAACGAAAACGGCATCCCCTGCGACATAGTATGGACGTCTAGTAATGGGATCGTAACTGACATCGATGCCGATTTCAACGTAGACGAGGACCCGGATGACGAGGCATATGCCGGTGAGTTGAGCCATACGACTTTCATCATCGGGGTCGGAAAGATGGCCTTCGTGATTCTACTTGGCCTATTCATTCCACTTTTCCTAGCACTGGGTCTTGTAAAGGACGAATCCGAGAACGGGACGCTGCACCTTCTTCTCTCGAAGCCAATCCACAGGTCCGAATTCATTCTGTACCGGCTTCTTGGATACCTTTCAGTCTCGTCTTCCTACGTTATCGCTCTCTCTCTTCTAGTTGGGACAATAGCCGCAACCCTTGGGCCTGGCGATGGAATCTTCCGGGTCGCCGACCTCCCTGTTTGGCTTGGGATAGGAATTGCAACTACCCTTGTTCTCGCCGCCTACGGGTCCTTGTTCAACACGATGAGCCTGATTTCACCCAAGTATGGCGTATACATCTGCATAGTCTTCGGGATATGGGAGTTCGTAATGGGGTTCTTCTCGATTATCAATCCCAATTGGACGATAACAAGCATCTCAATCACTCACTGGGCACTACAGATGATTGACGCTATCGTAATCATGGCATGGCCAGATACGCTCCAGTGGGCCCAGATCGGGCAGGCATTCGGAATCAACACGGGATTGTCGGTGTTCTGGCAGCCTCCAGTTCACACCCTTGGAACCAACGAGCCAGCAGTCGCCCTCCTAGTAAGCGTGACAGTCTTGCTGACGGTTACTTCAGTCATGGTGTTCATCGGCAAATCGGTGTTCAACCGAAAGGAGATCATGTGAGATCCTCATGCAGGACGCTCCCCAGAAGTTTGAGGGAGACCTATCCTCCCTTTGGCGGCTGGATGTCATGCCCCCCCTACATCGTCTCTCCTGGTGGTGGTACTGGGTCCTCGTATTGGTACCAGACCCAGAAAACCCTAGACGCTCCCGACAGCTCATGACTTTGTGGTCAACTAAGGAGACCGAGGCGATTCGGGTCAGTGGGCACTGGTGGAAGCCAGGTTCGAGGATGCACAAGGATGAGCATGGCGGATTCGTGATCCCGGGAATGGTTTGCGCATGGTGGTACGACGGTAAGACGATGCATGAGCCACTAACCATGAGGGAATGCAGGATGGCCGTAGTCAGCGACGAGCACCCCCTCTGGCCAGGGAAAGGAGACGGCAAGGGCGCCGGAGCCATCGTGCCAATAGACTCCGAGGACTTGTCGATGGGAATGAGCCCAGGGAACAAGTCGATGTGGCTAGGCCTCAGCAGCGACAGGAAGGCAAGAAGTGGAGGCGCACCCTCTAGATTTGAGGCGATACTTTCTCCTTGGTGGGGACCTCCAAGCGAACTCACCTACAAGAACAACGACATCGCACTTGGGATGGGTTACGACATACTCAGGCTGCAGGGGATGAAAGCGGAGTTGACGATCGACGGGGAGCATGTAGAGGGTACCGCATACTTCCAGAAGGTAACCGTTCAGGCCCCATCGGTTCCTTGGTTTTGGGGGATGCTTCATTTCAGCGATGGATCTTACTTGGACTGGTTTGTCCCCCACATTACCCCGCTTTCAACCACTAAGGATGACAAGCCCTGGCGCAAACGGGACACATCAAGGATCCCCCTGCGTACAGCAGGAGTTTTCCATGACAGAATTAGGAGCAGGACCGAGGAATTCGACAACTGCGAGGTAATACTCAGCAAGTCCGAAACAGGACTATTGGATAGCGACGGAAATCTGCTTCCCGACTTCCAAATTCGGGTTTGGAACGACAGTACCTCCGCCTCATTTCTGATCAATGCAGTAAGCAGGGCAAGGTGGAAATTCGACCAACCAACCAGAGGCGGAATGGTCAGCCACCTAACTTACAATGAGTATCCATTCGAGGTCAATCGGATTTCTATCACTGATAGTGAAGGGACAAGGACGATTGATGACTACGATTGGATTCACGGAAACGCCGAGCATTCCTGGGGTTTCCTCCACTAGATGCAGAAGCCTCCAATCCGCCAACATCTTGAGTAGGCATTGACTCGGCAGTAGATACGTATGAGCAGTTTCATTGACGAATTCAAGTCCAGGGTTGATGCAGAAGGAGTTCTGTCAGATTTCCCCGAGATCACCGAGGCAGAGATCCCTATTTGGAGAGGAGGGCCAACATTCCTGTCAATGCTGGACAAGTACATACTGGGCGTATTGGTTTTGGCGGTCCACCTACTATTCTTTGCAGGAGATTGGCTTGAACCAGAAGGAGAAGGTAGGGCCAACTTCGTAATCAAGTTGGTAGTCAATCTCGTCGACTTTAGTGGCGTCCTTGGTTTTGTGATTTCAATGCTAGTACTGACGAAGATCAACCACTATGCGAATTTCTCCACTTCCGGGAAGTGGACAACTTCGTGGCTGTTGCTCAGCTCAACAATTCCTGTAATTTGGAAGATCATGGACATTCTCGAGTGGATGGCCGGATTTGCAGGGTCAGATTTCTCCAATCCATTGCCGGCATGGAATCATCTGTGGTTCGCCCCATTGGGGGCCGTTTCATTCATCGTGATGTTGGCAATCACCGTTCTATATCAGAGGTCTTTCGATTACGCCATTACCGACAAGAGGGTCCACATCCGCAAGAGTTTCCTTTTTGTCGACTCAAGCGTACAGGGAATTTCATTCCAGAAGATCGAGAATCTAAAGGCAGACCCTTCAATACTTGGAAGAATCTTGGGCTTTGGGAACGTCCATGTAGTGACTGGTTCAGGTGTTGGCTTGCAGGTCGAGTCACTTGGGGTTGGAGTAGGGGTGGCAGGCGATGCTCTAGAGCCCCTCACAGGTTTCAGAAGGGCAGTTTCGATAATGTTCGGGTGGATTACCAAGCAGAGGCAGAGGACTGAGATGTCCGCTGATCCAGCTAATTGCCTATACGGGGTGAAGAGACCGATGGATGTATACCGACTAATTAACGAGTTGATGGACATCAATGTCGGTCCTCCAGGCCCCGACGATGACCTCCACGCCATCGAGTAGAAGCCGATGGTCCGCACCGTTCATAACGGTGGGTCCACCCAACACTACTGAGGGGAATGAGATGACAGACGTTGACCTAATGACACAGGCTGCCCAGAATATCACGCAGGGCGACTTCATGGGGGCGATGGCTATCTTCGAAGGCCACATAGATGCAAATCCCGAGGATCCCGCTGGTTACCACGGCTGGGCCGAATCCGCACTTTTCGAGATCCAGGATAATGGAAACTTCGATGAGAAGGGAAATGATAGAATCAACGAGGGGCAAGTTGCTGCCTACTTCAAGAAAGCAGCAGCATTAGACTCGCAGAGCACGGAGTATCAGGCTGCTTATGCCAATGCATTGATCGAGTTCGACAGGATCCCAATGGCGATTAGGGAATTGAAGAAGTTGAAGGAACTAGGGGACTCTTCGGATGACTTCGACGTAACTCAGGATTTGTACCAAGCAGCAAAGATGCTCATCGACAACATTGACTTCAAGACCAACTTTGACAGAAGCGAACAGTTCGCCAAGCAGTTCCTACCTGTTGCAGTAGAGTTTGCCTTGCTTGGCATGGGATTCGCCTCAGCAGAGGAGGCTCTAGAGTACCTCCAAACAGAGTAGGGGGGCCATAATTGCAACGCGACCGGTTCATGGTCGCTGTCGGGTATCATGGCCATTCCTTCCACGGTTCTCAGATTCAACCCGATGTTAGGACCGTCGAGGGTTCAATTTCCAAGGCACTTCAGAGGCTTACTTGGTGGACGGAGGGGTGTTTGGAAATGTCCAGTAGGACGGATGCAGGAGTCAGTGTCCGATTCAACTTGGCTAGGATAGACCTGCCCAGAGCGGTATCCGAACAGGCTACCGACTCTTCGATAATACGTGCGCTGAATGACCATCTTCCAGTTGGCGCAGTCGTGCTTTCTGCCTCCAAGGTCCCAGCTGAATCCAAGGTAAGGTACGCGAACTCTCGGAAGTATCTATACAGGCTCGAGTGCATAGAGGAATGGCCTCCCCACCCTGATCCAGACCTACTCATTTCAGCATGTCAAATGATAGAGGGCCAACACGACTTTTCGAATCTCTCCAAGGTTGAAGGCGACAGGGATCCAATACGGACTATTGACGAGTGCCGCCCATGGTTATCTGTGGATGGAAGACCAGTTGGATTCGTAATTAGCGCCAAGTCGTTCCTGTGGAACCAGGTCCGCAGGATTGCCTCAGCTTTCTCTGGCATTTCATCCGGACGACTAGATCTAACGGACCTGGGCTCGGCCATGAGTAAACCGGAAATCCCAGTGGACATGGGAAGGGCCCCTTCCGAGGGCCTTGTACTTTGGGAAATTTCACACCTTGATTTCCCCAACCCCCTTCCCAATGAGCTTCCCGAGCCCAATCATCTGTCCACCCGTCCAGAGGATCCTAGAGAGTACAGAAGATGGCTTTCCTTGTCTGGATACGAGATCAGCACCCTACTGGAGAATGAGTGGAGGACTAGGATCGATTGAGCTCAATGTGCACCCGATCCCCATCAGAACATGGCAGAACTTCCCTAAGGAAAGCCCCTGAAATCACTTCAGCAGTGCTAGTATGCCTAGTCAGGTCTGGTATCAGAACAGCGCACTCTTCCCAGGGGCCTCCATTCCGTGAAATTCTTGCAACAAATGCTGTTGCGCCACCGAAGGACTTCCCGTCTCTTTCGAACCCATCAATCCTGTGAGGCTCCGGCGACTCGCTCGAATCTCCTTCCTCCAAACCTGCAATGACCCTTAACTTCCTGAAAAGGTCAGCGGAATCCCCTTCGACATCCACGTTTAGTGTGCCAGGCCATGCACCGACCCCGAGAACCCTCTTGAATTGGGACTGGTAGTGGCTTTGCGACATGAAGACATGTGCTCTGCCGAGTCCGCTGCTAACCGCCCCACTGATCCTCATGACCCTGGCAGGACCTCATGGCTCATAATTTTCGGCATAGGTTCTACAGTTCCAATACCGCAGACTGCCGGGCCACTCCCCAGCCTAGTTCCCCCACTCTCCTTTTCTGGTCCGAACTTTCGTCAACGAGTGGATTGGTGTGATTTAGGTGAATGAAAATTACATCCGGATCGCCGTTCTCCCTTTTTCCGATCCTTTCCAGGGTTTCCGAGACCGTCGGGTGAGGAATTTGCGTCATGTCCCTTCCCGGAAGCTCGCCTTCGTCCCAGAAAGTACCATCTATCAGGGCAATATCAACTCCTAGTTCCAATAGCCAGCTCCTCACATCCTTGGCCCCGTAAAGCCCAAGGGTTTCTCCCCAGTTATCGTGATCTGGTAGGAAAAGCAGAGATTTGTTGGGCCCGCTGATCAATATTGCATGGGTATCGGAGTCCTCGTCCCTATGGGGGACTGGAAGTAGGGTATACTGGAAACCACATCCCTTCGATGGTGTGAAGGGGAGACTCGACTCGACAATCGTAGTTTCAAATGGGACCTCCAGGCCCCTTGCACAAACCGCATCCAGAACCTTTGAGCTTGCAAGAAGGGGGACGGAATCTAGCCCCATCGACTCTTTGCCGAACTGCCAACGACCGAGAATATCCCC
>JAKURM010000019.1:0-13393 GCA_022449945.1 Candidatus Thalassarchaeum sp. | reverse complement strand
ATGATGTGTGCGTCTTTTATAATTCTACATAACTGTTATTTATAGTTCATATTATATGTTTTATGTTGTGTTGTATTTTTAAAATAATTTCATTCATATAAGGGGTGAGCGCGTTATTCTGTGCATGGATACCTGCTCTTTTTTTGTAAATGTGTTTCTCACATCGGCGAGACACGCAAATTCAAGAAAATGCACTTGTAGTCTCTATACATATGTTTGCAACCCATCCATCCCAAGGCTAGTGGACGCAATCCAGAGTTGCTGAGAAACGTCCCTGGTAGCTTCTACTAGGTGCAGACCCCCATCTTCTCCCAAAATTGCGATTGATGAGGGATGGAGCCTCAATGATGGGTCCAATTGGGCTGCAGAGCATCTTTCGCAGCCGCATCCTGCTTGGGGGACTCCTCCATCTTGGGCCACTCCCAGAATTGCAACCCTCACTCCGCACGAGTCCATGCTCCGGGATTGCCCACCCACCCATCAAGCCCTCGATGGAAAAAAATGCTAAGTTTCCGATTAAGCCTTGAACCGATACTCCTTCTGGGTGCCATGCCAGTCGACCTGTCCTGGATGCGCGAGAGGTACGAAGAGCTTCGAGCACAGGGTCTTGATTGGAACCCCCCTACTCTAGAGGCAGCCAACGAACCAAGATGCGTAATCGATGGCAAAGAAATGATAATGCTATCTGCCAACAACTACCTCAATCTGACCACCCACCCGAAGGTCGTAGAAGCAGCAATTGATGCTACTATGAAGTATGGCGCAGGCTCCGGATCCGTCCGGGCCATAGCAGGGACTATGGACATACACCTTGAGGCCGAGAGAATCTGTGCCGAGTTCAAAGAAGTAGAGTCCTCGCTAATATTCTCGGCTGGCTATACCGCAAATGTCGGGCTGATTCCATCCTTAGTAAGGGGACCAGAGGATGTCATAATTTCAGACGAGCTCAATCATGGTTCAATCATCGATGGAGTCAGGCTTACCAAGGCATCTAAGGCAGTATATCCGCACAATGACATGGGTGCTCTGGAGAGGGTACTGCAGGAGAACCAAGACTCAGAGAGGAAGCTAATCATCACAGACGGAGTTTTCAGTATGGACGGGGATATCGCGCCTCTGGACGAAATCGCAAATCTAGCAGAGGAGTTCGGCGCCATGACATTCGTTGACGACTGTCACGGAGAAGGCGTACTTGGCGATGGTCGGGGGATTGTCTCACACTTTGGACTCCAGGGCAAAGTAACCTTCGAAATCGGCTCTTTCTCCAAGGCCTTGGGAGTCCAGGGGGGTATCGTTGCTGGTAGTGATGAGGTTAGGACGCACGCCCTCAACCACAGTAGATCATGGCTCCTATCGGGAAGTCAGCCACCAGGAGTTGCAGCAGCACAGAAGGCTGCGATAGAGGTCTTGATGAATGAACCTGGACACGTCTCGAGACTTTGGGAGAATACGTCGTTCTTCCGCAAGGAGCTGGTCTCTATGGGCTTTGATACGGGCGTTAGCGAGACCCCGATAATCCCAGTGATGTGCGGAGAGAGCAGCAAGGCCAAGGCGCTATCCGAAGAACTCAGAAAAGAGGGAGTAATGGTGGGTGCCATAGTATTCCCAATGGTGTCTAGGGACAAAGCAAGGGTAAGGACTCAGATGTCTGCTGGCCTCTCGCGTGAAGATATCGACTCCGTTCTTTCCGCCTTCGACAGGTGCGGGAGAAGGCTGGGCCTCATTTGACCGGCACTTCTGGTGGATTATCAGGTATCCCGGACAGCCTCATCCATCTCACTGTCAGTCTGTTCTGGAACGGACGAGTCTTCTGGGTACGTTGTAATACTCATGCCCTTGAAAGGATCCAAATCCTTCTGAATAAGCCTCAGTATCCTCCACCTTGGTGCATACGATAGATGGACGTAAATTGGACCAGGAAATACCATGATCACCAATCCCGCTAACTCTACCACCCCTCCGTATTCGTAGTATTCGGAGAAAACCATCACTAGGAGTCCGATAAAGGGGAACGGGAATAGATACCTCCTCCTGAGATCAAGCCTCACCGGGGGCCTCTTTATTGCCATTGAAGTGACCAGGGAAATTGCACCCAATGAGGCCGTGACCAATACTAGCCTGGCAGCTAGAAATGGCCAATCTTCCAGTTCCCCGAGATTTGACGAGAGCAGAAGTAGCGGAATTGCAATTAGAAATCCGTAGAATCCACCAACAAACGATGGGTTTGCCCAAGTCAACGGATAACTTAGGAATAGCCCACTCAGACCACCTGGCTCAAGCATTTGGCGATGCTCTTGATCGAGCCTCCCGACTGCGTCCCTCCAGTTTGCCACGAGAGTCGCGCCCCCCGAGGTTCTCTTTTGTCATTTTCCCATTTGACGGCCGTTTTCATGCACCGAGCTTTGAATTTGGCAAAAAAACCTCCAGAATCTAATAACGGAGGAATTATGACAGGGTTCAGGTACCGTCCGCCCTAGGGTTTGTAATGTCAGAGGAAGACTCACTTTTCACAATCTCGGAGAATCACTTGGATAGTGGACTCCGTGGCATTCCTGTCGGAACCTGCCTCACTTCTTACGTAGATACAATTGAGGGAGTACACTACGTGGGCTATCCGGTTGGCGACCTATCAAATCTTGAGGAGGAGGACGTAATCTACCTACTCTTTCACAAGAGGCTTCCGAACGAGGAAGAATCGGCAGCCTTCAGGAAGGAACTGGCCCATCGAGGCGAGGAGATCCCAACCGGTGCTCTCAGAGTCCTAGAGACTCTAACACCAGGTAGCGGACACCCCATGGACTGGCTATCAATCGGGATAATGGCAATGGGTGCTGCCGAAACGACTGGAGATGCAAGGGCCGATTCGATGAACCTGATTGCCAGGATGCCCGAGCTAATGGCCCGGATCTTCCTGCTTAGAGGGGGCCAGAAGGAGGAACTTCGCCCCAGGAAGACCAAACTCGGCCTGGTCGAGAATTTTGTCCATATGCTAGGGATAGATGGAGAGGAAGCCGAGAGGATGAACCGGGTCCTGCGATTCTTCTTCATATTGCACATGGACCACGGAGGGGGGAACCTTTCCACATTCTCGGGCAAGGCGGTTGCTTCTGGCCGTGCCTCTGTGTATGCTTCATTGGCCAGTGCAATGAATGCCCTCTCCGGCCCCCTACATGGCCGTGCAAACCAAGCCTGCCTGGAGTTCGTACAGCGAATAGGAACCTCAGATCACTCAGAAATCGAGGATTTCGTAAGATCTGAACTAGCTGCAAAGCGTCCGATTTATGGATTCGGCCACGGCGTACTAAGGGCTGAGGATCCCAGAGCCCGACTCTTGATTGAATTGGGCTCGGAGATTTGCCCCGACGACGAGCACTTCCAGATCGTTAAGGCATTGAGGGATGTAGTACCTCCAATTCTCAAAGAGCATCCAAAGATCAAGAATCCATACCCGAATGTCGATCTGGCAAGCGGAAGCCTACTCAATGCGATTGGCTTCCGCAAGCCTCACTACTATACGACATTCTTCGGATGGGCCAGAGTAGCAGGAATTTGCGCACAGATACTGGATGAGAGGAACTCTAGGGATGGACGGGGAGTGCCAATTTACCGGCCCAAGTACATCGCTAAAGATCAGCCTTTCAGGCGTCTGGACTAGCTGCTATGGGTCTTCCCTGCACCCCTATGTCCGAGAATTCTGGAACTTCCCCATGGTAAGCCCTCTTCGGCATCTCTAGCCCACTTTTCCTCTGTCCCCCGCCATCTCATTCTATGCCCCTGTTCTTTGACGATCGACGCCCTGTGGCCTGGTTCCAATTCAGGCCAACTGGGTAGTGACTCCGATGCCTCACTAATTAGATCCGGCATCTCCTCCCCCGAAGCACGCTCTAACTTCCTCAGCCAATCATCATCCAATCGTTGACTTGCTGGACGAGGCCAGCGAGGACTGCCATCCGGCCTTTCGATAACTCGTGGGTCCATATGGTCCGTGACAATCGAAACTCCCGCCCTCAATAGCTCGTCTTCCCTTTCCAGTGGCCCGGGCCAGACAAATAGCCCCATTCCCCTGCGAATTTCATTCAGCCTTTCCAATCCTCTTCCATTGAGGCCCACTGGAGGTCCGGGGTTGATCCACCTGGTCCATCCGGATAGGTATTCCAGGGCCATCCCCATCGATTCCATGCCTTCCCCTCTCACGGTTCTGGCTATTGATCTAACAGATGTCCTTGCGAAGTGTGGCATTGCAACAGTGCGCTTCACCCTCCAGTACCTTCCCCATGCCCTTATCCTAGGCATCAATCGCGTCACTGGAATGCCAAAGCCCACGGAATTGGCAACCGTGCCAATCCTGGGCGAGAAACTAGAAACGAGAGTAGATCTCGCTGGAAGCACAATAGATTACAACATTAGGCCTAGAAGTTCCATGGCTGAACCTAGGTATTTGTCTGTGGCTATCCTGTTCACCGGATGAGGAATCTTGAATTCTATGTCCACGGTCTTCCCCCCGTCCTGCCAATGATCAGTGAATGACCGATTCTTCAGCAAATCGTCCATCGACGCGATCCCGAATCCTCTAAGTTCGTTGGTGGACAATTGCTCGACGCACCTTCCACGAATTGCCCCCTTTCCCGGAACGAACTCATCGTGGTAGATGACCAGTTCACCTTCTCCGTCGATCCTCAGATCAAACTCAACCCCATCAGCGAACTCCATCCCGTGCTGTAACGATGCGACGGAGTTCTCATCGGGCTGTTCCCATGTACTCATCTAGATAGTGCGAATGGTAATCAGCCCAAGAATGCAGGGGTTCGTGAATTTCCCGCCGCCCCAACGCTCTTACTCTTCCTCTCTTACCGAGAAGGCTGAGTGACATGTCAGAGACAGTAGAATTAGACCGCGCATCAGACCCAAAAGCCGTCAGAGGATACGTACTCTATGATTGGGGGAAGTCAGCCTTCGAGACTAGCGTCACCGTTGCAATACTTCCGGTATGGTACGCATACTTGTTCTTGGAAGCGAATGGACTAACCACATCTGTATTCGGAAAGCTGATGACTTCAGATGCGATTTGGGCTTATTCAGTGTCCGGTGCCGCATTGATGGTAGCACTGATTAGCCCCTCTTTGGGGGTGATTGCAGATCGTCGCGCAATCAAGATGTGGTGGCTTAGGATATTGACCTACGTTGGAGCTGGAGGGACATTCCTCATCGGTTTTGCACTGCTGGTCGATGGCTATGAGTGGTTGTGGATTCTAGTAATGTTTGTCATTGCAAACGTTGGACTTAATGGCGCCGGGGTGTTCTACAACTCACTTCTCCCACACATGGGAACCGATGATGAGATGGATGATATCTCCAACAAGGCGTTCGCATATGGCTACCTGGGAGGGGGCCTTCTTCTTCTGATTCACTTCGGAATGGTCCTCTCACTTACTGGAGATTGGGTCGTTCCTTTCTGTATCGCTTCGGCGGGTGTCTGGTGGTATGGATTCGCCCTATTGACATTCAAGTGGGTTCCCGAACCACCTATCCAGAATGAGATGGACGCAATGGGGGTAATGGACTCAACTCGATTGGCACTTTCCGAGATAAAGAAGACCTTGAGCGAAACCAACAAGTTCCGTACTTTGTTCATTTACATGCTTGCATACTTCTTCTTCATTGACGGAATCAACACAGTTACGGCTCTAGGTGGCGTCTATGGGCCAGTAGTCCTAGGACTCACAGCCACACAATTGATGATCACTATTCTGGCTGTACAGTTCGTGGCATGGCCCAGTGCTTTGGCATTCACCATTCTCTCGAATGGGGGTCCCGTGAAAGGATGGCTTCCCCTCAAAGGTTGGTTCACGGTTTTCACTGTCAAGGAAGGAATCGGAACAAAAAAGGCCCTTTCAGTGGCATTGGCAGGTTGGGTAGTCCTTTGCTTCGCAGCAGTCTCCTTTGCTCCCTTGGTATTCGATTCTCATGATGACCATGAGATAATGTATGAATGGGACGAGGAAGCGCAAGCATACCAGGTCCAAATCAATTACGATGCACATGGGATTGCTCAGAAACTTGACTATGCAGATGGCGAATTCGACGAGCAGTCATGGGCCCAAGGATATGCATCAGTATTGCCAATTGAGTTGGATAATAGGACTGCGACTTATGATTGGGTTTATGGAAAATCAGCGGACGAACCACAGTTCCTCCATTCAATCCCCTCTGATAGTGCAACGATGCAGTCACTCATTTCATCAATAGATGAAACCAGATTCAGCGTCAGCGTCTCAGGAGGCCCCCTGGAAGGTCAGACAAATGTCGGAATAGACCACCCCACTAACCTGGGCGACGGTCCTCTGGATGGTTATACGATGTGGGTCAGGGATAATTTCTGGGCAAAGCTTGGCCTAGACGTCGGCCTTCAATTCTTGCTACTAGGGTGCGGCATGGGATTGGTTCTGGGCGGTTCCCAGGGGCTTGCAAGGAGCCTCTTCGGACAGATGGTCCCCGAGACTAGAAGTGCAGAATTCTTCGGATTCTTCGGATTCTTTGGTAAGGTGGCTGCATTGATTGGACCGTTCATATATGCAACGATGACTTTGATGTTCGATAGCAGAGTGGGGGTCCTCAGTGTTGCACTATTGATTCTAATTGGGGCATTGATGATGAGATTAGTGGACGTTGAGGCCGGGAGGGCCGATGCTCGTGCCGAAGACGCCAGGAATCGCGGAATCGATTGAGATTCTAATTTCCACGCAATTCTTCCAAGGCCTCGATCACCGAGGCTTGCGTGATCCTCCCGCCTCTTTCCCTCAACATTGATGCAACCCCGTCCACCTCTTCGCCCTCAGCTCCTGCGGTTACTGCCATGTTCCTGACATGGAGCTTCATGTGCCCAGCTTGAATTCCAACTGTTGCCAGTGCACGAAGAGCCCCCAGATTCTGAGCTAATCCGGATGCTGCCATCACCTTCGCTAGCTCGTCCGCGCTCTCAACGCCCAGAAGTGCCACATTCGCCTGTGCGGCAGGATGGACCCTTACCGCGCCACCAACCAGTCCTACTGCCATAGGCAGTTCGATAGATCCTACCAGATTGCCAGCATCGTCCTTCGACCACTTGGTCAGTGAACCGTACGTCCTCTCGTGAGATGCATAGCTGTGAGCCCCGGACTCGATTGCCCTCCAATCCTGGCCGCAGGCTATTGCTACGGCGGAAATGGCATTCATAATGCCCTTGTTATGCGTAGTCGCTCTGAAAGGGTCCGCCTCAGCGAAGTGGTATGCCTGGATCACTCCCTCGATCACTTCGCTACCCTGCTGGGCATCATCGCCCTTGTCCGACATCTCCCCGGGGGTGAAAACCGCACTAACCCTAGCAAGCCTGTGGACTGCTAGGTTGCTGATTATCCTCAGGATTACCGTTCCACCGGTTATCGCCTCTACCTTCGGTGCAATTGTCTCTGCCATGGTATTGACCGCATTAGCCCCCATAGCATCCCTGCAGTCGACCAGAATGTGGACAATCAGCATTGGTCCAGAACCAGTATCGATCACCCTAGCTGTGATGTCCCTGCACCCGCCTCCGAACTTAACCAGGATGGGGTCTACCTCATTGCAGCTAGCCATCAGCTCATCCTTCGACGCAATAATCGACTCCATGGCCCCATTGGGGTCCTCACAGCCCACGACTTGTATCTGGCCAATCATCACCGGGTCATCGTTATTTGACGTGAACCCCCCTTTTTCCAGGCACCTCTTGGCCATATTGCTCGCAGCAGCAACCACACTGGGCTCCTCCAGGACGAATGGAATCGCATAGTGAGAGCCATCTATTACGAAGTTCGTAGCCACCCCTATGGGGAGGGAGTAAGTTCCCACTACGTTCTCGATCATCCTGTCTGCGGAGTCTTCGTCCAACTCCCCAGAGTTGGCCCATGCCTCCAACTGTTCTTCAGAGAGACCAGCAATACCTGCAAGGAGCTCCCTTCTCTCGGCTACTGACAGTTTGTAGAATCCCCTGATGCGACTGTTCTCTATTGGCATGACACTCAACCATGGACCCGTGGAAAGTGGCTTCTAACCTTTTTCAAGCCATTCCCAAAGCAGTAAAAATGCGTTAATATTGCCATTAACGCTTCGCTAACGCATTATTGAAGCGTTAATTATGCGTTAACATCCCAGAATGTAAACCGAATAACTAGTCAAAACATTCCGATTTTTGAGGTCCGGAGATTTCCTAGGACCCGTAAATCATCCTTCCTAGAAGCGTAATTATGCGTGAATATTAAGAATCCCAGATGCCACTGGTGCACCATGGTGGTTAGCGGGGTTTCCATCCTTGATGTGCCTCCACTTCCCGGGAACCCATTCGATACTCGCCCTGTAGAGAGGAGCCGAGCCCACGAGATGGTCGGATGTGAGGGGATCCTCTCGACTTGGAGGGAGCATATGCATTCCCAATCAGCAAGGATGATGCTTCTTGTCGGGGAGAGGGGTTCCGGGAGGACATCTCTGGTCAACTCCCTTTCTTCTCAGACAGGAAAGCACTTCGTAGGGTTCTATTGGAATGATGAAGATCCAGTAAGTCGATTCCTTAGCGAACTTTCAGTCACTTTCTGTGGTCACAACGTCCCCAATACGATGCATCAAACGGTGGAGAATCTGGTTGAGACTTTAGACTCGTTCACCGGCTCACTGCCGCTAATTGCCATAGATTACCCCCCAGATGCCGAAATGTCCGATTTCTTGGGCACAATCTCTCCCATTCTTCAACGCCTCAGGGCGTTCGTAGTCGCAATCCTGACCAATTCCCAATTTGCTTCGCTGGATGATGGCGTCAAGGCCCTTTTCCATCCACCTGAGTACGTCCCTGAACTTTCAGAGAATCAGATTCAGCTACTTTGCGACTCCCGACTTAGGCGTATGTCGAGGGAGAGGTGGAAAATCCAACCCAGTCTCCTAAGTGCGATACATTCCAGGACAGGAGGCAACCCCAGGGAGGTCCTGACCCTATTGCGGGATCTTCTCGACGAGAAGAGGGGCCTTGGATCAGAAGGGACGCTGGAAAGACTCGTCAAGTGGGACGCACCGAGTCAGAAATTACAACCAGAAACCCCCGAGATAGCCGATGAACCTGAATTGAGTGATTGGGCGGAGCCTCCCGATACCAATGGAGATATCCAAGAATCCGAGCAAGAACTAGAGGATGACGAGGATGACTGGGATGTGGAGCCAGATGACCTATGGGGCGACGATTCGGATTCGTTGGACGAACAGGAGGAAGAAACCGAGGAACCAGAGGGGATATTGTCCAATGAGGAAAATACCCCCGATGCCACTCACGACACATCTAGAATCACTGATTGGCACACGGAAAGCGAATCGGTATTGGCAATGGAAGAAGGGACTGAGCCACCTAGGTTCTCCATGCCTTCCGGCGGATTTTCTGGACTACTCAACCGTACAAGGGGTGCCTCGGACAACATGGATACCGGGCCGGACAATACTCCCGTCGTAGACTCTTCCGAACTCCACGGAATTGAAGGCCCTCGAGAAGCCCCTACTCCGGCAACATATCCCGAAACTCAACAAAAGGGAAGGATGGTTAACACTGAACCGAAGCCTCCAGACTACTTGGGGGTATTATCCACCGATGGGGAGCAATGGACAGTGGACTCAGAATTGGAAGAGACGCTTCCCGAACCATCAGAAGAACAGGAGGAAGGAGAGCCAATCGGTTTGGTAGAACCAGAACCGGAATTCGAAGACTCAAATGTGGAAACCGAATTTATCGGAGTGGAAACCCCCAAACCCGTCAGTATCGGGCCAAAGTGGGATTCTTCCGACTCCCTGGATGAAAACCATCTAGGATCTATGAACGATGCAGAGAGGCTGGTGGTCTCAATTGCCTCGGAGAGGGAAATATCCCCTTCCGATGCAGAGATACAAGCCAGGCTAGAGGTTGGAAGGCCAAGATTATCGCAGATTTACAACTCACTCTATCGTTCCGGGATCCTTTCCGCGCGCAAAGAGGGAAGAAGCAGGCTGTTCAGACTTAGCGAGAAGGCCTCCGAATTGATTTCTTGAGGTATCTCCATGCCTGAAACAGTCACCATTGAGCGTATCGAGAAATACTTCGGCATCACTGAGCGGGCTAGGGCCAAAGCGACTCCATGTACTGAAAACGAGTTAGACGCTGCAAGGCTCGACACCATGCTGAAAATGTGTGATGATTACACGGCCGATGCCCGACACTTCGCAAATGAGGGGAATCTGGTCAGTGCATTCGGTGCAATAAACTACGCCCATGCATGGCTAGATGCAGCAGTCAAGATTGGTTTGATGGATGGCCATGGGGATGACAGCCTGTTCACCCTTCCCTAGGGGTCCACTAGTCGCAGCGCTGGCCCAGAAGTGACTTCTATGTAAGAGCCCCCAGAACCCAACAAACGCTCCTTCAGCCTCCTGTCGACGGTCAGGACTGGCCAGGATTTCTCCATAGATAGGGATTCTAGGGCGTCATCGGTGTGCCCTTCTGCCGAATCCAGAATGCTCGCCCTTTCATAGAGTAGGTCTAGCAATAGCCCACCCCTCTCATCTTCGAGAGAATCCAGCTCCTTTCGAACTGCATCCGTCAGGAACAGCTCTGCGCTTCCAACCACTCCCTCTAGTGCGATGTCGAGATTCAACCCCGCATCCACGAGAGACGCCCATCCACAGGCATCTACGAGGACTCCCACCATGGGATCATCCTGTTATTGTCCCGTGGCCAATTAACCGCCATCTGGTGCCTACCCTTCTGGAAAGCGTGATTCTGCTCCCCTTCTTCGCACAGATTGGCAGCCTCAACGACAACGTGGCCTTCTTTGCCTTGATCGAGGAGACTGTGCCTACGCTTGTGGCCGTAGCTGAGTTGACCATCAGCATCTCGTTTGGCTGCAGTGGCCTGATTCCATCTGAATCTCCGTCCTCCCCGGATGCCATTGTTTCCAGAAGCTGAAGATCAAGGCCCAGCTCGTCCCAGATGGGCGGGAGCTCGCCTTCTCTGGCCATAACCTGCCCCGAAAGGTCGTCCGCTTTGGTCGCCAGCGGATCCAATGGCGTGGATATCCCGCATAGCCCTCCAGCATGGGCCCTTTCCAGGTTCGCCCCACCTCCCTGTATCCCATCTATGGAAGTCCTCAGGGGCTCCCAGCGAGTCTTGCTACCCTCCTGTATTCTTCTACCAGGAGCGATGAGAATACTGTCCCCTACGCTGAAAGATCCCTCAACGATGCTACCTCCAATCACTCCTCCCTTCAGCCCGTCCGGCCTTGAACCAGGACGATTGATGTCGAATGAACGGGCCACATACATCAACCCGCCCTCGTCTTTGGTTCGGTCAGGGGTAGGGATCGTATCCTGAATGGTCTCAATAAGAATATCGAGGTTCACGTCATGATGCGCCGAGACGGGAATTATCGGTGCACCCTCTGCAATCGTCCCGCTCACGAAACTGATGATCTCATCATACGACTCCTTCGCCCTCTCTTCGCTCACTATGTCGACCTTGTTCTGTACCACGACGATATTATCGATACCTGCAATTTCCAGTGCAGCCAGATGCTCCCTAGTCTGTGGTTGCGGGCACTTTTCAGTAGCGGCTACCAGCAGGAGTGCACCATCCATGATTGAAGCACCAGAAATCATCACTGCCATCAGGGTCTCGTGGCCTGGGGCATCCACAAAGGAAACCATCCTCAGGAGTTCACCTTTCCCCTTATCTCCATCGGGGTGCTTGCCTTCAGAGTAGTGGGTTCCTTCCTTTGTCTTGTAGAATGTAGTGTCCGCATATCCGAGTTTGATGCTTATTCCTCTCTTCCTCTCCTCAGAATGGGTATCCGTCCACGTTCCCGATAGGGCCTGTGTTAAGGTGGTCTTGCCATGGTCGACATGGCCCACCATGCCTATATTCACTTCTGGCTGAATGGAATCGTCCTTTGGCAGTTTCAACACCCAGCCGTCACTCCTCTTCTCCAGAGGGCTGTTCGACTGCGGTTTCCTCACCGTTGATAATCGCATCTAGCGAACGCTTGCCCGCCTCGACGACCTTCAGGTTGATCTGACGGGTGTCCTGGCTGATTACATTGCCCCGGAGGTTCCTCCTCCTCCTTAGCCCGTCGTATTTGTATCGATACTCCTTGCTGTTCTTGTTGACGTACTTCTTACCCTTGTAGCCAACTCCTGCCGTAATGAGGACAGATTTCACCCCTCCTCCGTCCAAATCGGGGCGCATCGGTCTTCCTGTTACGTCCGAACCTCCGGTAATCTGCAATTTGTATCCAGAAAGGGACTTGTCTCCCTCTCCGACGAACATACCTTCCACGACGTCGCCTATTTTCTTGCCTAGGAAGTGGTTGTAGTTAGCTCCGGTGATTTCCATCGGGAAAGACTTGCCGCCAGATGCTGGCGCAGTGTCATTCACGACTGCCTTGAACGCCTGCTCCCCTGCCACTGTATCACCTCGGACGGCATCCCGACATAAGGCCCCTATAAGAGCGGTTCGGAGTGCTAATGGAATCAGTCATCCGCTTAGCAGATCACGCTCTATCCTACTCTCAATCTCTGCAGGAGCAGAGTTTGGCATCGAAATGTACTGGGTCCTACCTCTGCCTTGGTTGGAACTCGACGTGCGACTCTTAACCAGCCCCTCTGACTCTAGGTACTTCAGGTGCTTCCAGAAGGTCGTGTATCCCCTGGCCCTCTCAGAGTGCTCCTCGCATACCAGCTCGTATAATTTCCTTGCATCACCGCTAGAAACCTCTTCGCTCTTCCTGAGCCTCCTGCAAATTCCCATCAGTACTAATTTCTGGTGCTTCCCCAATTGGTATACCTGGTTCGGCTCGATAGATGCCGAAATCAGCTTTCCAGCCTCTACGTCTTCTAGAAGAACCTCGCCCCTTCCTGCCTTCTCAGCCCTACGAATTGAACCCTCAAGTAGCTCGATGGCCATCCTAGCATCTCCCATGGCATCCTCGGCCAGCCTGCCAATCTTCTCCAGAACTTCTTCGCCTATCGAGCCAGGCCTGCACGCCTCCTCATATCTCTGTCTAGCAATCTGTGCAAGCTCTTCTTCTACGTAAGACTCCAGAACCAGGGAGTTCCCAGAACCAAGTCTGGATTTGATTGCCTGTTCGAAAAGGCTGAAGAGAGTCGGCTCCTGACTCACCAGAATCAAGGAAATTGACCCCTGCTCTTCTTGCCCCTCGTCCACTCTGAGGAGTTTGTATATCAAATCCGCACTATCCCTCCTGATCAGAACATCCACCTCGTCCAGAATCAGAAGTAGGTGACTCCCGTGGGCCAACAAGTTCCTCCTGATGGTTTGGATAACTTCCCCCGAACTGAACCCCCTCTCCGGATGCCTGGA